>CALINC010000089.1 GCA_938045195.1 uncultured Treponema sp.
ATGCCGCTGGATGCAAAAATTTCGGAAACGCTTATGGTGGGCGATAATGAAAAAGTCGATGTTATAGGTGCAAAAGCTGTAGGATTGAAAACCTGTTTATACGATAAAGATAAAAAGTATAAACAACATCAAGCCGATTTTTATATAAATAATTTTATGGAAATTATTGACTTATAAAATATTTATAGGAAGCCGTTGGAGGTAATTTGTTATGGATTATAAGTTCATATTTTTAAGACATGGAAGGTCATTAGCAGATGATGAAGGAAAACATGAAGGTCTATATGATTCTCCTTTAACTGAAATCGGAATAAGGCAGGCTAAAAATATCGCCGAAATATTGAAAAGTTATGATTTTGATTTGATTATATCTTCTCCATTAAAACGCGCCTTGCAAACTGCCGAAATTATTTCAAAAACATTGAATATTGAAATTGAAGTAAATGACTTATTCAAGGAACGCGATAATGGTATTCTTGCCGGTTTAACATTTGAAGAAGCCGAAATAAAATACCCTGAACCTAAAAATCAAAGTATTTATAGAAACTTTCCTTGCGAAAGCGGTGAAAATGAAATTCAGCTTAATTCCAGAGCCTTATTGTGTATAAATGCTATATTAAAGAAAAAACCCGGAAAATACTTAATTGTTGCTCATGGGAAAATTCTCAATGCGATAATCAAACAAATCTTAAAAATGCCTATAGGAAATCTTAATAATTCTGCCGTTTTCAGATTAAAAGATACCGGATATATTGAAATGGATTATTATATTAAAAAAGACTTATGGGTACTCAATAAAATGGAAAATCAGATATAAAATATTGGAGTGTAATAATGAAAACAAATATATATCGGAGGTAAATACTCAATGAATTCACAAATTATAATCGCTGCAAGATTAGAATCAATGGGGAAATATCAAGAAGCTTTAGCTGCTTATGAAAAAATTATCATTGAAAAATTGAACGATACAGATGCCTTGTATTTAAGAAGATCTATTGCTGCTTGTAAATATTATTTAAAAGATTATACAAATGCTGAAAAACTATTTATTAAAATCTTGGAAGAAGATAAAATAAATGCTGATGAAAGAGAAGATGTTGAAGACTGTTTATATTTATGCTGTTTGTATGGAAATAAAATAGAAAAGGCAGAAAAATACTTTATGAATAAATTAAAATTATCTGAAAATAATTATGAAGAAAATTTGTGGAATTACTGGTATTTAGGGCAAATAAATTATTTAAAAAAAGATTATCCAAAGGCAGAATTTATGTATATGAATGCATTAGAAGCTGCAAAAAAAGCTAATAATGTAAAAATAAAATTCTTTTTAGCGCATTTACTCTGTATTGAAATTATTTTAAAAAAATATGATAAAGCATGGGAAAATATCGAAAAGAACAGTAATTATGAAGATAAGTCGTCGGGGTTGTATAAAATAGTGCTTGGTATATTGAAAAAATGTACTTATCCTAGTGATAATAATTGGAAAAAAATATATGATGAAGGGATGAAAGAAGCTAAAAGTGAAAAATTTGAAGAAAATATCGAACTGGGAAAATTATTGTTGAAGATAACCGATAGTGTTTTAAAAGAACAAATTTCACAATTTCTTGATGAAGAAGGCCGTATTGTCAGATGGCCCAAGAAAACTTCTGATAAAATAAATGTCTTAAAATATTTGCAAGGAAAATTCGAGTCTGATAAAAAATATTCTGAAGTTGAAGTGAATGCAGTCTTAAAAACTTGGCACACATTCAACGACCACGCTCTATTAAGACGTGAACTTTTTGATAAATTTTTATTGGAACGTACACCGGACTGTAAAGAATATTGGGTTAGTACCGATAAAATTATAATTTAAAAGATATTATTATGACTGATGAAGAAAAATTTAAAGTAAAAATCATTCACACTGCGGAAAAATATGTAGAAAGTATATTTCGAGAAGATTTTAGCGGTCATGATTTTTTTCATACAATGAGAGTGTTCCGTACGGCAACTTACCTTGCGGAAAAGGAAAATGCCGATATTTTTATTGTTCAATTGGCTGCCTTATTACATGATGTAGATGACCGTAAACTTTCGCCGCATACAACAGCAAATAAAGATAGAGCTGTTTCATTCATGAAATCTAAAAAAATAAGCGATGCTCTATGTAAAACTATTGTTTCTATTATTGAAGAAGTTTCATACACTGGTAAAGATTCTAATAAACCGTCTTCAATCGAAGGGATGTGCGTTCAAGATGCAGATAGATTAGATGCTTTAGGTGCGATAGGGATAGCAAGGGCATTTGCTTATGGCGGAAGCCGTAATAGACCAATCTATGATCCGTCTATCCGGCCCCGTATGGGTATGGGAAAAGAGGAATATCAAAATCATGTATCGACTACAATTAACCATTTTTATGAAAAGCTATTTTATCTTAAAGATTTGATGAATACCGATACGGCAAAAAAAATTGCAGAAAAAAGAGA
>CALINC010000090.1 GCA_938045195.1 uncultured Treponema sp.
AATATCGATAAACAGTGAGGCTGAATTTCTGCCGAACTGTTTATCACACCTCCTATAAAAAATTTTTGCAGGAAGCCTTTTCATAAAAAAACATAATGTCTTCTAAAGCCGGCTTTTCGATTATGAGGCTTGCAGGAAGACCTTGTTTTTCTTTTGTGAGGGCTTCAAAGCCTACTCCGGTTTTGCGTATTCCGATAAGTTTACTTTCTATTCCTCCTTTTAACTCATCAAGCCCGCCCTTGACCAAAGCATATTCCGAAAAAACATCGTCCTTTCTCTTTGAAAAAACTATCTCTCCGTTTTTGATAAATGTGACATAGTCTGCAATACGCTCCAAGTCGCTTGTAATATGGGTAGAAAAAAAGATGCTGCATTTTCCGTCACTTATTACATCATAGAAAATATCCAAAAGTTCCCGTCTTATAACCGGATCCAAGCCGCTTGAAGGCTCGTCCATAATTATAAATTGTGCATTATGGGATAGGGCGAGGGCAAGTGAATATTTGGTTTTCATTCCCTTTGACAGCTGCATTATTTTTTGTGTTTCATCCAGCTTAAATTGCGAAAGATAATTTTTGTAAGCCTTCCAATCCCAGAAATTATAAAATGAAGCGATAATCTTTGTCATATCTTTTATTTTTAATTGTTCATAAAAACAGGGCTCATCATAAACAAAGCCTATCTTTTGTTTTAAAGAGTTGAAGTTTTTTTCGGCAGACTGACCGAAAATTTCTATGAGTCCCGAATCTTTTTTGATTAGCTGCATTATGAGCTTAATCGTTGTGGTTTTTCCAGCTCCGTTTGCTCCTATAAAACCCATAACCGTTCCTTGAGGGATTTGAAAGCTTATGTTTTTAAGGCTAAAAGTTTTATAGTTCTTGTTTAAGTCTTTTATGTTTAAAATATAATCCATAATTTTCTCCCATAAAAACTTTTTGCAGCAAATATCAATTTGCGAAAAAAGTTTTTTCAGTGCTTTTGCAACGAAGTGAAAAAGCACATATAATAATACGATGTTTGCCGATTAGGCAAACTCGAAAGATAAACAGTGAGGCACCATTTGTGCCGAACTGTTTAACTCTTCTCCCATAAAAACTTTTTGTAAGCAGTTTTTAAAATATACATCTGTAATATAACATAATCCCGTCAAATAATCAATATAGCTGTTTCAAAATTATCCGGCAATCACTAAAGTAGCTTCATATAAAAAAAGTTTACCGACCTGTT
Organism: uncultured Treponema sp.; assembly: GCA_938045195.1. GTDB lineage: Bacteria > Spirochaetota > Spirochaetia > Treponematales > Treponemataceae > Treponema_B. The sequence continues at coordinate 1,228 of CALINC010000090.1, forward strand.
TTGTGCAATTCAAAACTGTATGTAAGATATGCCGGTCTAATGTACGGAATGCTCTGCATATTACAATATCAAATTTATGTTGCGGAGCATTTTAACTTCGCTTTCCGATATTTCCGTATCGAATAAATTTAAAACAACTTTTACATTTCTACGGACTGCAATTTTTAAATTTACCGATTTTTCTACAATGCACGGCGACTTTCCGCCGAGTTCCAAAGTAATCAACATACCCCGATGCAGAGCGTACGTTGCGCAGCAACATGGTATTAAACCTTCTGCACGAATAACGCTTATATATTCGGGAGAAAAATTATCTGAAATTATTTTTTCAAGTATTGCTGAAACTGCGGGCGAATACTTTGACGGTTTTACTATTGCGCAATTTCTTGCTGCTATTGCACCTATAAGCGGAGTTAGGGTTAGATTTACAGGATAATCCTTTGTTGCATTGCTCTCAAAAAAAATTACAATTTTTTACAATTTTCGTAATGTCTTTTTTCATGTATTGATCTCTGAATAAGATGCAAACTATTTATAATCCGAATTTGAATATAAATCAACTGCTGCGGCTTTTTCTATTTGCCCATCGATTTCATTATAGTCTATTTCTTTTTTTTGCCGCTGCAAAAAAAATAATTTACGTAATATGCTTAGAACATAGTAGCCGCAGGTTTGCGCTGAGGCTCGTTTATTCGGTTCTCCCAGTGTTTTAAAATAGGTTATTAAAATTTTATCCGCATTTTTTGAAATATTAAACCATTCTTCCTGATCAAATTTCAGTAAATTGATATGTTCAAATTGATATAAATTTAAACCGGCAGTCATATATTCCGTATCAATAAAATTTAACCGTCCCGTATTTTCAATTAGTATATTTCCGATATTTATATCTTCAAGTATTAAACAGCCTAAGCCCGATTTTAACTTGTCCAAACATGATCTTAAAAATTTAATGGAGTGTGTCCCTTTATAATTTGCTAAGTATGGTTGTGTTTCTCCGTCTACGAGTTCTTCGATTGTATTATATTTAACCGAATCCATATACATAGAGGTGTAAGGTCCCGTATGCGTATTATCTTTATTAAATTGTGCCAATGCGAAGGACGCTTTTTCCAATATATCTTTATCGGAATTATCGGGATGATTTCCTTCTATCCATTTTGAAATTAAAATATAATTTTCTTTTGTTTTTATTACATCATAATAGTTTGAAATTATTCCGGCTGAATCTTTCATCTGTGATAAATATTTTAAGGACTCGGCAATATGTATGTCGTTTATATTCCTAATTTTTGCCGAATATTTCATACCGTCATTTAAAACCATTTTAAAAAGGTCATAGTATGTATGACCATGGACACATACTTCATTTAATGAAACAATTTTATCTTTATACTTAGTAGTTTTAAGAATATTATTCATAATGCTGTAGTGTATCCCTAAATCTTAAAAATGTAAATACGGTATGTACCATACGTCTATTTTTCAAAATTTTTTATTTATGAGGGATGCGGTATTTCCATGCAAAGACAATAGTCCGCTGTTTTGCGGGATTGTTGATTGTGAATACTTGTATTTTTTTGTTTTTTTCTATATTATAACTTCAAGTATATGAGCGGAACATGGTGAAATTATGACCCAAATAACCGAACTTGAAAAACAGGTTTTAAAGCAGGAATATCCCCAATTAAGTTTATCCGATGATTTGGATATTGAGCGGTATTTTGAACTGAGAAAAAAAGGCTTTTTGCGTGAAGCTCTTTTATTATATAACGGAAAATTAAAAATAAAATATCCTGATGAAAAAATGCGTATTGAACTTATGTCGTGCTATAGGCGGCATTCGCCTCGTTTTCAGGAATTGTTGACTCAAAATTTAGTAAAACTTGCACAAAAAACAATCAGTCAAATTAAGCAAATAATTGAGTTTATAAGTACTCGTATTTCCAATTTAGATGAAAATGATGTGTATAATGTTATTCAACGTTGTGAACAGATTGTGAGCGCAATTTCAAATGATAGGTTCGCGGCAATTTCATTTATGCAAAAAATTTCGCGGTATGCCGTAATTTTAAATTTTCAACCGGAAGCAATGAAAAAATCCGCTGAGTTGATACGGCTGTATGTAACCGATACGCTTTCTTCGGTAAATGAATATAAAGCTGAACAAGCCGCTCTTGCTTCCAAAGAAAATCGGCATATCGTAAAGTACCGTCCTGCACCCGCTTTTGATTTTTCTAAAATTATTTTTACAAAAGAACAGCGGGAAGCTATTATAATTCCTGATACGGTAAAACGTGTTGAAGATAAAGTAATTGCATATACGGTAAAATATTGGGCATCATATTCAAATGCCGCTTTTGAAAATGCTGTTTTACTTTTTAGCCGTAAGTATAAAACAAATCATTATAACATTTTTCAAGCTGTAAAAATAGGAAGATATAGGGACTGGAAAGATGAAGAAATATTACAAGCTGTTTTATCAAATGTTGTAAACGGATACTACTATAGTATAAGCGGTGATTTATATTTACAGCGTCAATGGGCAAAAACAAAACTATCGCTGGTACCTAATAAAAAGAATATTTCGCAGCAAGCGGAAAATTCACAAGAGCAAAAAAGTTTGCCTCCTGTACCTAATAAAAAGAAACCGGATGAAAAAGTAATAAAAAATAAAACAACGAAGATTATAAACCTTGAACAACCGGATACTAAAGACCGGATAGATAAAGATATTATTTCAAATAAAAAATTTGTAGAAGAACCGAACAAAGAAAAAGATGTAAAATTGGATAAGCCCGAAATTTCAGTTCCGCATTCGTCTGAAGTAAAAACATCGGCTTCAATAGCGGAACTCATAAAACTAATGACGGGTGCAAATTATAAAATTCATAAAGGTATGTTTTTCGATACTATTAGAACTGCCATTAGAAACGAATTGGATAAACGTTCTATTCAGACAACTTCTATTTTTAAAAATGAATACATTGATGCCGAAAACCTGATTTATGAATTTTTTGAAAAAAATTATGAAAATCCGTTTCAAGATTGGCGGACTTCAGAACAATGCGCTGAAGTACTAAAGTTGGGCTTTGATTTACAATCTATTGAATCTATTATTAAGGAATGGACAAATATATAATTCCAAAATTTTATAGCAGTTCTTTGTAGAAATAATCAACAACCTCGACGCAGAGCGTAGGGGTTGTTGATTTTGTGTAAATATTCAAAAATAGTATTTTTTGATTGCGGATCAATATCGATTGTAGGTTCGTCCAAAATTAAAAGTCCGGATATGTGCATTAGCCGCAATTAAATTAAGCCGCCGTTTCATTCCGCTTGGAAATTTCTTAACAGCCTCTTTTTCCTCTAAGTTAGGTCTGCTGTCTCTATCGCGTCCGCTATTGCCGATATTAAATTTTTTTCAGAAAGTCCGTAGAGTCTTCTAACAGCTGCAACTCAAAATCGTTGCTAGTTTAGCAAATAACAAAAAATTTAAATAAGGAGACATCTAAAAACCTTTGCCGGATTTGCTTTGCGCCCTTCGCACATAGAGACACCCTTATCGGCAAAGCTGATATAGAGTTTTATACCTGATGGTGTTTTCCGAATATGCCATCTTCCGATTTCTTCCCGCCGTTACTCGGCAATGCTCTGCGTCAAGGGTGTTGATTTGGTTTTTTAAGCATTTTTTCGGTATAATTCAAGATAGATTTGATCGGCTAAACCGAAACCGGCATTTTTTGTAACGATTCTTCCAAGTTCTTCATACATCATATCATTATACATTTTGCCTGCAAAAGATTCATCGCCCGAAAGCGTTTTTCCGCTTAATGTTTTCCGCATTGAATCTATCATAACTTTTACAAAATACGATTCAAGCTCAAGGGCTTGCTCATATAGTTTGCTCGTTTTATCAACGGTATGTTTTTCCAAAATCTTACCGCCCGACTGCCCGAATCCGGAAGCCATACCTTGTGCAGCTTTTTCATAATCGGATTTTCCCGGATTTTCAAGTTTAAAGGAACTGATGTAATCTCCGGGAAGACGCATATCGGAGACCGTACTTGAAAAGACTGAGCCGCTTTTATCCGCTGAAACGATAGAGGCTGAATTTTCTGCCGTGCGGAGCGTATCCAACATTTGCGCAAACGATGCTTTGTTTCCGCTTGCCGGAATATCCTGTTTTTTAGTGGAGAAAGACTTTTCAATTCCGCCGGTGTATGATGCGCCGGCTTTTATTTCTGCAATATTCATTTATTACCTCAAATATTTAAGAACGCTGTTTTAGCCTAGCGTTTTAAACTGACGGCTGTACCGAGCATATTGTCGCTGGTTTGAATTGCTTTTGAATTAAATTCGTATGCCCGTTGAGCTACAATCATATTTACCATTTCACTGATTGTTGAAACGTTCGACATTTCCAAAAACTTGTGTTCGGTTTTTCCAAAACCGTTAAATCCGGGTCTACCGGGAATTGCCTGTCCCGATGCCGGAGTTTGGCGAAAAAGATTTGAGCCTTCTGCCGAAAGTCCCGCATTATTTTGAAAGCGGTACAGTTCAATCTGTCCAACTTCAATAGGGTCATCCAAATCCCCTACCCTCACGGTAACACGTCCGTCGCGGCTTACCGTTATTGTCTCCTTTTTATATCCCTCAGGAAAAATAATTTCAGGGAGAACACGAAGTCCGTTTGAAGTTACAAGCTGTCTGTCCGCATCTATTTTAAAAGAACCGTCACGGGTGTAAGCATAGGTGCCGTCGTATTGAAGCACTCTAAAAAAACCCTCGCCTTGTACGGCTATGTCACTTGTTACTCCTGTGTGCTGCAGCTGACCTTGGTCAAAAAGCCGCTGTGTTGCAGCAAGTTTTGACCCGTGTCCCATTTGCACGCCGACCGGTGTAATGGTGTCTTCAGTAGCGGGCGTACCTGCCGTTTTTACCGTTTGATATATAAGGTCTTCAAATTCTGCCCTTTGTTTTTTAAAGCCGCTCGTATTTACGTTTGCTAAATTATTTGCAACAGTGTCGATATTTGCCTGCTGACTGTTCATTCCGGTTGCTGCCGTCCATAAACTTCTAACCATAATCCCTCCGGTTGAAAAAGCCTATTAAAAGGCTTTCCCCATAATGATATTTTCGGCGGTTTTAAGTTTTTGTTTAGAAGAATTTTTTAGATGGAAATCAACAACCTCGACGCGAGCATACGTTGCGCAGCAACAGGGTATTAAACCCTCCGCACGAATAACGGTAGCTTTGTACCGATTTTCTTTGCCGTAACTCTTTATCCGATAAACTGTTTATTTTAAAAGAAATATATGCCGAAAATACATAATAAGGCTTGTTCCTGTAATTTAAGAATTTAAGGGAGTTTTTATGGTTTTTTTGAATTTGTTCGACGCAGACTGCCGGAGTATTACCCCATCTGCACGGATAAAAAGGATTTTTATTTTTTTGTTTCTATTAATAAGTATAAACCTTTTTGCTTATGACCCGGTTTCAGGCGGTGAGGAAAAACCGGCATTGCAATCTCCGTCTGTTGCAGGGGGGCAGATAAGTGCCGCGGGAGGTCCTTTTGATGATACGGTACCCGGAAGTCTTGCCGTAAATCCTGCACTTGCAGGAGCTGAACAAAGACCGATTTTAGATGTTTCCTACTTTTTGCTTGCAGGCTTAAAAAAGGAAGAAAAAGGCTTCGGTCATGCGGCAAATTTGGCTTTTTTATATCCCGCCCGCTGGGGAACACTAGCCGGAAGTCTTCACTTTTTAAATTCCGAATTTACCTCATTAAAACTCGGAACCATGGGCGGTATGCGTTTTTCCTATTCAAAAGACGTAACCGAAAACCTACTCGTCGGAATTGGGCTTTATACGGACATCGGCAAAGACTGGGGGTTGGGAGCCGATATAGGAATTTTGTATAAATTCGGCGATTTGGGGTTTTTAAAAAATTCCAAGCTCGGTGTTTCAATAAGCGGTATGGGCAAAACCTACAATCCGAAAAGTCAAGGCATAAAAGGAAAAAACTCTTCAGGAACTCCTGCTATGTTTACTCCCCATATAGGCTTTGCTGCAACTTTTGTTGACGTAAAAGGCTTTAAACTCGGTGTACATACTGATATTTCCGCTCCTTTGTTCCAAAATTTTATATTTAACACGGGGCTTCATTTAGAAATGGCGGATATGATTTCATTCAAAACAGGTTTTGTTTTAAATGCTCTTGAGCTGCACTATAAAAAACAAACCTTTATCCCCTCGTTTAATCTGGGCGTAAAAATCAAAATAAATTCCGGTAAAGGAAAAAATTCTTTTATGGCTAAACAAGGCTGGCAGCAAAGCGAATTGCGTCCGGAATTTACTGCAAAACCCTTTTACAACGGGATATGGGCGTTCGGAGCCGGAGTTAATACGCACTTCGGCTTAAAAGATAACGAACCGCCGCAGATAACCTTGTCCGTACCTAAAATGGATACCGTTTATTTTTCGCCGAATGATGACGGTGAAAATGATGCTATGGAGCTCCCGCTTAAAATAACCGATAAACGCTATGTTACCGCTTGGTCGTGCGAAATTAAGGACGAAAGCGGTAAAACGGTACGTACAATAGCAAATAAAATTCCGCTGCGCGAAATGAAAGGCGCCGCTTCTTTCTTTAAACTTTTAGGAACCTCTAAAAAAGGTGTGGAAATTCCTGATACGCTGAGATGGGACGGGCGTACCGATTCAGGTGAAATTGCCCCTGACGGTAAATACACCTTTACGATAAAAGCCGAAGATGATAATAAAAACAAGGCGGAAACTCAAATATACACTGCCGTTGTTGATAAAACGCCTCCGGATCTAACCCTTGATGTGCCTGAGAAAGCGGCGGATTTAATCTTCAGCCCCGACGGCGACGGAAATAAGGACACGTTCGCCTTTGAAAATTTCGGTTCTAAGGAAGACCTCTGGACTGCCGTGATACGCAATGAGCAGGGAACCCCTGTCCGTACGGTAAAGATTGAAAATACGGAGCTTAAACCCTTTAGTTGGGACGGCAAAAACGATGAGGGTGTTATTGTCCCCGACGGAAAATATAAATACACAGTAGAGGCGGTCGATAGGGCAAACAATAAAAGTTCAAAAACGCTTTCAAATATTATCGTAGATACAAATAAGCCGTCAATCAATATCTCTATAGACAAAAAAGCGTTTTCTCCCAAGTCGGAATCTGCTTCCAAAATGGAATTGCTCCCGTCAATCCCGATTACGGCAGGTTTAAAAGAATGGTCTGTCGAGGTAAAAAATGAAGCCGGTGAAACCGTAAAGACATTTACCGGTACTCCCGATAAAATCGGGAAACTGCAATTCGACGGAAAAGATTCACAGGGGGCTATTCTGCCAGAAGGTACATACAAGGCGTTTATTTCTGCCGCCTATATTAACGGCTATATGCCTAAAACCGAAACGCCTCATTTTGTTTTAGATATAACTCCGCCGTCTGCCGAAGTTTCCGTTTCGGAAAAGATTTTTTCTCCGGATGGAGACGGAAAGTCGGATAGCGTCATTTTTTCGCAACAGCAAACCGCTGAAAAAGTAAAGCTCACGGAAGATAGATGGGCTGTAGAAATTTATAAAACCACAAACGGAAATAAAATTGTAAGTGATAAGCCGATTTATACTGCCGATTTGGGAAATACGCTGCCGCCGAAATTTGAGTGGACGGGAAGAAAATCGGACGGCAGTTTTGCCGAAGACGGAAAGTATGCGTATATTTTGCGCGGTACGGACGCTGCGGGAAATTCAGGAAAAACCGACGCCGTTATCGTTGAACTTAATACCGAAAAAGCCGATATAATTCTTCAGTCTAACTATACGGCGTTTTCTCCGAACGGGGACGGTTCTAAAGACACGATTGAGTTCTATCCTATTGTAAAATCCGTAACGGGAGTAAACCGATATAAGGTTTTAATTAAAGATACACAAGGAAAAACCGTAAAACTATTTGAGGGTTCCGTACCGCCTAAAAAAATTGTATGGAATGGAAAACCCGAAGACGAAAGCAGTACAAAAACTCTATTCTGCCCCGATGGAAAGTATTCCGCAGAATTTGAAGTTGAACTTGCAAATAAGAGTTCTGCAAAGTCGGTTATTCCCGAAATTCTCATTGATACGGTTTATCCCGAAATTCGGCTTTCCGCTCCGTATTTGGCATTTTCTCCTACTGCGGGCAATAAAAAACAAACGCTTCCCATTGCCCAAATTTCTTCGGAAGAGAAAATGTGGACTGGACGTTTTACCGATTCTAAAAATAAAGCCGTAAAAACTTTTACATGGGAAAAGAAAGCTCAAAATATTGAATGGGCTGCCGACGATGATTTGGGCAATAAGGTTGCAGACGGAAAATATGCGTATATCGTTGAAGCTGAAGATGAAGCGGGAAATAAAACTACGCAGCGTTTGGACGGAATTACCGTTGACGGACGCGAGGCAAAGGGCTACATAACAGCAAAACACTCCGTATTTTCTCCTGCCGGCGGAAAAAATACAATACAGGAATTTACGCTTTTAACCAATATTGACGCTGAAATTGCCGACTGGAATGTAAAAGTTTCCAATGTAGATTCCGGTGAGCTTTTTGCAGAATGGAATGCTCAAAAGGACGGCAAGCTGCAAACTAAATTTATATGGGATGGAAAGAACCTGCAAAATACCGGCATTGCGGAAGACGGAACGTATATGGCTGTAACATATATAGAATATAAAAAGGGCGATATAGTAACTGCCTTTACCGAACCTTTTATTCTTTCGACAAAGCCCGCAAAATTAAGCGTAAAACTGAAACCGAAATATTTCAGTCCGGATAATGACGGTACAGATGATGACCTTTTTATCGGTTTAAGTGCCGAAACCGCCGCAGGAGTTGCCGATTGGAAATTTGAAATAACCGAGCCTGAAGCAAACGGCGGAAGGCTGTTTTGGAAGACAGGCGGAAAAGAAAAAATTACAAATGAGCTTATTTGGGACGGGCGTTCGCTAAAAGGCGAAACGGTTCAGTCTGCAACGGATTATCCCTTTACGTTTACGGTTACGGATAAAGCCGGAATAACCTCAGTGTACCGCGGCTATGTTCCTGTCGATATTCTTGTAATCCGCGACGGGAATAAACTTAAAATCGCAGTTCCTTCAATTATATTCCGTGCAAATGCAGCGGACTTTAACGGACTTGAAGCACTTGTAGTTGATAAAAACAATACTATCTTAAAACGGGTCGCTGAAATATTAAATAAATTCCCTGAATATCAAGTTCAAGTTGAAGGGCATGCAAATACTACAACCGGTACCGAGAAAGAAGAAGTAACGGCATTAATTCCGCTTTCGACGCAGAGGGCAGATGCCGTGCGGAAATTCCTTATAGGGCATGGTGTAAAAGCATCGCGGCTTTCTTCCGTAGGAATGGGAGGCACCAAGCCGGTTGTTCCGCTTAGCGATAAGGATAACTGGTGGAAAAACCGCCGCGTAGAATTTGTACTGATTAAATAGACTATGTTTTTCGGGCTTATACATTCTACCGATAGGGCAAGAAAGATTATAACTGCCGCCGTTTTACTGTTACTTACGGCGGCGGGCATCTTGATTTATTTTTTTTGGGGAAAGCCCGCTATTGCTTTTGTAACGGATGCACAAAGGGTACATACATATATAAAACTGCATCCGTTTTTAAGCAGACTCTTTTTTATCTTTGCAGTTTTTATGCAAGTTATTGTTGCAGTAATTCCGGGCGAGCCCTTTGAGCTTGGAGCGGGTTATGCGTTTGGTGCCGTTGAGGGTTGCATAATATGCCTTATAGGAATTTGTGCGGCAAGCGCGGTAATTTTTTTAGCGGTAAAACGCTTTGGGCAGCCTGCCGTAGAATTGTTTTTTTCAAAAGAAAAAATCGCATCAATTAAGATTTTTCAAAATGAGAAAAAACTTAAATTGATAGTTTTTATTGTATTTTTTATTCCGGGGACACCGAAAGATATTTTAACCTATACGGCTGCCTTAACTCCGATAAAAATGATTGATTGGCTTTTAATTTCTACCTTTGCAAGAATACCATCGATTATAACATCCACCATTGCAGGAAACGTTTTCGGTCAAAACCGTCCTTTTCTTGCTTTCGTCTTCTTTGCGGCAGGCGGAATAATAGCCTTAATAGGGTTGTTTGTTTTTAAAAGATTGAATAAATAAAGTTCTATTTATAAAAAAATACCGAGTACAGTATATACCCGGTATTTTTAATAGGGGAAGAATTTACTTTGCTTCAATTGAGGCGAGCTTTCTTCCTTTTTTTTCGTGGTATACAACTATGCCGTTCGCCTTTGCAAACAGGGTATAGTCTTTACCGCAGCCTACATTTTGTCCGGGGTGAATTGCCGTACCTCTTTGTCTTACTAAAATAGAACCGGCTGATACTGTTTCTCCGCCGTAAGCCTTAACACCCAAATATTTAGGATTGGAATCTCTTCCGTTCTTTGCGCCGCTGCCGCCTTTTTTACGTGCCATATAATCCTCCAAAAGATTTTGCCGCAACAGGTTCCGGTTTTTTACCGCTAACCCGTTCTTATTTGTAATACCACATAATCGGGATATTCGGTTTCTATAGCCGTTAAACCTATTGCTAAAAATTCAAATAAATAATGCAGTCCCGGTTTATCTTTATCCGAAAAGTCGATAACTTCCGCTGAAAGATTTCCCGAAGATTGTGCATCCGTTTTCACTTTTAAGCCCGTACTGCATTTTTCGGCATATTTAAGGCTTAAAACCGCTGTTTTTAATAATGCCGTTACCGCAGCACAAACTATGTCGCTGCCTTTCTCCGACATTCCGGCATGACCGCTTGATTCAAATTGTAAAAATTCATCATTTTTATTTGAAACAAGCAAAATCCGTATCATAATTACCCGATAATATCGTCTACGGTAATGCAAGTATAGCCTTGCCGATGACCTTGCGTTCTATGATAGTTTTTTTTGGCCTTATGCTTGTGAATAATCACTTTTCTACTGCGGAAACTACTATCCACTGTAGCGGAGACCTTTGCACCGCTTACATAAGGCGTACCGACGCTGATTTTATCTCCATCGCTGACCAAAAGTACCGTATCAATATCAATTTTGGCACCTTCCTTTTCGGAAAGTTTATCAACGGTAAGTTTGGCACCTTTTTCTGCCTTATACTGCTTACCTTTATACTCAATAAGTGCGTACATTTTATACCTCTTTATAAATTTCTTTTTATTGTTCAAATATTTTAACGGGTTTATATCGAACAATTTAAAACGGTTGAAGTGTAGTATATCAAAAAAACGTAAATAATGTCAAGAGATATATTGAAATTCGATACAGATACAATCGTTTAGTTGACATTTTTGAGTAATAATGCTAGAATACTCAAATATGTCTAAAATGCGGATATTTGGAGCTTCGAGTGAATAACTTTCTTTTTTGCAGTAATAAAAAACTATTGATTTTTGTTTTTATGTGCGGCACTGCTGTTTTATTTTTTTTCTCGGCATGCATGAAAAATCAAAGCGGGCAAGTTCAGGCTGAAATTGAGTTTTGGTCTTTTCCGAATTTTACTTCGGAAAGCGGGGTAGAGGGCGACTTTGAAAAAAGTTTAATTGCTGCTTTTGAAAAAGAAAATCCTTCAATTAAGGTAAAGTTTAATTTATTGAGTTTTGCAGACGGTTCAGAAAAAATAGACAAAGCTCTTAAAGCAGGAACTCCGCCCGATATTATTTATGATGCTCCCGGCCGTATTATTGTATGGGCAAATAAGGGTTTATTGGAGCCGCTTGACGATGTTCTTGCGACCGAAAAACCGTATATCACAACAGGTCTTTTATCGGTGTCGGCGGGCAGCGACAGGCGCACGTATATGTATCCGATGCATGAAGGTCCTTTTTCGATGGCTTTTAATAAGGAGATGCTTGAAGATTTGGGGCTTATAGATATGCTGCCTTATAAACGTAGAGACAGGCAGTGGACTGTCGCCGAATATGAAGCCCTGCTGACGGCTCTCAGAGAAAAACTTCCAAGCGGAAAAACACCCGGCGTTTTTTATTATAAAACTCAAGGCGGTGACCAGGGAACTAGGGCGTTCTTGGTAAATTTGTACGGAAATGCAAATTTATTAAACGGCGATTATTCAAAATATATTTTTAATTCTCCTAATGCAGTGAAGAATTTGCAGTGGCTTGTAAGGGCTTTAAAAGAAGGGCTGCTTTTTGATGGAGCGGAACTGACTTCAAATGACGCAATTGCAATGTTTGCAGAAGCAAAGGCAGCTCATACTATTTTGTATTCACCTCAGCTTAATAAAATGTATGACGGAAAACGTAAATATAATGGAAAAGATTTTACTCCTATTTATATGCCGTTTCCGAATGATTCGGGAAGCCCCTCTTTGGAATTTTTAGCGGGCGGTGCTTGTGTTTTTAACAACGGGGATGCAAAAAGGATAAAGGCTGCAAAAAAGTTTTTACAATTTGCGGCAACCGATAAAGTTTGGGCACCGAAACTGGTTACTGCAACCGGAGGCTTTCCTGCAAGTTCTAAAATAGAAATTGAAATAGATGATGATGAAATTCTTTATAATTCCGTATTACAGCGTTTTTTCGGGCAGTATTATAATAATATAACCGGTTTTTCAAAAATGCGTGAGTATTGGAATACGGCTTTAAAAGAAGCCTGTTCCGGCAGAAATACTCAAGCTGTGCTTAATGACTTTGTAAAAAATTCCGATAAGACCTTAACGAAGTAGGAGAGAAGTTTATGAAGCAAAAAAACGCAATAACCGATAAGCGCGTAAAATTATTTTCAATTAAAAATAAACTGATAGTGGCATTTACCCTTTTTGCCGTTTCAATTTTAGTTATATTATGTATTGTTTCGATATATCTTGCTTCTTTTTTTCTTATGAAAAATACCGAAAATTTTTTGCAGGATATTGTTTTTAGTTCATCAAAAATTTTAAATGAGCGTTCAAATTCCATATTCGGAAAACTTGAAGCTTTTTCAAATATGCCGGCAATACAGGAAGACAACATATCATATAAAGAAAAAATAAAGCTGTTCAAAAATGAAATTCAAATGCAAAAGCAGCGAGGCTGGATTAATTTCGGAATATGCGGAAAAGACGGTATTATGTTTTATACTGATGATAAAACGCAAAATGTATCCCAAACGGATTGGTTTAAATCTGCAATAAAAGGTAAATATATTATTACGGAACCTGCGATGTCGCCGGAAGTAAGAACATATATTTCCATTGCCGCAATTCCAATGCATGACTTACAAGGTAAAATATCCGGTGTTATATGTGCATACCTTTTAGGCGATTCTCTTTCAAATTTAATAAGCGATATTATCGTAGGAGAAACCGGCACGGCATATCTTATCAGTCCGTCGGGTATAATACTGGGAAACCGCCGTCCTGAAATTCTTTATAAGAGTATTTTTACGGAAATTGCCGGCGATGAAAAAAGTGATTTTTCTATTTTTTTAAAAAACGCATTATTGTCGGAAGTGTCTTTAGTTAATGTTTCTAAAATAAGTAATGTACAGCATATTTCCGCAACATCGCCTATGAGGTATACGGGCTGGACACTTTTAATAACGGCACCATCTGCAGAATTTATTTCCGAAAATGTAACAAATCTAATTAATATTTTTATTTTGATTGCGTTTATTCAACTCGCTGTTGCGATGATTTCAGGCTTTTTACTTGCAAGGCATATAGTAAAACCGATTAACCGTGTAATTTTAGGTTTAAAAAATATTTCTCAAGGTGAAGGCGACTTGACTATAAAATTGCCCGAAGACGGTGCCGATGAAACAAGTCTTTTATCGTCATATTTTAATAAAACAATTTTTAAACTAAAGAATTCCATACAAAAAGTAGGACAAGGTTCTTACGGTATGGAAGAAGTGGGTTCGGATCTTGAAATTAATATGCTTTCGGTCAGTGAATTTGTTGCTGAAATTACCAATAGTATTGAAACATTACAAGATAGGTTTGCCGAGCAGGAACAAAGTATTTCTGCAACGGCATCCGCGATTGAGCAGATTATTAAGACGCTCCAATCATTAAATGAAAATATTGTACGGCAGGCGTATATTGTTGAAGAATCTTCGGCTTCTTTTGATAAGATGACATTAAGTATAGGCGTTGTAGGCGGAAGCATAAAAGAAACCAGAGAATCTATTATGAATCTTTCGGCTGCAACAAATGACGGACGTTCCGCTTTGACAATAGCAAATGAGATTTCTCAAAAAATTGCCGAAGCCTCCGACAGCTTAATCGAGACGGGATCGGTTATTCAGAATATAGCCGGGCAAACCAATTTACTTGCAATGAATGCTGCCATTGAAGCGGCTCATGCCGGAGAATCGGGGAAAGGCTTTGCTGTTGTTGCTGCTGAAATAAGGAAGCTTGCAGAAGAATCAAGCACGCACGGTAAAAAGATTTCCGTAACGCTCAAAAATGTAACCGAAGAAATAGGAAAACTTGCAAGTTCCGCTTCTACTGCCGTAGAAAAATTTAATTTTATACAAGGCTATTCCGGCGATGTAGGCACATCTATTGAAAGCGTGGTCCATGCAATGCAAGAGCAGGAAGAAAACGGTAAAGCAATTTGGGAAATGATTAAAGAGATTAACGCTATGGCCGGTGAGGTTAAAAATAATTCTACCGAGATGCTTTCAGGCGGGGAAAAAATTATTGATGCAACTTCACATCTTGATAAGTTGACAAAAATTTTGCGGGAGAATATGAATTCCATTGCCGAACAAGTTGATCTTATAAATGCTGCAACAAAGGAGTCTCTTGATATTGCTGCAAAGAATAAAAAGAGTATCGACGGACTTGTACAAGAAGTAAGAAAATTCAAAACCGAAGAAACAGAGGCGTTATAGGGTTTTTATATATTTTTATAACATCTTGACAAAATTTGTAAAAAACTATAAACTTCGGTACACTTTGGAAGCAGATGGGGTCTGGTGGCTCCCGCGGTCTTCAAAACCGTAGGTTGCGTAATTTGCAATGGCAGGTTCGATTCCTGCCTCTTCCGGTTTTTATCCGTGCGAGGGTTTAATGCCCTGTTGCCGCGCAACGTATGTTCTGCGCCGTGGGTGTTGATTTTTATATGGTGCCTGCCGGTTTTTCAGCCTCAATTATTCTGTCTTTTCCCGATAAATCCTTAATAACTGAAATATTGATAAAACCCGCTTGTTTAAAAATATCTGCGGCGGCGTTTGAATGGTATTCGCCTATTTCAGTAAATATTTTGCCGTTAGCACTTAACGCAGTAAAAGCATTTTCCGCTAAAGGCTTTATCAAATCCAAACCTGCTTCGCCGCCGTCAAGGGCAAGGCGCGGTTCGCCTCTTCCGTCAGCTAAAAGCTCTTCCGTAAGTTTAGAGGGGATATACGGAGGATTTGCCGTTATTATTCCATATATATTGTTTTCAAACACCGGGAAAGGTTTTCGTAAATCGGTTTTTATAATGCGCGTCCGCTCTTTTAATTCTTTCGGTAAGAGTTCTTGCATATTTTTTTTTGAAATTGTTAAGGCTTCCTCCGAAATATCTGCAAGCATAAGTGCAAACTTATTTTTGATAAAAGTTTTTTTTTCAATTTCGTTATTTTTAAATTTTTTGTTTAATAAAGAATTCAATTCGCAGGCTGCGGAAATTCCTATACAGCCGGAACCGGTACACATATCTAAGATAAAAAAATTAGCTGTTCCGTCTTTTTGTAATTTGTTTTGCATATATACGCATAAACGTTCAACTAATGTTTCGGTGTCAGGTTTTGGAATTAAGACTGCCGGTGTTACATAAAATTTTTTCCCATAAAAATATTTTTCGCCGGTTAAATAGGCAATGGGTAAGCCTTTAAACCTTTTTTGTTTAAGTGTTTCAAATTCATTTTTAAATTCGGAAATATCAAAATCGGAATGCGATAGAAGCCATGAGCGTTCTTTTTTTAAAAGAAAGGAAAGTAATATGTCGGCATCAAGCAGCGCAGAATTTTTTTCGTATTCGTGTTTTTTTAAATTCGGTGATGTTAAAAAAAAGTTTGCGGCTGCAAGACGGGCATCTTTTATCGGCAACATCTGCTTTGTACGTTATGAGCGGTAATCGGCTGCCTGCATCATTTCTTCACGGGCTGCAATGCAAAGCGCGTCGATGATTTCGTCAAGACTGCCTTGCATTACGGCATCCAATTTATAAAGTGTTAAATTGATGCGGTGGTCGGTAACACGGTTTTGCGGAAAGTTATATGTCCGTATACGTTCGGAACGGTCGCCGGATCCTACTTGGCTCTTTCTGTTTTGTGCGCGTTCAGCTTGTCTTTTACTTTCTTCCATATCATAGAGGCGGCTTCTTAAAACCCGCAATGCCTTTGCCTTGTTTTTTATTTGGCTTTTCTCATCTTGACAAATGACAACTAAACCGGTAGGTAAGTGTGTAATTCTTACGGCAGAGTCGGTTGTATTTACGCATTGTCCGCCGGGGCCGCCGGCACGCATAACATCAATACGTAAATCTTCCTGTTTAATGTCAATTTCGGTTTCTTCCGCTTCGGGGAGAACAGCGACTGTAACCGCGCTAGTATGAATGCGCCCCGAACCTTCCGTTTCTGGAACGCGCTGCACGCGGTGAACGCCCGATTCGTATCGTAAACTCCCATAAACATATTTTCCGGAAATTGAAAAAGTAATTTCTTTATATCCGCCGAGTTCCGTTTCATTTAAAGAAATAATTTCATATTTCCAATTTTTTATTTCAGCGTAGTGAGTGTACATTCTAAAAAGGTCGGCTGCAAAGAGGGCTGCTTCTTCTCCTCCAGTACCGCCGCGTATTTCCATAATAATATTTTTTTCTTCCAATGGATCGGGAGGAATTAAAAGCATTTTTAGATCGTTTTTGCTTTTTTCCAAAGCCGCTTCGAGGGAATGTAACTCTTCTCGTGCCATTTCTTTTAATTCGCTATCGGTTTCTTCTTGAATAAGAATTTTAGAATCGGCAATTTGTCTTTCTATTGAAAGATAATTATCATATTCATTCATCAATTTTGAAAGATATGAATGTTCGCGCATTGTTTCTTTATATTTTGTAACATTTTTGATGAGGTCAGGATTTTCGGCTTCTTTTTCGACTTCATATAATCTTTTTCGTAAATTGTCTAAGCGTTCTTTCATAGGTATTCCTTATAACAGGAAATTATAGCATTTTTTTTCTTTTTTTTCAACTGCGATCATGGCAGCGGATATTGCCGTGCTATTCTGTAATCCTCAAGCATAGAATGGGCGGCTCACTAAACTGTAAGCTAAAAACCTTGTAGGACAAAAAGCCCCTCTTGTATAAAAAAATAAAAATAGGTATAGTATGAGCAATTATAGCATACATCCGTACTAAAATGCACAGCAGATTATATAAAAAGGGGTACATTTCATGGAGCATGAAAAAAAAGAACAAGTAAAATTTTCTGAAATCGGGTTTTCCATAGAAGACGATACATTAAAAGAATATGCTGAAGCATTGCATGCGCTTCGTAGAAACGGTGTTGATAAAATAGCTTCTTTGAAAAATCAAATTTACAGTACAAAAAGAAACAGACTTATAGATTCCGATGTAAAAAAAATGTTAATTGACGAGTATATACAGTCAATGGCGGAAGCAAAAAAAATAGCCGCTCAAAATAAAACTGAAGAAAAACGGCTTACATCGGAGGCGGTAAAATATTCAAATAAACTTTTTAAAGAGAATATTTCTTCCTTTATAAATGAAGAAAACGAAAAACAAAGGCAATGTAAAAAAAACTATGAAGCAAGTATAAGAACGATTACGGAAAAAAGCGAAGCAGAAAAAAAAGAAATTTATGCAGCTTATACCGAAAGAAAATCGCCGGAAGATATCCGCTCTCTTACGGAAGATTTAAGTTCGCATAAGTTCGAAATAAATTCAGCCTTAGCAGATGCAAAAAATAAATACATGCAGGCTGTAGAAAATTCCAAAGATGCAAAAAATCAAGCATTTATCGATCATACTCAAAAAAATATCAGTTTACGCAATGGCAGAACCGATTTAATTGAAAATATTTCGCTAGCATTCCGCAATTATATTTACAAATTCAAACTTTCTAAATTTTTACTCAACAACGGATTATATCTTGCTATTTTAGTTTTTTTCATTATCTGCATAATCGTAGCACCCTTGTCGGGAAACGGCAATCTTTTGTCGCTGCCCAATATTTTTACTATTTTGGAACAGTCTTCAACAAGAATGTTTTATGCACTCGGTGTTGCAGGTTTAATTCTCTTGGCAGGTACCGATTTAAGCGTCGGAAGAATGGTTGCGCTCGGAGCTGTCATAACGGGTTTAATTTTGCATCCGGGTCTTAACATAGTTACTTTTTTCGGTTTAGGTCCGTGGGACTTTACTGCAATACCTATGATATGGCGCTTGACGGCAGCTTTGTTTATTTCAATCTTATTCTGCGTATTATTCAGTGCGTTTGCAGGCTATTTTTCCGCAAGTTTAAAAATACATCCTTTTATTTCAACGCTTGCAACCCAGCTTATTATTTACGGCTTACTCTTTTTCGGAACAAGCGGTACTCCCGTCGGTTCAATCGACAACGGAATAAAAGATTTGCTTGGCGGCAGGTGGATTTTAGGAATTGTAAATGGAGAATTAATTACTTTTCCCAAACTCATTATCCCTGCCGTTATAGCAATTATTGCGGCATGGTTTATTTGGAACAAAACGACATTCGGAAAAAATATGTATGCTGTCGGCGGAAATTCGGAAGCGGCAAGTGTTAGCGGAATCAGTGTTTTCCGTGTAACAATGGGAGTTTTTGTTATGGCGGGAATATTCTACGGAATAGGAGCTTTTCTCGAAGCTTTTAGAGCAAATGCAAGTGCCGGTACAGGACAAGGTTATGAACTGGACGCAATTGCTGCCTGCGTTGTCGGCGGTATTTCATTTAACGGAGGTATCGGTAAAATAAGCGGAGCCGTTATTGGAGTAATTATTTTTACCGGTCTTACATATTGTCTCACTTTTTTGGGAATTGATACAAATTTGCAATTCGTATTTAAAGGGTTTATAATAATTGCAGCAGTCGCTCTTGACAGCGTAAAATACTTAAAGAAAAAATAAAAGGAGCTTTATTAATGAAGAAAATATCGGGAATTGTAAAAAACAACAACGGGGTACCTCTTTGTAAGGCTATCGTTGCCGTGATGAATGACAAATTTGAAATAGAATTCTCCGCTGAAACCAATAAAAACGGAGAATTTATTTTGGAGGCGGAAGAAAAAATTTATCCGTTTTTTTTTGCCGTAAAAGAATATAAAGAAAATTATCTTGAATATTGGTGTCAAAATATAGATTTAAAAACCGATTTAACAATAAATCCGGCAATCGGGCGGTTGGAAATTTATGGGCTTCATTGTTTTAGAATAAAAGGAGCTGCAAATGCCTTGATGATTTATTTTCGTCCGATTAGCCTTACCCGATTTAAAGCAAATGAAGAAGATATAGCACCTGCTATAACCGCTGAATCTTTAACGGTTTCAATTAACGGCGAATTTTGCGAAATCTGGGAAATGACACATATAGACGAACATGTAGACGGAAATGGCAGTTCTATGACATCCTATTTAATTCAAGTTTCCACCGATTCAGTAAAATTTGGAGAAAATAATTTTCTTGATATAAGCATAACCGACGAGCAAGGCGACTACGGCGAAGCTTCGTTATATTTTGATTTATAAATATCGAAAAAAAATTATGAATTTTGAAACAACCGTTATTTTATGCCGCCCCGAATCCAGTATGAATATCGGTGCTGTATGCAGGGTTATGGCAAATACGGGGGTGTCCGATTTAAGAATTATATGCCCTGAAAACGGCGATAAGCGTAACTATAATGAAGATGACGTTTTGCGGCTTGCTCTTAATGCCGATTATATATGGAAAAATGCGAAATTCTTTCCTCATAGCAGTGAAAGCGTTGCTATCGCCGGAGCAGATTGTTCGGCTTTAGCCGGTACTACCCGCCGTATAGGGCAAAAACGCAAAAATTGCGGCGAAACGCCGGAAGAACTTTGCAGCAATTTAGAACGCTTTTACGGCGGACGGCTTGGGCTTGTCTTCGGCAATGAACGTACCGGTCTCACCGATAAAGAACTTGCCCAGTGTACTTTTTCGGTAAATATTCCTGCAGATGAAAAATTCGGCTCTTATAACCTTTCGCATGCAGTTTTAATCTTGACATATTCTATTTTTGCAGGCAAAAAAAACATATCCCCAAAAGGACTTATAAAGCCTAAAGCCTCTTTACAAAAAATTCGAAGTACTGCACAAGAAATATGCACTCACCTTGCAGACTTAGGGATGTTTAAAACAGGAGGCAGGCTTGAAAATGAAGACTTTTTTACAAAACTCTTATCTTCGGCGGGGGCTTCGGATTTCGAGGTTGAACATCTTGCAGGCATTTTTAAAAAAGTACATTTTTTAAAAAATAATAATTAAAACATAAAATCTTCACTTGTTTAAGATAGTAATTTCTACACGGCGGTTTTTTGCCATATTGTCGGGAGAAGTATTTGCAACAAGAGGTTTCCTTGAACCGAAGCCTTGTGTATAAATATGCTCCCTGCTTTGAACACCCAATTCTATCAAATAATTCGCCACGGCTGCCGCCCTTTCTTCAGAAAGAAGCTGCCGCTCCTCCGCAGTTCCCGCAAGAGCCGTATGCCCCGAAATTAAAAATTCTCTATCATTAAAGGGTTTAAGCAATTCTGCAATTTGTTGCAGCTTTTCTTTTTCCGAATCCATAAGCTCGGCAGAATTGGGCAAAAAACGGATTTTTTCCAAACTTATCGTAAGCCCCTCTTCCGTTTTTTTTATATCGGTGTTTTCCAAATTTAAATTTTCTATATTCTTTTTTAATTCATCTTCGGCCTTACTATCCGGCTTTTTGGTTTCAAGCACCTTCGCATGGGCTGAACCTTTAAAATCCAAAACAGTTCCGGAATATAAAACCAATTTTATCTCAAACACTTCGTCATAACAAAAAAGATTGCCCTTTTCTTCATCCCAATATAAATTCTGCTTTGACTTTCCTAATGTTTTTACGGGAATATCAATTTGCATATTATAGTTTTGCAAGAGTTCCTGCGGAACGCTGTAATTTAAATCATAATAAGCCGTAATATGTCTATAAAATTTTCCGTCAATGTTTTTAAGCCCCATGTATTGATATTCCACTTCAAATGGAACAATAAAAGGTTTTTCCATACCGAAAGCATCGCGGAAATCATGCGCTTCATGCCCGCTGTTTTTCCATACGTCTAAGGGCTTAACCGCATATTCCGGAAACATCGGGACATCCCGTACTACCGGCATAAAATACGTATCATCTATAGAATAAAGCCCTAATTCGTTTCTGCGGAAAATTGACGGATATGTTCTATCCCAGCTGAATGTTTTATTTGAATTTTGTTCGCTTGTCATAAATTCGCAGGAAAAAAGAGCCGAAGCGGGACTATTTTCTTTTGCAGGCTGAACATCGGAGACTTCAACAGTTATGCGGTTTATAATCTGTGCCTGATGATGAAAGTGCCCGTTTACATATACGATTTCGTCCACAATGGAATGTATTTTATATGAATCGCCATTATTAAATTTAAAACGGAATAAAAAAACTTCTTCCTGAGCTTGTAAAACAAAAGGTGTTAGTACAAAGATGAGAACAAAAAAACTAGTCCGCTCAACGTTGAATTTCACTCTTTCTTATCGGCAGTTTTTACGGAATACTTGAGAAAATAATACGGAATATCTTTTTAAAAACACATCTACTTGACTTTATGCTTTATTTTTGCTTTACTATGGTAAATGAAAAAAATTACGGCTATTTTCTTATTATTATTTATTGGAACTTTTTGTTTTTCTCAAAATATTACAACGGCGGCAGCTTTTTTTTCTTCCGTTTCCGATACGTATGCGCAAATTTTCGATTACACAGTGGATATGGATATAACAACGGGTTCTTCGACTAACTCGGCGACAGCAATGTTTAAACGTCCCGATATGCTTCGGGTAGATTTTAAATCGCCTTTGGAACAATGTATTGTGTTTAGCGGAAACACACTTTTAATTTATTTACCGGAGTATCGAACGATTTTGCGGCACGAAATAGAGCAAAGTTCTGCCGGCGGCACCTCACTTGCAACACCTCAAGGGCTTTCTCTTATGAAGCGTTCTTACACCATTCAATATGAAACGTCTGCTTCGCCTGTGCAGATTGAAGAAGTTCCCTCTGAACCTGTAGTCGTTTTAATTATGAATAGAAAAAATGCAGCGGAAACTTTTAAAACATTGCGTGTGATGATTTCTCCCCAATCAAAGCTTATCCGAAGAATTGAGGCAATCCCGATTTCGGGCAAAAAGGTGATTTTTGACTTTTATAATTATAAACTTAATATGGGTATCGGCAGTAAAAATTTCATATTTGATGCGCCTCCCACGGCAAAGGTTTTGGATAACTTCCTCTTCCTTGACTAAACTTAAAAATATAGCGGAGCAATATAATGAATGAAATAGGAAAACTTCTTACCGAAACACGAACACAGCATGGGCTCGATATTGAACAAGTTGCACGAGAAACAAATATAGCAAGACGGTACCTTGAAGCATTGGAAAATGACGATTACAGCGTATTTCCTGCAGAACCCTATGTCGTAGGTTTTTTGCGTAATTACTGCGACTATTTGGGGCTTAACCCTGATGAAATTATAACGCTTTATAAGCAAATAAAAATACAAGAAACCGATTTGCCGCCTGATACGCTTTTACCGAAGCGAGGCATTGTAATTCCGCATTCGCTCATAATCGTTTTTGTAAGTCTTATTATAATTTCAGCTTTGTCGATTTTAGGTTATTTTTTATTTACAAAATGGCTCCCCAGCATTAAAGAGCGGCAGTCTGTAAATTTGCATACGCAAGAAATAATTGATACGAGAGTGCCTGAAACATATACCCTAACTCAAGAGACTTTTGAAAAAAGGGTATTTGCCGGAGATTCCATAGAAATTCCGGTAAAAGAAAAAAACTATATTTTATCTGTTGAAAAAGTAAGCCCCGCTGTGGTTTTAAATACCGAGTCGGGTAAACAGATTATCAATCTTGCAGAAAGTATAAAAATAGATTTGGACGGCGATGCAGTTCCCGATGCGGAAATTCTTGTTGAAGATACGGATAAAAATAATCCCAAAGCAGGAGCTTTGGTTCTCATTAAAATGAGTAAAACATTGAAACCGGAGGAAGAAGTAAGTGATGTTGAAGTTTCGCCGGTATCGGCTTTGCCCTCCGGCGCAGCCTTTAAAACGCTTTTTGAAAGCGGTTCCGCATATCCGGTAACTTTAAATGCAACTTTTCGCGGCTATTGTTTGTTCCGCTATGAATCGGATAAGGCAAACCGCGAAGAACGCTATTATCAAAAAGCGGAACAGCTTACCGTGCAAGCCAATAACGGTTTTAGGATTTGGGCATCAAACGGCAATGCCGTAAAATTACAATTAGTTGCAGGCGGAAAAACGGTAGATTTGGAAGTAAGCCGACCCGGAGAAGTTATCGTAAAAGATTTAAAATGGATTAAAGATGACGCTACAAAGAGATTCAAATTTATTATAACCGATGTCGATTAAAAATTTTTTTATAGATTTGCACGGTTGTGCAAAAAACCAAGTCGATGCCGAACTTATCATAGGAATTATGGAAAGCATAGGCTGGAAAAATTGCAATGCTGCTGAAGAAGCGGATTTAATTATTGTTAATTCGTGCGGCTTTATAGAGTCTGCAAAGGCGGAGTCTATAAATGCCGTTATCAATGCAAGGAATGCGTACCCGAAAGCAAGGATTCTTTTGGCAGGCTGTCTTGCGGAGCGGTATGCTGAGGTTTTAAAAAACGATTTACCGGAAGCCGATGCAATTTTCGGGAACGGAGACTTATCCCGTTTGCCGGAAATAATAACGCAGCTTTTTTCAAAACAAAAATTTAAAAGAACCGTACTAACGCCTCCCCAAAAAGGCTTTTGCACCGGCTGCCGCCCTAAAATACTTAATTTTCCGCGTTCGGCTTATATTAAAATTACTGAGGGCTGCGATAATTTTTGCAGTTTTTGCGCTATTCCTATCATACGCGGAAAACTCAGAAGCCGCCCTGTATCGGAAATAACTTCCGAAATTGAAGAATTTATAAAAAGAGACTTTTACGAATTTAATTTAATAGGACAGGATTTAGCGGCTTATCAAACCGGAGAAGACCGCATAGGGAATTCCAATA
This sequence comes from uncultured Treponema sp., assembly GCA_938045195.1. Lineage (GTDB taxonomy): Bacteria > Spirochaetota > Spirochaetia > Treponematales > Treponemataceae > Treponema_B. The sequence continues at coordinate 25,614 of CALINC010000090.1, forward strand.
TAAAAGAATCGGGTCTCGCCTTTCTGCTTAAAGCTATCTCGAAACTGAAAGGCGAATTTAAAATAAGACTTCTTTATATTCATCCCGACCATTTTCCGCAGGATATTCTTCCTGTAATGACTGCTGATGATAGGTTTATTCCGTACTTTGATATTCCGTTTCAATCGGGTTCTGAAAAAATAATTAAAGCAATGAACAGAAAAGGCTCGCCGAAAATATATTTACAACTCGTAAATGCTATTCGCGCTGCATTTAAAAAATCAAAAAGCCCTTACGGAGAACCGGTTATCCGCACCACTTTTTTGATAGGCTTTCCCAATGAAACGGAAGAAGATTTTGCCGAAACGGTTGGCTTTTTAAAAAAACTTAAAACACTCTGGTCGGGCGGTTTTGTGTATTCCCGCGAAGAAGATACTCCTGCATATTCCTTTAAAAACCGCATACCCAAAAAAGTTGCCGAAAGGAGATTAAATGAAATTCAGGAAATCCAAACCGGCATAACAGAAAAACTCTTGGACGCTTTTATCGGAAAATATATGGAAATTTTAGTTGAAGAGTTAATTCCTGATAATGAAGTCTGCTTTGCGTTAGGACGTGCATGGTTTCAAGCACCGGATGTGGACGGTTCCGTTGTTCTAACTTTTACGGAAGATAAAAAAGACGTATCCGGAAATCCTATCAATGCAGGTTCGATTGTCTATGCAAAAATTATTTCCCGCAACGGGTTTGATTTGGAAGCAGAGGCAGTTTCTTTCCCTGTTTTAAATAAGTGATATTTGTGTGTATTATAGAAAAATATTTAATATTATTTTATTTATGCGGAAACCTGCTATAAAAAGTCAATAGCTTAATGCTGAAATTCATAGCTTGGTCAGCCATTTTTGAAACATCAGGGCATCTGTAAAAAACTTTGTTAGATTTTTTTAAAGGTGCCACATCGGCAAAGCTGATCATCGGCTTTGCCGATAGAGAGTTTTTAGTAAGTTCTTATATATCAATGCCTTACGAAAAACATCGCAAGTTAAATTCAGTGTAAACCGGTAAGCAAAACTCACCTCGAAAAACTGAGGTTTTAGAGCTTCCCATCAGATGTTTTGATGTATCCGTTTATTTGAAAAACATTTCTACAAAATCTTTTTTGTCTAGATTGCCGAAATACGGCGTTAAATCAATAGAAGAAAGTTTTTCAGTTAAGGCTGTTCTATTGTATTCGCAATTTGTAAGAAGTTTTTCAATACCGGAAATATCTTCTGTGCCGAAAAAATCTCCGTGAATTTTTAAATCGCAAATTTTAGCGTTTTTTACATTGAAGAAAACTTCAACACTTCCTATAGGAAACCGTTCGTAATGAGAATATTCTGCGCTTGGAGATGCTCCGTAATTCCATTCTTTACGGGAAAATCTTTCATTATAAATTTTCTTTACACCGTTAAGTTCTTCTTCCGAAAGTTTGTATTCCGTAGGGACAGCTCCTTCAAGTTCAAAAATTGTTTTTAAAAGCTCCGCTTTAAAATCTAAAACGGAAATATCCCGTTTGAGGTGAGGTTTAATATTTGTAACTCTTGCCCGTACGCTTTTTACACCTTTGGATTCAAGTTTTTCTTTACGCACATTTAAGGCTTTTGAAAGCTCTTGTAATTGTACATCAAACAAAATACATCCGTTGCTTAAAACTCTGCCTTGCCAAACGGATTGAGACGCACCGATACATTTTTGTCCATCGATAGTAACATCGTTTCTTCCTGATAATTCGGCATTAACTCCTATTTTTTTTAGAGCCTTTATAATGGGAATATAATAACGCTTAAAATCTATTTTTTCGTTTAATATGGTTTTTGTAACGAACGAAAAATTTAAATTATTTAAGTCATGATATACCGCCCCGCCGCCTGTAATTCTGCGGACAACCTTTAAATTATGCACGGTTACGTATTCGGAATTTATTTCTTGATACGCATTTTGGTTTTTACCGATAATAATCGACGGCTCATTTATCCATAAAAAAAAGTATTCATGATTTTCAAGCGGCAAGTGCCGAAAACAATATTCTTCAAAAGCTAAATTGTATTCCGGATCATTGGAATTTGTTTCTAAGTATTTCATACGGTTAGTATACCACAAAAAATATTTTATTTCAAGAAAGATTTATAGAAAAATTATTTTGTTAGCTATTTTATATTTTTTCAAGGTTTCCTATAGACAGATTTCCGATATTTGTGTATCTTTAAGATAGGAGATGTGATAAACAGTTCGGCACAAATGGTGCCTCCATGTTTATCTCGCGAGTTTGCCTCATCGGCAAACGTCGTATATTGTATGCACTTTTTTTCAAAAAGTGCTTGAAAAAATATTTTTCGGGATTTAAAAATCCCTGCAAAAAGTTTTTATAGGAGGTCTATATGACTTGTAAAAAAATAATTCGAACGGCGGCAATGTGCCTGCTGTTGACAACGGTTGCGGGCTGTAAAGGATTTATAGAACAACCTGCTTTTGTTTCAATTCTTTCCACCGAAAATAAAACTGCGGTTCTCAAAACATTTGAAATATTACCGAACAATTCGGTCGTACTTACGTTTGAGGGAAAGGTTACCAATGTAACGGCACATGCAATACGGGAAAATTCAAATGAAGAAATTGTATGTATTTCGGAAGAATTAAAGCCGGAAAATAATTCCGAAGAAAGTGAAGTAAATACGGTATTTAAAATTTCTCCCGCTGCGCAATTTAAAATCGGTGAAACCTTTACGCTTGCAGGTTCGGCGGAATGCGGAAAAAACAATATGTTGGATTTTTCGCTTCCTTTTTGCGGAGCAAATCCGAATCCTGCGGATCTTATTTTTTCCGAAATAAGGACGGGAACGCCAACAAAGCCTGCATATATTAAATTTAAAGTAAGCAAAGCGGGGAATTTATTCGGTTTGTATTTACAGAGTTCTTTTGAAAAAGGAAAAGATTATGTTTTCCCAGCCGCAGAGGTAAAAAAAGACGAAGTTATTGCACTTCATCTGTATGTATCGGATAAGCTGGATTTTGTAAATGATGAAATAAACAATGACGGCGAATGTACTGCAACGGGTAATTTTACGGGCGAACGCGATTTTTGGCATACTGTTAAAAAATTTAGTCCGGAAAAATCAAATATATTCTTATTAAAAACGGGAATAAAAGGAACTATTTTGGATGTTCTTGTAATTGCAAGGCTAAAAGAAAATGATTGGAAGAACGAAAGACTAAAATCTGCTGCAAAAGAAGCCGAAAAAGCGAAAATATGGAAACCGGATTGTGCTATTGAAAATGCCGTTAGAATTGTTAAAGGCGATACTATTTTTTCTTTTAATCCGAAAAACGGAGCGGAAAGATCGTGTGAAAATTGGAAAGCTTTAAACTATAAACCGTCTAAGCCTAAACCAACCAATAAACCGTAAACCAAGAAAACAACACCGAAAAATAATAGAACGAGTACGGTTTCTAAAAAGGGAAACTCAGATTCAAAACCGAAAGGAAATACAAACTGTAAAAACAGGCAGACAAGAAATCAGACAAAACAAACTGCAAAAACTGCCGTATTCTTTAGAGAAAACGGCAGTTTTAATTTTTAGAGAAGCAGTATTCTCTACCTTATATCGTTATCCGCTTCCAAATAGTTTAAAACCGTGTTAAGAACGGCTGCAGTTCCTTTATAAAATAAAGTTTCGTCTACATCAAATTGAGGGGAATGGTGGGGATAAATTGTTCCATCTTTTGCGATGACTGGATTAGATAAAAGAAAGAAAATACCGGGAACTTTTTGCAAAAAGAAAGCCATATCTTCCCCTGCCATAGTAGGAACGGTAATCTCGCTAATACAATTTTCCCCAAAAAGATCTTTCGTGTTTTTTACAAAAAATTCCGCAAACTGTTTATTGTTAATAAGCACAGGATATTTATAATCGTAAACGACTTTGCAAGACGCTCTATAAGAATGTGCTATACCATTTGCGATTTCATCTATCCGCTTTGCAATAAATTTTCGGACGGCTTCATCGGCAGTGCGAACTGTTCCTTCCATAAATACTTGTTGCGGAATAATATTTTGAGCTGTGCCGCCGTGTATTTGGCAAACTGAAATAAGGGCATGTGCCGTAGGTGAAATTTCTCTGCTTATAATTTTTTGTAGCGACGAAACTATTTCACACGCTATGGGAATAGGGTCTATGGAGATATGGGGCTGCGCTCCGTGAGCTCCTTTACCGATTATATCAATTCGGAACCTATCCATTGAAGCGAATAAAGTTCCATAAGAAACTCCTATTTTACCCTTTTCCAATCCGGGATACATATATCCTTCATGAAGACCGATTATCGCATCCACTTTTGGTTTTTCAAGACAGCCCTCTTCTATCATCGGCAAAGCTCCGCCGGGGTACTCTTCTCCGGGCTGAAATAAAATTTTCACACAACCTTTAAAATAGGAAGACAGTTCTTTTAATATCATACAGGCACCCAAAGCCATCGCAGTGTGCCCGTCATGTCCGCAGGCGTGCATGCATCCATCATGTTTTGAAGAAAAAGGTAAACCGGTGTTTTCTTTAATCGGTAGTGCGTCCATATCAGCGCGTATTGCTATACACCTGCCCTTTGCACAGCCGTCAATTTGAGCAACAATTGCATTACCATTAACAAGTTTATAATAAGGAACCTTAATATCGTCCAGTTTGCTGCAAACATACGCAACAGTTTTAGGCAAATTAAGTTGCAGCTCCGGTATTTGGTGTAAATATCGTCTTATTTGTATTATTTCCGCTTCTTTTTCTTTAACCGCATCAATTATATTAAAATGTTTTGTTTTCATAAACGGCATAACCTGTTACGTTTTGGTATGGATAAAAAATAAGGGACATGGAGTCATGTCCCTTATGGGAGATGTGCTTTGAACCGCATTGCGGATACTCACATCTCTCTCTTACCTAATAGTCTATCATATTTTTAAAATTTGTCAAGCAAATATTTAAAAAATATTTGAATTTTTTAACTTTTTTTTCTATCCTGTGAAATATAGCTTCCCTCAAAACCTTTTATTTCACGTATTTTTTTTAACCAATACGCAGCTTCGGTTTTATTCTTAAATGGTCCTACGCGGACTCTATGCGTAACGCCTGTCGCCGTCTCTTTCGTAAAAATTTCGGCATGCATGTGTTTTTCGGTAAGAGTATCTCTTGCATTCTCTGCATTAATTCTGCTTGTAAGAGAAGCCGTTTGCACCCAATAAATAGTTTCCACCGTTTTTTTGGACGGACTAGTTTGGTTTTTCGATACTTGTGTTGCGGATTTTGACGGAAGTTTTTTTTGCGTATTGCTTTTTACATTTGCCGTATCGCCGGTCTTTTTATTATCTGTTTTTGCAAGCGTCCCCTTTTTAGCGGCGACCCCCGTTTCTTTTTTAGGCTCACCCGTCTGTTTTGCTCTCTCGTTTTCCGCTTCTCCCTGCAAGGGGTCTTTTACCGGTTCTTTTCCCAATTCCTTTGCCAAATTATCCGGCAATGCACCTGTTTCTTGCTCAAGTTTTTGTGTATCGGTCAAACCGCTTACATTTACGGCATTTTCGTCATTGGGAGATTTAATCTCTCCGTTTACATACGTATAGTTATTATTTGTAATATTTATAGGAGGAGCCGCTTCCGTCTCTAATGGAGGAATAGAATCGGGATTTCTCGTCCATTGCACAGGATCTATATTTGTTCCGCTGTCAAGTTGAATTTTGCCAAAATCGGAAATTTCAGAGGCTTGCATCGTACTTTTATTCCTAAAAGGAGCATACAAATACAGTGCGGCACCGAAAATAATTAAAATAAAAGCCGATACAAACACAACGACCCATAAAATTTTCTTTTGTTCCATAGAATACCTCAAAAACCTCTTTTTTTTAGTTCTTGCAAGAGCGTTTTTTTTAATTTCGCAAGACTTCCAAAGTTCTTTACTATTATTGTATCGGCATTTAAAAAAAAGTATTGAGAAAAGAAATCCTTTTGTTTTGAAAATCTTGCAAGAATATTTTTGATAGGCAGTTTATCCCTTTTCTTTGCTCTCCAAATTCTAAGCAATATCGGAGCTGTAATATAGAAAATAAATACACATTTTTTTAATAATGAAGTTTTATGCAAAGTAGGAGCATTTAAAACAATGGGACGGAGCGGATTTTCGGCAAAAGCAGCTTTTATTTTGCGGTTTATCGCTTCTTCAATCTTTGGGAGAATAAAATCTTCATGTTTTTTGAGCAATTTTGCATCCGAAAATATAAAAAGCGCAAAGTTTTTTTTATTGATTGTTCCATTTTCATACCGTATGTAAAAGCCTCTTTTTTCGGCTTCATTTTGGAAAATAGAAAGAAGAGCTTGCTCATTTTTTAGGAAAATTTCACGGGAAATTGCATCACTATCAATACAAAACATTCCGCAGCTTTGTAATATTAAAGCGGCTTCATTTTTGCCTGCACAGGACTGACCGGAAAGTCCTATTAAAATAGGAAAATCCAATTTTTTTTCAGTAGCGGACTTTTCTGCGGGAATAAACACCGTATTTTTTTTATTCATACTCAATCTTTTGTTCTATATTGTATGGTTTTAGTGCAAAAAAGTCAATCTTTAAAAATTAAGACTGTAGCGGTAAGCTGCCTATATTGCATTACATAGACAAAATTATTATACTGAACGTATAATAAAATATCCGGAACTAAAAATGATTGAACTTGTAGCTTTTTTGGGAAATTACGGGAAAAAATATGAAAATACTCGTCATAATGCCGCTTGGGTTTTCAGCGATTTTGCTGAAATAAGCTCAAATGTAACATGGCAAAATAAATTTAAAGGGCAATACGCAAAGACCGGCACTTTACTCTCCGGCGGAAAAATTCTGCACTTATTAAAACCCGAAACTTTTGTAAATCTTTCGGGAGAAAGCGTAGGGGCGGCGGCTTCATTTTTTAGGCTCAAGCCTGAAAATATTTTAATAATACATGATGAACTCGAATTAAAACCGGGTATTTTAAGTTTTAAATGGTCCGGCGGTTTAGGCGGGCATAACGGATTACGCTCGGTAAAAAGTACTCTTGGAACAGCTGATTTTTTCCGTCTGCGGATAGGAATAGGCCGCCCCGACTTTTCAAGCCAAGGCGGGGAATCCCATCCTGACATTGCAAATTATGTCCTATCAAAATTTACTCAATCCGAACTTGATGTTTTAAAAAGTCAAATTCCGGTATTTAACAGTTTTTTTAAAGCCTTGTTATCCGCTGAAGACCCGTGTACCCTTATAAAAGAATGGGCAAAAATACCGCCTAAAGAAACCGTTACCGAATAACACGTATACCGGAAATTAAATAAAAATCGTGCCGGTCAATCATGGTATCGACATAAAAAAATTCTTTCCAAAAAACGGCTTCTGCTTCGGCACTCTGCAATTCGGAAGAAATTAGCGCACCGTTTTTACTTTGAGGCATAATATCGGCATGCCGTGCATTAACCGCACTTCGGGAATGGTCATGAGCTACTAAAAAACGACCTCCCGCCTTAAGACAAGATGAAACCCGCTCTGCAAGTAGTCTTCTGTTAAGAAAGTGAGGATACGCATTAAAAATAAAGGCTTTATTAAATTCCGTTTCTTGTAAAGAATAAATATCCACATTGCGGAATTCAATGGCGGCACCGATATATTTTTTCCTCGCTTTTAAAATCATATTTTCGGAAATATCAACAGCCAGAATTTTTTGAGGATTATATTGCAAAATACGGCTTTCTAAAATGCCTGTTCCGCAGCCTATATCCAAAACCTTGTCTTCCGGCTTTATATCCGCATATTTTACAATAAAATCAATAAGGGAATCGTTATTTTCGGCAATATCATCCCATTTTTCCGCAAGAGCATTAAAAAAAGACGCAATCGGGTCGGCAGTCATATTTTAAAATCCGGCAGGATGTTTTTTGTACCAATTCCAGCCGTCATGGCACATGTCTTCCAAATTATACCTCGCCTGCCAGCCCAGTTCCTTTTTTGCTTTATCCGCATTGGCACAATAACGGGTAACATCTCCGGGTCTTCTTGATGTAATTTTTTTATTAATGGTAATGTTTGAAGCTTTTTCAAACGCTTGTATAATTTCAAAAACAGAATATCCCCTACCCGTTCCCAGATTAAAAATATCAAAGCCTTTGAAGCCTGCATCTATTTTTTTTAACGCTGCAGAGTGTCCCTCAGCCAAATCACATACGTGAATATAATCCCGAATACAGGTGCCGTCCGGTGTGTCATAATCGTTGCCGAAAACATTTAAATGCGGTAATTTACCCAAAGCAACCTGTGCTATGTAAGGAAAAAGATTATTCGGAATACCGGAGGGCATTTCACCTATATCGCCGCTTTTATGCGCGCCAATAGGATTAAAATAGCGCAGCGAAATAATACTCATATCTTTTTCGGCAAAAGCCGTGTCTCGTAAAATCTCTTCGGAAATAATTTTTGTTCTGCCGTAAGGGTTGACAGCCGAAACAGGTGCTGTTTCGGGAATAAATGCCATATCGGAAGCTCCATAAACCGTGGCGGACGAACTGAATACAAAGTTTTTTATTCCGTTTTCTTTCATTGCAAAAAGGAGATTTAGCAACCCCGATATATTATTTTCATAATATTTTAAAGGGTTCTCAACCGATTCTCCTACGGCTTTATACGCCGCAAGATGAATGACGGCTTCAACACGTGAATCTTTAACGGCTTTAAGCAAACTTGTTTTGTCTTTTATATCGGTAGTAAAAACCGTCAATTTTTTTCCGGTTATGTTTTCTAAAACAGGAATTATTTTGGGTGATGAATTGGAAAAATTATCCAAAATTACAGGCTCGATGCCTTTTTCGGATAAATCTGCAACGATGTGAGAACCTATAAAGCCGGCACCACCGGTTACTAAAACTCTTTTAATCATTATAAATTTAAAATGCTCCAAAAATAATCGATAGCCCGGCATATTACCGGGTCTATCGTTTGTTACCTTTAATACATTCCCATTCCGCCCATATCGGGTGAAGGCATTGCAGGAGCTGCTTGTTTTTCGGGGATGTCGGTAATTGCACATTCCGTTGTCAATAAGAGGCTTGCAATGGAAGCTGCATTCTGTAATGCAGAACGGGTAACCTTAGCAGGGTCTATAATACCTGCTTTTACCATATCGGTCCATTCCATTTTAGCTGCGTCAAAGCCGATGCCTTTTTTCTCTTTAGCTTTTTCGGCAATAACGGCACCGTCTAAACCGGCATTTACGGCAATTTGACGAATAGGTTCTTCCAAAGCTCTCTTTACAATCTTAAAGCCGACTTTTTCATCTTCGGAAAGTGAAGACATCTCGGCTTTTTCTAAAGCTGCAATAGCTTGAATAAGAGCGAGACCGCCGCCGGCGACAATACCCTCTTCAATTGCAGCACGGGTAGCCGAAAGAGCATCTTCTACTCTGTGCTTCTTTTCTTTCATTTCGACTTCGGTTACGGCACCGATTTTGATTACGGCAACGCCGCCTGAAAGTTTAGCAAGCCGTTCGCGCAATTTCTCGCCGTCATATTCCGAATCGGTTGTGTCAAGCTGTGCCTTAATTTGCGCAACACGGTCTTTAATATCTTTAGCCTTTCCGGCACCGTCAATGATCATGGTGTTTTCTTTATCGATTTTTACGCTTTTTGCTTGACCGAGCATAGCAATCTGAGCAGCTTCGAGTTTTAATCCAAGTTCTTCGGAAATAACCTGTCCGCCGGTAAGAACGGCAATATCTTCAAGCATTTCCTTTCGTCTGTCGCCAAAACCGGGAGCCTTAACGGCACAGGTTTTTAATGCACCGCGGAGACTGTTTACAACCAGCGTAGCAAGAGCTTCGCCCTCGACATCTTCGGCAATAATAAGAAGCGGTCTGCCTGCTTGAGCCACCTGCTCCAAAAGCGGAAGCAAGTCTTTCATGGTAGAAATTGATTTGTCATAAATTAAAATATAGGGATTTTCAAAAACGGTCTCCATTCTATCACGGTCTGTTACGAAATATGAGGAAATATAACCTCGGTCAAACTGCATACCTTCAACATAGTCGGTAGTGGTTTCCATAGTTTGAGCCTCACCCACATCAATAACGCCGTCTTTGCCTACTTTTTCGATTGCGTCGGCAATAATTTTTCCGATTTCGGTATCGTTATTTGCAGAAACGGAAGCTACGTGTGCAACTTCTTCGCTTCCTTTAATTTCTTTTGAATTCTTTTGAATATCTTCTACGGCTATTGTTACCGCCTTATCGATACCGCGTTTTAATTCCAGCGGGGTCATGCCGGCAGCAACAGCTTTTAAACCTTCTTTTACGATTGAATACGCAAGAACAGTTGCCGTTGTTGTTCCGTCGCCGGCAACTTCATTTGTTTTTGTCGCAACTTCTTTTAAAAGCTGTGCACCCATATTTTCAAATTTGTTTTCGAGTTCGATTTCCTTAGCAACGGAAACGCCGTCTTTTGTAACTGTGGGAGCTCCAAAACTTTTATCGATGAGGACATTGCGACCTTTAGGGCCGAGCGTAACTTTTACTGCATTTGAAATTTGTTCTACGCCGACAAGTAAGCTCTTCCGGGCTTCTTCATTAAACAATAATTGTTTAGCCATTGAAATATCTCCTTAAAATCTTACATGATTTTGATTGTAATGTATATAAGATACAAAAAAATCGAAAAAACGGCAAGGGGTATGTTTTAAAATATGCAGGATAATGCCTCCTTGCCGTTTATGCGTCAACTTCCGGGATATATAGCATTTGCGACAGTATATACGTCCCATCACTTTGAATTGGCGGCATTTACTTGCAAAACCGTACACATATTTTGATCGGAAAGCGATGCGGTATCATCTATAACATAAAATTTTCCCTTATTTCCTGTGGAATGAGTAGGCAAAGAATTAATAAGAGCGTCCATCCGATCTCCTGCAATTTTATTGGAATAGCAGCTCAGCTCCTGCAAAAGCGGGTTCTGCGATACGTCATGTGTGCTTAATTGATTATTGTTGCAGAATAGATATGTCACCTTACCGTATACGGTAATTGCATTGAACCTATATTATACGAAACAGTGCCGTAAGAATAAAAAGCCGTTACTGCTTCGACCGCATCTTTTATGCCGTCATTATTTAGGTCTGCCAACACTTCCGCCTAATCAATTTCTTCGGCATTTATTACTAGGAATACATTATCACCTGCCGATTTTAATGTCGTAAACCGGATATACGGCCAATCAAGCAAACCGCTTATACTTACGCTTATATTGCCCTCAATATAAAACTTCCGCAGTATTTTAGCATTTTCCGCTGCTGCTGCTAATACTGCCGCCTGTAATATTCCAACCCGCAACGGCTTTTTTTGCGTCTTCCGGTTCTGCCGTAAAAATGATGGTTTTACCGTATTCTACGGAATCTCTGTTCATTATCGGAATGCCTTCAGCCTTCGTTTTAAATCGTCGGCTGTAAAAGCCGTAAAATTAACGGTATATTTGAGCGGCTTCCACTTGGCGTATAAGGCTTTATCACCGATAGAACCTTTCGGTATACATAATACTGGCGAACCGATAAAGCCGAGATTGTCGTACCATCCTAAAAAGGTATAAGGCAGCTTTACCGGGTCTTTTAAAAGCATATCATTGCTTTCAATGGTTTAAGAAGCAGGATTATCTACATTATTAGTTTCGCCATTGGTATTATAAAAAATTATATATTGTTTCAGAATAAATTATGCTTTGATTTTTGCCTTGCCTTTAACTTTAAGAGAGACAGCTGTATTGCGGCTTCCCACCTGATACGGATTTATGCTTATTCGTACCATTGATATTCTTTTTATGGTTACATCCCGCATAAACAAAGGCTGTAACCGGGAAAACCGCCAAAACAACTGCGGCTTTTAGAGTGTACCGCACTGCATGGAGAATATCCGGATAATGCAGCTAAAGAAATAAGAAAAAATATAACCGAGTGTACGCAAAAATATACAAGCGGAAGAAATATAAATGTACGCTTTATCTCTGCCCGATTGTAATTCTACTGCGTATTTTAAGCCATTTTTCAAAAATCTCCGCAACTTTAATTCTATCTTTTTTTCCTAAATCCCGTGAAGAACCCAAAAGCCCTGCAGCTAAAACATCACGGCACCTAAGTTCTCCGAAATGAGGCAGCTTTTCTTTTGACCGTAAAAAAAAGCACACAGGGTACCGTCCCAATTCTTTTGAAAAACGCAGCGTTTCGTCCTCTTGTAAAACATATACGTTTTTGGGGTTTATGCCTTTAATTGCACTTCGGTTTTCGCTTAATGCTGATGAATGCTCTTCTTGAGAAAGAACATAAAAAATCCCTGCAAATGCTTCAGGATGCTCTGCGGCATAATCATAAATTGCTTGATTATAAATTCCTTCTGAAATTACATAAACTGCGGAATTTTTTTCATTTTCAATAATTTGAGAAATTGCAGAATTAAAATTTTCAATATTTATTTTTGTATTTATTTGAATTTCTTTTTTTATTATAGAATTAAAAACACTTATAAATTCTTCTCCGCCTTTAGGCATGTACCATAAATAATTATTTTCAGGATTTGTAAGTTCAATTGTTTTATACTCTGCATCGGCAAGAAAACCGGTAATCGTATTTATATTGCCGATTTGATTTGGAAACGAACCCAGCACTAAAACGGTAATTTGTTCATGTGCTGAAGTTTTCGGTACAAAACATGTTCCTACATTTGTTTTTTTTCCGTCTAACCGGATAATCACATCTTGTTTTAAAAATTTTGAATAATCCGTTTTATATTCGCTTTCGGGTGAAAAATAAAAACAAGAAAAAACTACAGCCGTAAGTAAAAAAAGCATAAAAATTCTAAATAAAAGTGAGGGAATTGAGTAAAAATCATTCGGAACACGGCATAAAAACATTACAAATCTTGCGAATTCTGTTATAATACAGACTATGACTATGATGATGACAGGTAAAAGCGAAAAAGAAATACCTTGCCCCGCAATAACTAAAACGGAAATGATGAGCGCAATAAAAGGCAAAATTGAAAGTGCTGCGGCTTTTTTCAGCGATTTTGAAAAAGGGCGCACACTCGGCAAAAATAATAAGAACAAAATAAGTATTTCGCTAACCAATAAATCAGACATAGATTACCTCATGCAAAATGTATAAGGAGCATATATGACAGACAGCATTGCCGAAAAATTAAGTTTAGACGAACTGGAATTTTCCTTTCCCGAAAGTAAAATACGGGAATTAAAACACAACGGTATAGAACCGCAGATATTCGGTCAAGACAGAGCCGTCAAGGCAATAGAGTTAGGTCTCGGAATTACGGAAGCCGGCTATAACATTTTTGTTATGGGAGCCCCCGGTACAGGACGGCGTACCGTTCTATCATCGCTCTTAAAGAATTATAAACCCAATCGGGTAAAACTTCAAGATATAGCCTATGCCTATAATTTTGCAAAGCCGATTGAACCGATAGCTTTATTTTTCCCGGCAGGAAAAGGCAGAGCCTTCCGCACTGAGTTAAAAAAAGCTGTCGAAAGAATTCATAACAGGACGCTTTCGCTTTTAAAATCGCAGGTTTTTAAAACCGAAGAAAAAACAATTATGTCTAAAACCGACAATGAAGCAAATAACATCCTTATGAAATTTGAATCAAAGATGCTTAAAGCCGGTTTTAAAATGCAAAATTCAAAAGACGAAAATTCTCAATCGGTAGATTTAATTCCGATTATAAAAGGAAAAGAAATCCCTCTTGACGAGCTGCAATCCCGTGCAGCACAAGGAAAAATTTCAGAAGCCGAACTTAATGCAATCCGCGAAAAATATTACGCTTCGGTGGATGAGATGAGCGATTTATTTTCCTCTTTGCGCGAAAAAGCTGAAGGCACTCAAAAGCTTTTGCTCGAACACAAAAACCAAGCCCTAATACCTCTTGTAAAAGAAGAATTAAAAAAACTTTTTCAAATGGCTGAAAGTTTTAATTTGGAAAACGTAAACGAAAAACAAAAAGAAGATACAAAAAAAATTATTTTATTTTTAAAACGAGTAGAAGAAGATTTAATTAAACGGAATAAATTTTACAGTACCGAATTTAAATCGAATAAATTAAAAAAGATGTTTTTAGGACGCTATACCATCAATTTAATTTGCGAAAATAAAAACGATAAAAATTATGTTATCACCGAAAATTTACCGAATTTTACCAATTTGTTCGGTACGATTGAAAGTCATTCCGATTCAAATGGTGCTGAAATAAACGGGCATTTAAAAATAAGAGACGGAGCCGTACACCGCGCTTTCGGCGGTTATCTCATTGTGCGTTTCCGCGATCTGGTTGAAGAAGAAGATTCATGGGTTTATTTAAAACGCGTTTTACAGTCAGGTAAAATAGAAATACAAATGCCTCCGTCAAGTAATCATGCCCCGAGTGTATTTAAGCCGGAAGCCTTGCCGGCGGATTTTAAAGTTATCATAATCGGCGGAGAATTTACGTATGATATGCTTTATCAAGAAGACCCCGACTTTTATAAACTTTTTAAAGTATGCGCAGAATTCGATTCCGTTATGCCGAAAACCGATAAAAATGTAGATGCCCTTATCAGTCTTGCCGACCTGCTATGTAAAAAGAAGAATACTCTTCCGCTTACCGATTCGGGATACGCACGGCTTGTATCATATTCTTCAGAACTTGCAGAATCAAGGCATCTTCTTACCGCTCAGTTCACAAAAATTTCAGACCTCATTATCGAGGCTGATTTTCATGCAAAACAGCAAGGGAAAAAATTTATTTGCGGCGATGTGTTAAATGACACTATTGAAAAAAGGCACTATCTTCACTCTTTGCCCGAAGAAAAATTTGCCGAAATGATACAGCTTGGCGAAATTCTTATTGATGTTTCAGGCAGTAAAATTGCCAAGATAAACGGACTTGCGGTAGAAGAGCGCGGCTACCATGCATTCGGTGTTCCAGTAGCAGTTACAGCGCAAGCTTCTCCCGGAACGGGCGGCATAATCAATATTGAACACGAAGCAGGGCTTTCGGGCGAAATTTACGATAAAGCTCATTTAATTATTTCTTCTCTTTTAAGACAGAAGTTTTCAAAAAATATTCCGCTATCTATTTCAGCAAGTGTTTGTTTTGAACAGTCTTACAGTTATATTGACGGCGATTCCGCATCGTGTGCCGAATTTTTAGCGCTGATTTCTGCAATAGGCGGTTTTCCGATGAGACAGGATATTGCCGTAACAGGCAGTTTAAATCAACATGGAATGGTGCAGCCGGTAGGCGGCATAAGTGAAAAAATTGAAGGCTTTTTTAATGTCTGCAAAATTTTAGGCTTTACTGAAACTCAAGGCGTTATGATTCCGCACAGCAATAAAAATAATCTTTTCCTTCCTAAAGAAATTCTCAATGCCGTTGCCGCAAAAAAATTTAATATTTGGACAATTAAAAACATAGATGAGGGAATTAAACTTTTATCAGGTCTTGATGAAGCTGCTTATACCGATATTATTTCACGCAAATTACTTGCATTTCATAATACGATAAAAACAATAAAAACCGAAAAAGCAATGTAAGGAAGAATACAAAATTCGCCTCTTAAAAATCGTAAAAAAACTTGAAATCAACAACCTCGACGCAGAGCATCGGGGTACAATGCTCAATGTTTCGCATTGTATGTTCTCATAAGGCGGTTGAAGTCGGGCTTTAATACCCTTTATTACGACGCAGAGCATACGTTGCGCAGCAACAGGGTATTAAACCGCACGAATCAAATCCAATTACAAAATATAGGGCATCTCTAAAAACTTTGTTAGATTTTTAGAGATGCCCGACGAGTTTTTTGTAAGTCCTTATATATCACTGACTTACGAAAAACATCGCAAGTTAAATCTAAGGTAACCCTCTAAAACTGAGGTTTTTAGAGGTGCCCTATAGTCATTCTAGCCATAGAAGTAATTTGCAAAACGGTAAGACGCAAAACATGTGGGGTTCACGAATTCTGCATACAAATCGCTTTCGGCAGCTTTTCGTATTTTTATTTCATCGCTTCCGTTATATTACTGTACACAAGTAAAACTTAAGAAAATTATTTTTTTATATAAAGTATTTTCATTAAAAATCACAAAAACCCTGCACCTCTTATAGAAGTGCAGGGCAATACTTTAATGTACCGTTTTAGTATTCACGAAAATAAAATACCCTCGTTACTTTTTGTGTACCTGTTGCAAGACAATCTATATGACTAACATGATCTCCCGTATCGGTGAAAAAATTCACACGAAACCTAAACCTTTCTTTTGGATATTCAGTTACGCTAAAAGATATTTTTGCTGCCTCAAGTTTTTTACGTATACTTTGATAAGAATCACCCTTGTTAATCGTAATTTTATGCAAAGTAACTTTGTTTAATACTTCCATATCAAAACTTATTCCTTTTAAAGTATTTTTTTCCGTAAAAAAAATTGTAATACCCTCATCGTAATAAGAAATGTCCCATGCACCGGGTGGATAAGATTCCCACCCGTCAGATTTTCCGAATTTCTTTTCAAAACTTTCAGGTGTATACACCTCGCCGAAAGATAAAGGCTTTCCATGCAGCATAAAAGGACTGCCGATAATCTCATATTCTCGCACCGTTTCAGCCGTTGCTGACATTGAAACGATACAAGCCAATAACAATACGAATAAAAATTTAGTGTTGTACTTCAAAATACCAACCTCCGTCATTACTTGAAAATAAAGCTGTATTATTTTCTTTTCTTCCCATGCGTACAGCTTCCCATGTTTCTCCATTATATCCACGCCAAGCTTCAAAGAATCCGCCGTTTCCATACCCTATACCGTGATGCCCATCTTTTACTCCATTTTTCCAATAGTCATCTTGCTTAAACCGAATCATTGCAGGATTATCTTTGACCAAGTTTTTAAAATCCTCATACTTAATATCGTCAGGGATTTCGTGTCTAACTACAGACAATCCAAAAATTTTTTTTATAGCATACTCATAACCTTTTTCAGCCACACAGGCATAAGTTCCTATCTTTTCAACATCATCTACAGTTATCCCTTCTTTATATTTATATCCATTCATAACAAAAGACGAGATAACGGCAAAATATTGACATGAAACGGGATAATTTACCTTTTCGTTCCTAACCTGCAACGGTAAAATACCCCTTACCTGCTTATACTTTTCCTTAAAAGGTAAACGAACCGTTTCCCGTGCTACTGCTACGTCCTCAAGATATACGTATTTATTTCGCAATAAATCATACATATTTTTAGTATTATCGGACTCCTTCAAAGGGGCGGCAGTCAGCTTTACCATATCTTTAAAAGGAATCTTTTCCTTAGCGTTAGCGGCAGGTTCGGGAGCAAAGCTCACTGTATTTGTCGTATCCAAAGACCGTTCGGTTTTGGGTATAACAGAATTTGCAAAAACAACCGTTTCTTTCGGTTTTTCAGGCTTGTTTGTTACAGATGCCGACGCTGCAAGAGTTTCTTCAGGCTTTTCAGCTTCTGCCGATACTACAGTGCTGCTAATCGCTGCAAAACTTTCATCCGGTTTTATAGCTTCTGCCGATAATACCGCACCGCTCACCGCTGCCGGCACTTTTTCAGGTTCATTTGTTACAGGTACCGCTGCTGCAAAAGCTTCTTCAGGTTTTGCGCTTTCTGTAGGCAATGCAGTGCCGCCAGCCGCTTCTGCCGGTTTTTCAGGTTCGTTTGTTACAGGTGCTGCTGCAAGAGCTTCTTCAGGTTTTGCACTTTCCGTAGGCAATGCAGTGCCGCCAGCCGCTTCTGCCGATTTTTCAGGTTCGTTTGTTACAGGTACCGCTGCTGCGAGACTTCCTTTCGGTTTTCCAATTTTTGCCGATACTACTGCAGCACCCGCCGCTGCCGGCGGTTTTTCCTGTTCGGTTGTTACAGGTGCCGCCGCTGCAAGGACTTCCTGCTTTTCAGCTTCTGCCGAACCGCTAGCCGCTGCTGTAGGCATATCGTTTTTTCCACCCAAACTTTCCTTAGGAGCGGCAGATTCGGGTGCAAGACAGACTGTTTTTGTCATATCCAAAGCCTCATCTGCTTTAACAACAACAGGATTCGACGGTATAACCTTTTCTTTCGGTTTGCCGGAATCCGCTGATACTGCCGTGTTGCCAGCCGCTCCCGCCGGTTTTTCCTGTTCGGTTGTTACAGGTGCCGCTGCTGCAAGACTTCCTTTCGGTTTTGCAGCCTTTGCCGATACTACCGCTCCGGCAGCCGCTGCCGCTGTTTTTTCCGGTTCAGTTGCTGCAGGAACCATTGCTGCAAGAAATCCTTTTTGTTTTGCAGCTTCTGCCGATATTACCGCGCCGCTCGCTGCTGCCGGCGGTTTTATAGGTTCGGTTGTTACAGGTGCCGACGCTGCAAGAACTCCTTTCTGTTTTGAAGCTTCTGCCGATATTACCGCACCCGCAGCCGCACCTGTAGACATATCGCTTTTTACCCCCACACTTTTCGTAGGAGCGGCAGGTTCGGGAGCAAGACAGACTGTTTTTGTCATATCCAAAGCCTCATCTGCTTTAGCAACAACAGGATTCGACGGTATAACTTTTTCTTTCGGCTTTTCAGGTTTAAAGATTCCCGTTTTTTTAGGTATAGCAGGTTTTGCCGTATTCATATTTTGTGCATGTTTACCGGAACCGCTATGCAATGCAGAAACCGCAGCGGGTATACTGCCCATATTTCGAGGATTATCTGTAATTTTCGAATAATTAGAAGAATGAGGCCTCGAAATTACCGTTTTGCTGCCCGTCTTTTTTTCAATAGGCTTAACCGGAGCGGAAGACGATAGTGCTTTAGCTCCGGCAATGATACCCGTAGTACCCAAATTGCCGATGCTGCTGCCGGCATATTTAGACGAGACATTTTTCTTACAGCTGCCTCCCTTATTGCCGAAACCGGAGTTATCATCACTTCTTATTACCGCTTCGGTATCACGTACCAAACCAAGTACCCTTGCCGACGAATGGGAATTTCCGCTTCTTTGAGATATACCGGATGACACGCCATGTTTTCGGTGTCCATATCTTGACGGTATATGCTCGGTCGCGGCTGTGTTTCTCATGGTTTCACCTCCACTTTCATCAAGCAATTTTTCCATTGCTGTTTTGCGATATGAATTTTTCCCGGATATCATAAAATTCTCCTTAAAGAAAAAATATTTCATTTTCCATGCATAGAAAATTGTGAAAGCTCGAGAAAATCGCAATTGTTTTCCCCCTTGCTTTCATTTTATTATAAGTTTTCATAAAATGCAATACTATTTTTTAAAAAAAATTATTATGTTTTCTGCTATTTATTGAAAATTATTTTCTATCGGTGAAATTATAACATGAAAGGAATACTTACACAGCTCAACACAAATAAAAAACCCGACAGGTAAAAGGAGGAGAAAAACCTGTCGGGAAACTGCAAAGGAGGTATCGTTGAATCAGCTGTGTCCTGCTCAACATACACATAATAAAACGTTTTAAATTATTTAAGTTACATAAAATTTAAAATTATTTAACTTTTTTTAAAAAAGCGTCTTTAAACCCCCAATACTTAAACCGTTCTATTACGGCACCCGTTTCTTCATGCTGAAGCGGTCCTACAAAAACCGTATAAAGCGGTTTTCCCCGTTTTTCAGTTTCTTCAATAACTATGGGATATTGTTTTCCGTATTTTTGTACCGCAGAATCGGCAATAGATTTGTCATTATAAACCGCAATTTGGATATATAGTTCTCCTTTTTTTAATTTTTCGGGCTTCACCGGAAGAACAGGTTCTTCTACAAGAGGAATACTTTTTGCAATTTCTACCGGTTCTACAGGTTTTACCGGTTTTACCGGTTCCGGTTGTTCCGCTATTTCGTAAATATCTTCGGAAGTTTTGCCGTCAACAACTTCCTCTACAGGTGTTACAGGTTCTACAATTTCTTCAGTTTCAGGTATCTCTACCGGTTTCTCTCTTTCTTCACTTACAGGTTCCGCTTGAGGCTGTATAATCGGTTCAACAGATTCAACCTTTTCTTCGGGTTCTTCGGGACTTTCACTTTTAGGTTGATTTATGGGTGCAATATAGTCTACGGCATCATCAGGCACCGGGACATCCTTTTTCGGTTCAATAACCGCATCTACAACTGAAACCGAAGGCTCATCACTTATAACAGGCTGTTTAGGAGTATCCGGTTCTGCAACTGCAACGACCGGAGCAGGTTCTTCAGTTTTAACGGGAGGCTCTACAATACCGTCCACTTCTTTTACTTCTTTGACATTTTCTTTAGCTACTTTTTTCGGCTCTGATATACCGGGAACTATAATGGGAGGTCTTGAATCGGCAGGCTCCATATAAACCCTTACCTCCGGAACAATTTGAGGTTGTGCAGGGGCGACAACTTCATCCGGTTTGTCCGCAACAACCGATTCAAGGAGCGGTGCATTTTGGGATTCTTCTTTCGGCTCTTCTTCAACCTGAGGAACAACCTCTTCTGCGGGCTTTTCGGCAACTATTTCTTCAACCGGGTCGATAGGCGGTTCTGCCGGAGGCTCTGTATTCACGATTAGTTCAGGTGAATCATTTTCTGCCTTGGGTACCTCACTTACGGCAGGCTCCATATTGATATCCGGTGCAATATTTTCTCCTGCAACAAAAAGAGCAGGATTTGAATCCAAATCCATAGATTCGGGTGCCGAACTGCCTGCCGAAAATCCGTCATCGCCTATTTCCTGCACAGGAGAAGGTGTAAGAACTCTGACACGCACAACTTTTCCCGGAGAAATCTCCAGCTTTGCTCCAAGTTCCGGCGACAAACTGACTAAAAGACCCGGAATACCGGATTGCCCCATAACCACAGCCCTGACGGTAATATTCTTTTCAAGATTGGTTATTTCTAAAAGCGTATGCTTCGGAAACATATCGCTTCGTGCAAAAAGCCCCTCGTCAGGAAAATCCGAAGCGGCACCTATGCCTCCGTTGCCTTCCCAAACCGCCCAAATACTCGAAAACGAAATAATGAATATTAAAGAAAAAAATAGTTTCTTCATTTAGTTGCTCTCCTTTGATTTATTTATTGCTTTAATCACTTCTAAAGCAATTATTACTGAAAGCTCTTCACCTTTTTTTATAGGTTCGGCTTCCTTAATTTTATTCATATCAAATAATTTGGAATATATTTCTTTTCCCGAAGAAAAATTTATCAGAGAAACTTTTAATGTTTTCCAATCAGGAATTTTTTTGTCAAGTTTTTTGTTAAATACAAGATCTTTTCCATAGCTCATACGGCAAATCAAAATATATCCGGTCAGCTCTTCAAAAAGATTTTTTAAATCTTCAGCTTTAATTTCAGTTTGTTCTTTTATCTCAGAAAGCGGAAGACTGGTAACAATAAAACCGCTTTCAAAAAAAGGTTCAAAAAGAAAATCCTCAAAAGCTGCCGTAACATTTTTGCATTTTTCATCTGCATCTTCATTTTGAAAACAAGCAATAGCTAACGTTTCGCCGAAAACAACTGCCCGAAAAAGAAGTGCAAAAAATACAAAACAAAAATATTTCCTAAACATATTATAGTCCTCACGTCAGATTATCGGAAAATAAAAAAATAAATTAAGAAAAAACGATAAAGCAAAAAATACATAACTCCAAAAAAGCATTATGTAAAATTTCTCCTTGAATAATTTTAAATACAGTGTTATACTGAACCGCATAGGTAAAATAAAAAATTTTGCCGAATTAACGCATAATTTTTTCAAAAAGTTTTTATTAGGAGATGGGCTAAACAGTTCGGCACAAATCGTGCCTCTCTGTTTAGCCGGCGAGTTTGCCTTTCGGCAAACCTCGCATATTATATGTGCTTTTTCACTCCGTTGCAAAAGCACTGAAAAAACTTTTTATTAGGAGAAAGTGTATGAAAATACGTACGTCGTTCAATCTGTTTATCGGAATAGCTCTTATGATAACCGTGTCCGTGGCACTATTGCTTACAACAATAACCGTCAAGCACCGTTTTGAGAAAAATTTTTATGCTTCGACGGAATATATTGCAAATGCAGCCTGTAAAGACATCCAAACGGTGCTTTCTCAGGGGCTCGCCCTGTCAAAAAATCTTGTTGAAGAAATATATCTAAAACGCTGGTTTGAAAATAATGAACCCGAAGATGCAGATAAAGTTCAAGTTGAAAACGCCCTTATCCGGTTAAGCAAAACGGAAGGCTTTGATTACTGTTTTGCTGCGTCAAAACTGACCGGAAATTATTATATCTCCGATAAATCCGGAACATTACAGCTTGATACGCTCTCCGAAAAGGAAGAAAAAGATTCTTGGTTTTATACTCTCATAGAATTACCGGACGAGATATTTTACAATGTGGATTATAATAAAAAATTACAAGAAACAAATTTCTGGTTTGATGCAAAAATATACGATTTTTCCGGTAAACCTATCGGATTTGCGGGTGTTGCAATGAATTTAAATAAGGTTTCGGATAAAATCAAACACTCTTTACCAAGTGAAAATTCTTGGATAGGGCTTATCGATTCAAATAACTATATTTCATTATGTTCTTCCGAAGAATTTTTTGAAAAAGACGCAAATGATTTTATCGCCGGTTTAAAAAATAATGAAGAAATAAGCGGACTACAATATTTTAATGATCCAGCATTAGGAAAAGTTGTTGTCAGAAAACAACAAATAGCAGGCATACCGTATTGGATGATTGTTACCGTACCGGTTAAAGATTTTGTTCCGTCACTTGGCTCAATACTAGGTTACTCAATATTATGGTCTATTATTCTTCTTATTGTTTCAATAATTTTAAGCACATTTTTAATGCAATTTCTATTTTCAAAATTCGTCAGAATGGATTCTGTCTTTAAAAAAATTGCTTCGGGAAATTTTACCGTAAAAGCCGAACAAAGCAATAGCGAAATAGGAATTATCGCCAAATATCTAAACAGTACTGTAGAAAAAATACGTTTATCAATCCTGAACATACGTAATACTACGGACAACATGCAAAAAACCAGCGAAACACTTGCGTCAAATATGACCGAAACGGCTGCCTCCGTAACCCAGATTTCGGAAAATATCGAAAACGTAAAAGCTAAAATTGAAACACAAAATAAAAGCGTTATTAATACCGTTTCAGCTATGAGCCAAATAAGCGAAACCATTAAGCAATTAAACACACATATCGACAACCAAACCGGCAGCCTTGCGGAATCTACTCAATCCATAATGAACATGGTAGAAAATATAAAAACTATTTCAAGTATTGCGGAACAGAATTTGCAGGCAGTAGCCGATTTAGATACGGCGACGGAAAAAGGTAAAGATGCCGTAAAACTTGTTGTAGACACTGCCCGTATTATCACAGGAGAATCCGAAGGGCTTTTGGAAGCAATTTCCGTCATTCAAAATACGGCAAGTCAAACAAACCTCTTGGCAATGAATGCCGCAATCGAAGCGGCTCATGCCGGTGAAGCAGGAAAAGGCTTTGCTGTTGTTGCCGATGAAATTAGAAAACTCGCCGAAGAATCCGGCACGCAAGGAAAGACTATAACAAAGGTTTTGCAAGAACTTAAACAAAGAATTGAACACCTCAATACTGTAGGACCGCTTGTTTCAGAGCAGTTTGAAAATATAACTAAAATGATGAATTTTGTTTCGTTACAAGAAGATCGTATTATAAAAGCAATGTACACACAGTCTACAAATAGTGAACAGGTAATGAATTCCATCAGCGGGATTAACAGCATAACGGAAAAGGTTCGCTACGGTTCAAGCGAAATCTCAAGTGCCATACATCAAGTTTCACAAGAACTGACAAAACTTATGCAGCTGACTCAAGTTATAAATCAAAGTATGAGTGAGGTTACTACCGGCACATCGCAAATCAATAGCGGGGTTCAAGAAACGGTAGAATTTGTTGTAAGCAACAAAGAGAATATAACGAAAGTAGTGGGCGAAATGGAACAATTTATTGTATAAAACTTGAATTGATCGGGTACTGGATTTTTTTTACGGAAATTGATATATTAGCCCTAGCTTGATTATTTTCTAAGGAGTTTTACCTATGCTTAAAGAAATACGCGGAAAAAGTGCAAAAAATTTGCGCGGAAGAAGTTTTCTTAAACTGTTGGATTTTACCACCGATGAAATCCGTTATTTACTTGATTTGTCCAAAAATTTCAAGGACATGAAAAGAGCCGGAATTCCTCACCGCTACTTGGAAGGAAAAAACATTGTTCTCTTGTTTGAAAAAACCTCAACAAGAACGCGATGCTCTTTTGAAGTTGCCGGTTATGATTTAGGAATGGGCGTTACGTACCTCGACCCCAATTCTTCACAAATGGGACACAAAGAATCCATTGAAGACACCGCCCGTGTTTTGGGAAGAATGTATGACGGTATCGAATACCGCGGTTTCAGCCAAGAATTGGTAGAAACCCTTGCAGCATATTCCGGTGTTCCCGTTTGGAACGGCTTAACCGACCTTTTCCATCCGACACAGATGCTTGCAGACCTGCTGACAATCGAAGAAAAATTCGGCTATCTTAAAGGCTTGAAGTTTACTTATATGGGTGATGCCCGAAACAACGTTGCAAACTCTTTAATGATTGCCTGCGTAAAAATGGGTATGCACTTTACAGCTTGCTCACCTAAGCACTTATTCCCGACGGAAGACTTAGTAAAACAGGCAAAAGAAATTGCAGCGGAAACAGGCGGAAGCGTAACCTTAACCGATGATGTAAACGCCGGAACAAAGGGTGCACATGTTTTGTATACCGATATATGGGTCTCAATGGGAGAACCGGATAGCGTTTGGGAAGAGAGGATTAAGCTCTTAAAGCCCTATCAGGTGAATAAAGCTGCTATGGATAATGCAGATAAAGATGCGATATTCTTACACTGCTTACCCTCATTCCATGACCTTAAAACAACGAAAGGGCAAGAAATTAACAAAAAATTCGGCTTACCCGAAATGGAAGTAACAAATGAAATCTTTGAATCTTCCAAGTCGGTAGTTTTTGATGAAGCTGAAAACAGAATGCACACCATTAAAGCGGTTATGTACGCAACGATGTGCTAATTTAATCTTAAGGCAATATACAAGCCGCTCTATTTTACACGGGGCGGCTTAAAAGCCGTGTCTCCATACCAAAGTTAAGCGGCATTGGTGTTATAATAGCCGCCCTTGTGAGTTTTTTATTTTTATTCCCTCTTCCCTTAAACCTGCCAATATGATATACTCTTTCGAATATGGAAATAACTTTTAAAGACCTTGAACTTGATGACATAGTTTTAAAGGCAATTGAGGCGAAAGGATTTGAAGAACCGACACCCATTCAAATTTTAGCAATACCGCGTCTTCTTTCAGGCGATGCAAATGTAATTGCAAAAGCACGAACCGGAACAGGAAAAACCGCAGCATTCGGGCTTCCGCTGGTTCAGGAACTACGCTCTGATACGGGAAATGTCCGAGCTTTAATTTTAGTGCCGACGCGTGAACTTGCTATGCAGGTTGCAACGGAAGTTGAATCTTTTAGGATAGAAGAATATCCGCGTATTGCAGTTGTCTACGGAGGAGCCCCAATCGGACAGCAGCTACGCAATTTAAAAAACGGTGTGGAAATTACCGTAGGAACACCGGGACGCGTTATGGATCATATTGAACGCGGTTCACTCAAACTTGAAAATATTGAATATTTTATTTTAGACGAAGCCGACGAAATGCTTAATATGGGCTTCATCGATGATATTAAAAATATTTTTGAACACGCAAATCCTGAAGCCCGTGTGTTGATGTTTTCAGCTACAATGCCCAAACAAATTTTATCAATTGCTTCCGACTTTATGGGAGAATATGAAATTGTTGAAGAGGAAGCACAAGAAGAAACGGCCTCTCTTACGGAACAATTTTTTTGGGTAGTCCGCGAGGGAGACAAAACCGAAGCTCTTGTCCGCCTCATCGATACAACTCCCGATTTTTACGGGCTCGTTTTTTGCCAAACAAAGGTTGACGCAGATGCCGTCGCAAAAGAACTTGATGAGCGGCACTATGAGGCAGCAGCCTTACACGGAGACATTCCGCAAAGCCAGCGTGAAAAAATCCTTGACCGCTTCCGCAGTAAAAAAACAAAAATATTGGTAGCAACCGATGTTGCTGCACGCGGCATAGACATTGAAGGCATTACGCATGTTGTCAATTACGCAATACCCTATGACGGACCTACTTACACACACCGCATCGGACGAACAGGAAGAGCGGGAGCCGCAGGAACTGCGGTCAGTTTTATCCGCCCCAGCGAAATCAGAAAAGTAGATTATTTAAGAAAACACGCACGCGGCGAACTAAAAGAAGGAAAAATTCCTTCAATAGAAAGCGTTTTAGAAACAAAACGCACCCGCATATTAAAAGAAACCGCAGAAAAAATTCAAAAATTAGTTATGGAAGAACAACCGCAGCAGGGCTTCGCCGCCTTTGCAAATAAGCTCACGGAATATGCCGACGCACAAACCGTGCTTTCATTTATTCTCCAAATGCAATACGGTAAATTCCTTTCACCGTCGCACTATAAAACAATAAAACCCGTCCGCAGCGAAGGAAAAACTTCAAAGCATATTGACAGCGAAAGTGTACGGCTCTACATCGGTATTGGAAGAAAAGACGGCATAACAAAACGAAAGCTCGCGCAGCTGCTAAGTAATATGTTGGCAATCCCCGAAAGATTTGTAGATGCAATTGAAGTTATGGATAGATTTTCTCTTGCAACATTGCCTAAAAATGCTGCAAACGATGCGTTAAGGCTATGTAAGAAAAAACGAGGCTTACCTCATATCCATATAGACGCGAAAAGCACTCCTTCCGATTTTAAAGGCGAACACAAAGGAGGTTTTAGGGGCAGCAGAATGAGAGGCAGCCCGCAGGATTTTTCAAGAGACAGACGCGGCAGAACGGATAGAAAGCGCACAGAAAAAGGCAATGCAGGAAGATACCGAAACAAAAAATAGCACCCCTCTTGACTATAACTTCGTTTTTCAGTATACTATAAGAAATATTTTTTTATATAGTTTAGTACACTTTTTTGGAGAACTTACTCTTGAATATGCCGCAAGAAGGTTTCATAAAAACAGCAGAAAAGCCTATTAACGGATTATCATCCGAACAAAAGGCAAAACTCAACAGAAAGGGCAACGAATTTTTTAATAATAATGATATTCAATCGGCCGAAAGAATTTTTATGACAACGGGATATTCCGACGGACTTACAAGAATAGGTGATTATTATATGGTAAATAATAAAAAATTGCAAGCTCTAAAATTATATCGCCTTGCACACAACACAAGCAAAGAAGATATGATTTTAGATGAACTTGCAGCAATTATAAAATTATTCATATAAAATAAGCGGTTATAAAATGTTGTAGTTACTTATTTTATATGCGGAGGGCTAATGTCAAACGATTTTGAAATGCCGGATGAAGAGTTAAGCATACCCGATCCTGAAAAAATGGAAATGCAAGATTCAAACAAAAGTTTATTGGATATTCCCGAAGATGTTGTCCAAACTGAAATAACGGAATTATCAAAGCAGGCATATTCACTTTTAAAAACCGAGAATATTGCAGAAGCCGTAAATATATTTAATAAAATTTTAAAGCTTGACCCTAAAAATAATTATGCCCTTGTAGGATTGGGAGATGCCGAAAGAAAACACAATAATTTTGATAAATCTATGTCTTTCTATAAAACATGCCTTAAATATCACCCTACAAACAATTATGCATTATTCGGACTTGCCGACTGTTATAAAGCAATGCACCGGTTTAATAAGGCAATAGAAATATGGGAAGAATATATAAAATTCGACGATAAAAACATCACGGTTCTTACCCGTGTTGCAGATGCCTACAGAAAAAATAAAAATTTTGAACGGGCGGAAGAACTCTATTTAAAAGTTTTAGCAGTATCTCCGAAAAATGCGTATGCGCTTATCGGTTTGGGGCATTTAAATTATGACTTTAAAAAATACCGTGAAGCCCTATCCTATTGGGATAAAGTGTTGGAAGCAGGCGGCGAATTGGTAGATATACGGATACTCACATCGATAGGTAATTGTTACCGCAAGATGAAATTATTTGACCGTGGTCTTTATTATTTTGAACGCGCTTTAGAGCGCGACCCAAATAACTTTTATGGACTTTTCGGTTTGGCTGATTGCTATCGCGGCTTAAACCAACACTATAATTCCGTAGTGTATTGGCGGCGTATTCTTGAAATTGATCCGAAAAATAAAGTTATTCTAACCAGACTAGGCGATGCATACCGCAACATGAACGATTTCGATAAAGCCAAAGACTCTTATCAAAAAGCACTGGATATTGATTTCGACTCTTATGCAATGCTCGGTCTCGCAATTCTATGCAAATTACAACGTAAATTTGACGAAGCAATTACAACTCTTTTAACTTTAAAAAATTCGGAAGATATGAACTACAGAATATATCTTGAACTGGCGCAATGTTATGTTGAAAAAAAAGATAAGAAAAAAGCCGTAGAAACGCTTCAAGAATTTCAAAAATCGGGAATTAAAAATCAAACGATAAACGATTTGCTGTTAGAACTCACTAAAGATGAATAATATCGGCACAAAAAACAGTTTTGCTCTTTCGAACTTTTTACCCAAAGAGCTTATAGAATTTTGCGATTTAAAACAAAAATTTAGAGCCGTTCAGTTATTCCGCTGGATTGCAGAGGGGGTAAAATCTTTTGATGAAATGACTAATATCTCTTTGCAAGAACGGAAAACCTTATCGGAAAATTTTGCATTATATTCTACAAAAGTACATAAAATACTTAAAGATCCCGACGGAACTATAAAACTTGCAATAGAGCTGTATGACGGTGCAATCGTAGAGACGGTTCTGTTATTCGATAAAGCCGGAAGAAAAACTGCTTGTGTATCGTGCCAAGCGGGATGTCCGCTCAAGTGTGCATTTTGTAAAACCGGACAATTAGGATTTTTACGGAATCTTTCTACAGGCGAAATTGTAGAAGAATTCCTCCACTTAGAAGCGGAAGCCGGAACACTGGATAATATCGTTTTTATGGGTATGGGCGAACCGCTGCTTAACCTATCCGCAATAAAAAAAACTATCGAAATTCTTACCCATCCAAAGGGCAGAAACCTTTCTAAAAGGCGCATTACAATTTCGACCGCAGGTATTTGCAAAGGGATTTATGATATAGCAGATTTAGGACTTGATGTGAGGCTTGCCGTTTCGCTTACGGCGGCAAACCAACATTTACGAGAACGCCTTATGCCTATCGCGAAAACAAATCCCCTGCCCGACTTAAAAAAAGCCGTATTATATTTTAACTCAAAATCAAATAGAAGGATCACATTTGAATTAGCCCTTATGAAAGGCGTAAATACTTCCGCCGAAGCCGCCCGAGAAGTAATACGCTTTACAAAAGGAATAAACTGCCATATTAACCTTATCCCATGGAATCCTGTTGACGGACTTGAATTTAAACCGCCTACGGAAGCCGAAGTAAAAATATTTGCCGCCTATCTGGAAAAAGCCGGTTTAAATATTACAGTCAGACAAAAACGCGGGCAAAAGATAGGCGGCGCCTGCGGACAGCTCGGTTCAGCTGCAGCAAAAACAAATTAAACCGCTCTTAAATGTTCCCGCCCGAATAACAATCCTGCAAGGTCTTTAAGCTGTCTTTTTGAATGGGCTGAACGGTAAACGCCGGTTTTGCAAAAAAATAGCCTTGAAATAAATCCACGCCGAATCTCAGCAAAACATCTATCTCTTCGATTACCTCAACCCCTTCAGCCAAAACGATAATATCCCGCTTTTTTGCATACGAAATAAGATTTTCAAGAAGATTTTGCTTGTCCAAACTCTTATGAATATTCCGCACAATAGACATGTCTATTTTAACAAGGTTAGGCGAAAGGAAAACAAGGGAAGAATCATTACTATACCCGCTTCCGAAATCGTCTATTGCAATCATCGCATTCCAACTTTGAATTCTTTCACTTTTAACTGCATAGATAGCGGTATTTAAGGGCTCGCTTTCGGTTATTTCCAATACAATATTTGAAAGATAGGGTTTATATTTTTCTTCAAATTCATCCAATTTTATAGTACTTAAAATTTGCGAACTGATTGTATTTAAAAATACTTTAGCGGTTTTAGGAATTTCGCCTTTTTTTACTTTTGACGTAAAAGTTTCCATTGCAGCAAAAATAGAGACTTCTTCAAGCAGATGCAGCTTCGATTGAGCCCGTGCAAGCCTCAAAATATCTTCGGGGCTTTTAAATTCGCTCATCATTGAACGCATCAGCATTTCATACCCGTAAATCTCTCCTGTAGCGGCAACAACAATGGGCTGCATTGCGTACTCTATCAAGTTCTTTTCAAACATCTGATTTAAGGCTTCAGTTCCTCGAATGAGAATATAATTCTTTTTATACATATCGAGGTCAAAATCATGAAGCGAACCTTTAAATGAATGTTTAACATCATATATTGCAAAATCGGCATACCGTATTAAATCGGTTTGATTATCTGCATCATAGGGATACCATGATATACCTGCCGAAACTCTCAATCTTGTTTCTTCTCCGTTTGGAAGAATAATCGTCATATTCTGCATTTCTTTCCAAAACGAATTTAATAAAAGCCTAATTTCATCTGAGGTTGAAAATCCGTAGAAAAATGTATAAAACTCGTCTCCCGACCTTCTGCACACAAGGCATCTGTCCTGCTGCAGCGAAGATAATTTTTTACCGAATATTTGCAGATAAGAATCGCCGTACGTATGCCCGAATGTGTCATTTATATATTTTAAGTTATCCACATCCCACATAACTAATGCGCAAATTCCTAAATATTTCTCTTTAAAAACCTTCGTCATTTTTTTATCAAATGCCGTCCGATTGTAAAGTCCCGTAAGGTCATCATAATTCATCTGCATTTCCATGCGGGTTCTGTCTTCGGTTTCACGCGTAATATCCACAGCTATGCCTAAAAACTTTTCATTTTCTTTCATTCCCGTAAAACGGATCCACCTTACTTTTCCGGGTTCTCCCGTCGGGATAGCATAAATTGTCATATTTTCTTCTTGACTGTGTATGTAATATTCTAAGTCGGTTAACATTTGATAAAATTCCATATCGTTTAAAAAAGTGTCGCCCGAATATTTTTGAATATTAAAAAGTTTAAACCAAATAGAATTACAAAAAACCGTACCTAAAATAGTGTTATGCTCAAAAACACCGATAGGAACTTGAAGTTGTTCAATTATTTTTGAAACTCTCGAAGCTGCATTAAACAGCCCCCTGCTTAAATTTTCTATGGCAAAAAGCAGCGCGTCAAATTCGGTTATATTCATTTTTTCTATTTGAAGCGGCTTTGTAATATCGCTGTTTTCAATTTTCAATATAACATTGGTGAGCATATTGGAAATGTGCTTACTTGATAAATAGGCACCGACATAAAACAAAATACCTGCAACCAAAAGTCCTTGTAAAAATACTTTAATAAGCGTAAATGGAAAAGATAAAATCGTCCTTTCGGCAACTATTCCCATTAAAACCCATTCTTGGTTTTCATAAAAAGCATTTTTAGGATAGAGTGAAATTTCTTCGATAGCAGTACACTGCCTTGCTCCTAAAAGCATACTATTTTCTATCGTATATATATTATCATACTCGGTTTTTACGGTTTCCAACTCAGGAAATTGCGAAGACGTTAAATCGGCTGCTACACCGTTTACGCATATAGGAGTAAATTTCATAAGACCGGAATTTTTATTGCGGTATGCAATACAATAAGTTCCTTTATTTTGTTTATACAATTCTTCAAAAGGCAAAAGAGATTTTAAAGCATCGATAGATAAGTCTATCCCCAATACGCCGTAAATATTCCCTTCGGAATCTTTAAGCGGAAACGAATATGTTATCACATCGGTATTAGGCTTTAATTTAAAAGGAAGGCTCCAATAACACAAGTTTGAAGCGGGAGCATACGGCACTAATTTTGCAGCTTCAATAGGACAATGAAAAAAATTGGCTTTAATATCGCTTAATAAATTAGGTATTACAAAAAATTGCCGCCAATAAGAATCTAAAACTATATTATAATCTTCCGTAATTTTTTTACTCCCTCGAAAAAGCAGCAGCTCATCATCATTTACGGAAGCGGTATCTTTACATGACTTCCTCAAATAAATACCGGGATATAAAACATCAATATTTTCTCCCGACGGCTTAGAAGAATCAAAAACAAAAAACACGCCTGTAACTGTACTCCTATTTAAAAAATAAACAAGTTCGGGAAGAATATCTTCATATATTTTTTCTTGTATATCTTCGCGTTTTATAATATCTGCGGTACGGATATTTTCATTTGCAATAGCTGCGGTAAGTATATCCAAAATTTCACTGCTTAAATCGGATATTTTCAGCCAATCATCAAGAGCCTCATTTTCAATATATTGCTTCCGATTAAACACTTTTTCAGCAAGTCTTGAATAAGCATTATCTGCCGATTCGTCAAGAATCCCCGAATTTAAAAACATAAAAATAATAACTGCAATTTGTATTACAAATACAAAAAACATTGGGATTAAAAGACGGGCAAGCATCGAGGTTCTATATTTCGGTATATTTTTCTTTATTCTCATTTTAGCAGAAAGCATAGTATCATATATCACAAAAGATTACAAGATTTGATTTATACAGATGTTCAAGCAGGAAATTCAATATTATATTGCAAGGCATCAATTTTTATATACTACCAAGGTTTGGGAATTTTTATTTTTCCCAAAAAAACAATCCCGCTATATGCCTTACGAAACGCACTGTCCGTACCATAGGCGGCTGCAAAAACAGCAACCAATAATTCGCCCGAACTATCCGGCTGGTTTGAAGATTTTACATCTTTATCGCCCTTATTTATCGATGTAAAAGGCATATCGGTAGTCCGCAACACATCCCCCAAGCCGGTAGAATCTATACTCAGCACTGCACTGCTTGAAGCATAGGGGATAAGCCTGAATGTAACAATTCTGTCAACAGTACCTGCTTCGATTAAAGGAATACTATTAACATCTTTACATTTTAATGAAAAAAACGATAAAGATGAAAGCAAGTATTCCGCCGCACCGGACGGATTGGTATCATTATATCTGTTTGCAGCGGCAATCTCCGATTCGCCTTCAGAACTGTTTTCATATATTCTGTAGAAAATTTCAAATCCGCGAAAATAACCCGCCGCATTTGTAGTATTAGCTACATCAGAGGTTTTAAACTCAAAATATTTAAGAGAGTCGTCGGTATGAGTACTCGGGTCATTTTGATTCCGCGGCGGAATCAGATAAAGTATATCATCTATTCCGCACGAAAAAAAAAGAAAAAATAAAGCTAAAAATGCAATCTTTTTTTTCATTTCCGGCTCCGCACAAGCAACCTTAAAATAGCACACGCCTAAAAAACCGAGAAGATTTCAATGTTACCCATTGTATATCTTCAAAATAGACATACTATTCATTTTCTTTTGAAAGAAAAATTATACGTGATTTTGCCAACAAAGCCCAATCATTTTTTGGGTAAGTTTCCAAGAGCTTATTGTAGGTGTTAACGGCTTTTTCGGTTTGCCCTAAGGCTTCATACACACGTCCTGCATTAAACAAAGCACGCGGAACTAAGGGAAAATCCTTTATTGCCGATGCCTTTTCATACAATTCAAGTGCTTTTTCATTATTTGAAAGTTCATCGGCACAAGCCGCAGCATTAAAATAAGCAAGCCCCGCAGTATAAGCCGACTCAACGGAATGAGCGGCAAGCTCATAATATTTTAAAGCGTCTTCATAAGATTTTCTTTGAAAATAGATTTCTGCAATTGCCGTGTTTGCCCTAAACGCGGAATATGAAGTGGAGCGTTTAGCTGTAAACGACAAAAGTTTTTCTATTGTCTTATCTTCTTCCGCTTTTATCGCTTCCGGAACTTCTGCGGTTTTTTCGCTGTCATCAGCCTTTTTGTCATCAGTCTTTTCATCTTCAGCTTTATATTTTGTTTTAAATTCCTCAAGGTCATAAATAACCCGTTCAACGTCAGCTATGGCCTGTTGTTTCATCTTTGCCGATACTGCATAAACCGTAATGGATGCAAGTACTGCAAGTAAAATACATACCAATATAATTAACACCGGTTTTCTGTTTGCAAGTAAAAAATCATTTACTTTTTGTGCCAAGTCTTTATTTTCTTGTTCTAAAGCCATATCAATTCTCCTTAATTTCAAGCTCTTTTATCAATCGTGATAAATATGTACGCTGTATGCCCAGAGCCTCAGCTGCATACGTTTGATTCCATTTGTGTTTTTCCAATGTCTTGATTATATGGATTTTCTTAAAATCGTTTACTGCTGTTTTTAAGTCCTTATCCTCAAATTCGGTATCGCAAATGATTCCGTTCTCTTCCGTTTTAACAAGCAAATCTTTTTGCTCTATATACGGAGGTTTACCTAAAACACAAGCCCTCTCTATAGCATTTTCAAGTTCACGGATATTTCCATACCATGGGCTTGTGTTTATTATGTGTAATGCTCCGGAAGAAAAGCCCAAAAAGTCTTTTTTTACTTCTTTACTAAAACGCTTTAGAAAAAAGTCTGCCAGCTCCGGAATGTCTTCACGTCTATTCCGTAAAGGAGGAATATATATAGGTAAAACATTCAGTCTATAATACAAATCGGAACGGAATTTACCTTGAGCTACAAGCTCTTCAATATTTTTATTTGTTGCGGCAATTACCCGTGTGTCTACGGTTATGGTTTTATTTGACCCCACACGTTCAAACTGCATTTCCTGCAATACCCGCAAAAGTTTGGTTTGAAGCAAAAGCGGAATATCCCCTATTTCATCCAAAAAGATAGTTCCCTTATCGGCAAGCTCAAAACGCCCTACTCTGTCGGCAACTGCGTCGGTAAATGCACCGCGTACATGTCCGAAAAGCTCGCTTTCCAACAAGCCCTCAGGCAAAGCAGCACAATTCACCCGTATAAACGGAGCATTTACCCGATGCGATTGAAGATAAAGTTGTTCGGCAATAAGTTCTTTTCCAACACCGCTTTCCCCTAAAATCAACACGGAAGCATCGGAAGCTGCAATATTTTTGCAAAGCTCCAGTTTTTCAAGCATAACAGCACTTTTTGCAATAAAAGTATGATAACCGCTATCCTGTCTAATTTTATCTTGAAGGTAAATAACTTCTTCACGCGATTTTTTATGCTGAATAGCATTTTGATATGCTATTGCCGTTTGATTTGCAAAAAGTTCAAGTACATTCAAATCGTCAACATCAAATTTATTTCCGCCGACTTTATTCAGTACTTCAATTACGCCGATACATTTGTCTTTTATACGCATTGGAACGGCAAGCATATTTTTATTTTTATAGCCGGTAACTTCTTGAACCGTAGGGTCAAAGCGCGGATCATTTGCAACATCGTTGATAATAACGCTTTTATTGTATGTTATAACCCACCCTGCAATGCCGTCCATTCCTACGACCATTTTTTTTGCTTCAATACCCTTAGGTCCTATTGCAATCTCAAACCTCAGCCTTTTACTGTCAGGTTCAAGCATTAAAAGAGAAGCCGCATCACCTTCCACAACCATCATCGCCGATTTTATTATTGTTTCCAATAAAAAATTTAAATCGGAATAATTGGAATTTATCAGCAAACTCGTATTTATAAGAATATTAAGCTTTTCCCTTTTAATGCTTTCAATCGTTCCCATAACAATCTAAAGTCTTATTCGGATTTATTTTTTAAAAGGTCTCCCAACGTATATGAAGAATCTTCACTTTCTTTTTCATTGGACATATATTGCGAAATTTCTTCTTGTTGCAGCTTTCGCTTTAAGTCGCGGACTGAAAACGCCGTTTTTTTGCTCTTAGGATTAAGCTCTATTATAACAGCTTTAACCTTATCGCCTACTTTATATCTAGCCAAAGCATCTTCAGGGGTTTCTTCACGGTTTTCAACAAGATTTTGTTTATGAATAAGCCCTTCAATATCACCGGGAACTTTTACAAAAATCCCAAAGTCCGTAATGGATGCAACTTCACCCTCAACAATAGAACCTTGTTTGTACGCTGCCGCAAACTGTTCCCATGGATCGTCCGTAAGCTGCTTAATGCCCAATCTTATTCTTCTGGCTTCAGCACTGCATTCTATAACGATAACATCAACTTCTTGACCTACTTCAAGTTCGCTGCCCGGATGCTTTACACGCTTAATCCAAGAAATATCATCTGCATGTAAAAAGCCGTCAATACCTTCTTCAAGCTGAATAAAGGCACCCGCATTTGTAATTTTTACAACTTTCCGCGTAAGGCGTGTACCGACAGGGTATCGCTCCTCAATAGTATCCCACGGGTTTTCCGTAACTTGTTTAAGCCCTAAAGAAACCCGTCCCGCTTGAATGTCATAACCCAATATCATGCAGGTAACCTTATCTCCGGGTTTAACCATATCTTCAGGTTTATTGATTTTTTTAACCCAGCTGAATTCGCTGATATGAGCCAAGCCCTCGATACCCTCATCAAGTTCAATAAAAGCACCGAAATCGGTTGTCTTTGTAACCGTTCCCGTAACGATATCATCAACATGAAACTTATCTTCAAAGTTAAGCCACGGATCTTGCGTAAAATGCTTTAACGAAAGATTTATGCGTTTATTTTCGGGGTCAAGACGTATAACTTTAACTTCAATTTCTTCGCCTTTTTTTACAAAATCTTTAGGACGTGTAACATGCCCCCAACTCATATCGTTTATGTGAAGCAAACCGTCAAAACCGCCCAAATCGATAAAGGAACCGAAACTGGTAAAACTTTTAACAACACCTTTTACGGTATCACCAATTTTTGCCGTTGCAAAAAAAGCATCCCTATCTTTTTCGGTTTTTTCTTCCATATATTTTCGTCTGTTGACAACAATATTTTCACCTGAGCGGGAATTTAAACTTAGTTTTTCGATATAAAATTTGGATTTTATACCGAGCAAGGTTTCCGGTTTTTCAACACGGGCGATATCGGCTTGACTTAACGGTAAAAAAGCCGTAAGCCCGCCGCCGAGTTTTACTTCATAACCCGCACGCACTTGTTTTACTATTGTGCCGTCAACCGGTTGACCATTATCGTAAGCATCTTTTAGACTTTTTTGTAGAATTTTTCTATCGGCTTTAATTTTAGATACCACTAAATAGCCGCCTGAACTCTCGGTTTTTTCAATAAAGATATTTACTTTATCGTTCACCTTAGGTTCTTCATCGAATTCTTCCAAAGATATGTGTCCTTCGGATTTTCCGCCTACATCGACAAAAACAGTCCCATTGTTTACAGCAACAACACAACCTTCCTTAATTGTCCCCGCCTCTGGAGCCTCAAAATTGTTTAAGTACTCCTCTTGTAATTGTGCTTGGATGTTTTGATTGGAGTCCGTTTCAACATCCTTTACCACTTCCATCTTTTCCATAGATAACCCTTTATTATTTATTTTGTCCAGCATTCTTGCATAAACTTCATGTATATTCAAGGACGACGTATCGATATAAAAAGCGTCAGGGGCAATTTTTAAACTGCCTTCTTTTTTGTTTTTATCAATCTCGTCCCTTTCAATGATAGTCTTCGTAATTTCGTCCAAAGACAGCTTACTAGTCCCTTGAGCAAAACGGCGTTTTGCCCTTGATTCAACGGAAGCATCAAGGTAGAATTTGTAATCGGCATTCGGAAAAACAACTGTAGTCATATCCCTGCCTTCGCAAACCGCTCCGATTTTTTCGGCTTCACTTCTGATTTTAGCGTTTAAGATTCTACGCACTTCTATTATAGAAGAAATAGGGGCTACCACCGCTTCTACGGCATCGCTGCGCAGATAGGCTTCCACATTTTCATCACCTAAAAATATACTGCCGTTTTTATAAAAAAGCGGAGTATCTTCTGCAAAAGCTATCCAGCGGGCTTCATCCGAAAGATCCGGAATCGACGCGCCTGTTCCATCAGCCGCTCCGCCTAAAGAACGTAAAACGGCAAGCGATAAAGCACGGTAAAAACTTCCAGTATTCATAAACGTGAGATGTAAATTTTCTGCAAGCATTTTTGCCAACGTACTTTTACCGGAACCGGCAGGTCCGTCAATCGCTACTATCATATCTTATAAGTATACATTTTTTTTTGCATTATGTATAGGGGAAAACACTAAAAATATAATTTTTTTGTATATTTTTTATAAAATTTACAAAAAAATATCACATAATATCAAAAAAATTATGCAATATCCAAGGTGTTTTGCCATAAAAACCCGGAATGTTTTATCAGCCCTGAATTTAATAAATTAGTGATTAATTTG
The DNA here is from genome assembly GCA_938045195.1 of uncultured Treponema sp. Taxonomy (GTDB): domain Bacteria; phylum Spirochaetota; class Spirochaetia; order Treponematales; family Treponemataceae; genus Treponema_B. The sequence continues at coordinate 64,122 of CALINC010000090.1, forward strand.
TTCACATCACCTGCCCTCCAGAATTTTACATACCCGGATATTTTTGAGGCAGCTTCATTTTGGGTAAAAACTCTTTTATTCTTTTTAATAAACTTTAAAAACATTGTTTCGTCTCCGCATGTTTGTACGGCAGTTTTAAAACAAATATCGCAGCCTGAACAAGCAATTACCTCTTCATCAGGAGTTGCCGCAACGGCTTTACGTTCCCCAAGGGCTTCTAACAATACTTCACGGCGGCAGCGTCCGCTTTCTGCACATTCTGCGATTACTTTTGCTCTAAGCCGCTGTTTTTGCGGCAGGCTATCTATAAGGCTTTTATCATCAGGCGACCATAGGAGTACGGCTTCAGCCTCTGTTCCGTCTCTGCCCCCTCGTCCGGCTTCTTGGATATATGCTTCTGCCGTCGGCGGCGGGTCTTTATGAATAACCGTTCGCACATCTTTTTTATCTACACCCATACCCCATGCGCAGGTAGTTACCAGTATGCCGTTTTTATTGGAATGAAACCACTGCTCTACTTCCGTTTTTTCTTCCCGCTGCAAACCTGCATGATAAAAACGAATATTGTCATTATTAAAATGGAAGCGTAAAAGAGCAGCGGTTTGCTCAGTACCTCTGCGGCTGGAACAAAAAATAACCATTGGTTTCTTTCGTTTTTCCACTTCCTCTAAAAGTGCCGGAGTTTTTATTCTACAGTGTTTTACAAAATAAATGATATTCGGACGGTCTGATTCACCGCGAACCAAATGCGCGCTTCCGTCAAAAAGAATCTCCGAAATGCGGCTTAAAACGGCGGGACTTGCTGTCGCAGTAAAAGCCGTTACGGCAGGCGGATTTAATTTTTGGATTATCGGTTTAAGCTGCAAATATGCAGGACGAAAACTATCGCCCCATTCCGTAACGCAATGAGCTTCGTCAATTACAAGGTGCGAAACATTACAAGCCGCAATTCTTTCCAGTAAGTTTCCTGTAGAAAGAATTTCAGGATTTGCGATTATCAGCTTTGCAGGAGGTTTCCCGTCAGTCCCCTCCATTCTCCCAAGCTGTACTGCCCGCTCTTCAGAACTTTGTCCGCCGCGGAAGATAACCGGTTCAATGCCGCCCTCATGCATACGTCTAAATTGATCGCTCATCAAAGCCAATAAGGGATAGATTACAACCGTCGGTCCGTCAAGCAAAAGAGCCGGAACTTGAAAACAAAGCGATTTTCCCGCTCCGGTCGGCAAAAGAACAATTTGTCTGCCGCGCATAATTCCGTCTTCATCATATAATTCGGTTAAAGATTCACCTTCTTTATTTTCTGCAAGAGCCTGTATAATGCCGTTTTTATTCTCGTGATTTTTTTCATCAATTTGCATACGGGCTTCCGCAGCGTGGACTGCATCTAAAATATTTGCAATAGCAAGCCTTTGCCATGGATACAAGGTCGAAATACCGAATACGGTTTTTGCACACAGCGCAACGGCATCTTCAGATTTGTCTAAACTATAAATGGGATTATCGCTTTCATAAACATACGGACAAACCTCATCTTCGGGCGTGTCCGAATATATAAGAATGTCATATAAACCTGTATTTTCTTGATTGTCTAAATTCATATATCTTCTCCGATATTGGATTTGCTTAATTTGTAAGCCTTACATTTGATATATAAGATTTATTTAAAAAAATACATAAATTTATATTAAATTTTTTAAATATTTTTTGCGGTAAAAAAAGTATTTAAGCTATAATTTTTATATGCGAACAAACATCTTTAATAATATTAGCTCTGCATTCTTCAATTGATGATTCCGTAATCGGCATATCATAGATATTTATATTATTTAAAAGTAAAAATGCAATATGCCCCATTTGTATTTTAAACAACATTGAATTGCATTGCTCATGCGTTATACCTTTAATTATATTTAAATTTAAACCCAGTTTAATTTTAAATATAATATCGGCAGCCTCGCGGAATTCCATCAATTTTGCACTTTGAGAAATTGCACAAGCTCTATATATCATATCCCGCAATTTTAAATTATTGTCTTTGGCAATTCGTTTTTGTAATATATATTCTTCATTTATAATTTTTTGAACGGCTGAAGTAAATTCCATAAGTTGAGAATTTTCATCGCCGCCGGCACATACCGAAGTTGAAAGCGCAAACAACGAGCCTATAGATTCTTTTGAGTTAAAGGCATAATACCCTGAAATATTTAAACATGAACCTCTAACGGATTCTACAATTGAAGCAAGGCTATTTGAAAAAAGAATTCCAGGAAGCGAACATAAAACGGAAAATTTAATTCCAGAACCTATTCCTGTTATATCGGAGGTTATATAACCTGCGTCTTCCATACTTGAAAATAAAAAGTGTTTTTGCATTTTTGCTTCGAGTGTTGCAGCAGGTGCAAAAGCCATAGGTGCATCAAAACCCGCAATAAAAGACGAAATATTTATATGGTCTTCCATATTTATTCCGGTATAAAGTGCACCATTATCATGTATAACCAAAGCTTTTTTCGGTTCTGTAGGAAGACGTTGAAAACTTATGCCGCGCTCTTCAAGCAGCTTCACGGTGAGTGCATCTATCGTATCCAATTTAATTTTTTTAAAATAAGCCGCATCTGCAAGTGTATCAAAAAAAGAAGTTATAAGAGAAAGCGTTTCTAACGAATCGGCTTGTGTCATTGAAACCGGAAACATAAAACCCGAAATATTACGTGCAATATCACAGCGGGTAAACACGGCAACATCGGTTTGATTTCCTGTTCTGCTATACCAGCCATCAAGATTTGCCGTCATATTCTTGCTCCAATGCTTTTAATTCATCTCTTAATAAAGCAGCCCTTTCATATTCTTCCGCTTCAACAGCTTTTTGTAATGCTTGTTTTAATCCCGCAGCCGTAATTTTTTCTTCAAATCCTATAACCTTAGCTTTTTGAATTGCTCCGGTATATTGCAAATCTTTTTTCTTTTGTTTTAATATTTCCGCTATTTCATTTTGAAACGTCATAAAACAATTTGCACAACCGATTTTATGTTTAAAACGAATATCAAATAATTTTTGACCGCAGTGAGGACAAACAGGAGATGTCTGCTGCTGTTGTTCAAGCTGCTTATTAAATTCATACTTACGGAAAATATTCTTTACGGAAATATCTATATTTTCCGAAAAGGCGGCAAATCCGAATTTTGCAGCACACTCGTTACATAAATACATATTCTTTTTAACGCCGTCTGAAATTTGCTCTACAGAAATTAAAGCTTCATTTTGTTTACATATATCACAAATCATATCTTCCTCATAATCTCAATAGGTTTTTCTCTACTCGCACGCATTGCAGGAATAATACAAACAATAACCGACAACAACAGCATTGCAGCGGCAATTATATAAAGTTCTTTAAAATTAATAACAATAGGAATGTTCTGTAAATAATAGGCAGGATCTAAAATATGAATATCCAAAGGTAAGGCACCGCCTCTGAAAGAATAAAAAAACTTTTGCATTGAATTTAAAAGGTTTTCAATAAAAGCAAAAATACCGTTTATATTAAGTGCCGCTAAAATTCCTAAAGGCATTCCTAAAATAATTCCGCCCAAACTTGTTAAAAATCCTGCAAACAAAAAAGCAAGCGTAACGGAAGACGGATATGTGCCTACCGCTTTTAAAATTGCAATTTCTTTCCGCCGTTCCATTACAAGCATTACTATTGCGGAAGAAATATTTGCAGAAGCAACCAACACTATCAAAAACATTATAAATAATAAAATATTTTTTGTAGTTTTAAAAGATGTAAAAGACGAACGGTTTAAATCGAACCAAGTATACACCGAAAAATCATCAGGTAAAAATTTATTAAGATTAAAACGAAGTGAATCCATTTCGGCTTCATCAAAAGGGTCTTTTGTAGAAACCAAAATTGAAGTAAGCGAAGAATTAACAGAAAGAATCCTTATTCCGGCTTCAAGCGGAATAAAAACCCACAAAGCATCCAGCTCTTGATACCCGGATGAAACAATGCCCGAAACCGTAAATACCGATGCTTTCGGAACTATCTTTCCGTTGTTGTTTTTATTTAATGTTATAATTCGGCATGTATCTCCTGCTTTTAAATTCAAAGTTTGTGCAATTTTTGCACCGAGTATTGCCGAATGCTCACTTTCAAATTCCAATGTTCCGTCAATTACTTTAAGTAATGCAGAAGCCTTTTTATTTTCAATAAAAAATTCAGATTCAACAGCTCGTATTGAACCGCCGCTTCTTCCGTTTTTTCCTATAATCAATCCGTTCCCTTCGCGTTCTATCCATGCGTTTTCAAAAAAATCATTTTTAAAATCGGAATTTAAATTCTGTTTTATTTCTTTTTCGGTTTCGCAATTTTTAGCAAACGGACGCAAATTAATAAGACGAAAATGCCCAGACCCCAATTCTATAGTCCGTACAGTAATTCCCTGTATCATTCCGTCTGAAACAACAAGCACAATTATCAAAGGAACAATACTTATTCCTATTCCGATGACGGCTCCAAATAAACTTTTTCTTGCATTTGAGACCGTTTTACCAGAGCCTATTCCTAAAAAACGGAAAGCCATTTTTATAAAAACAAAGTTTTTCATTTTTCTTCCCACTCTTCGGTTTGCATAGCCACAAGTTTTCCGTCTTTTAATGTATAGCATAAGTCAGTCATTGCCGCTATTTTTATATCATGTGTAACAATTATCAAAGTTTTCTTATGTTTATCGACTACTGAAAATAATAAATTCTGTACGGCTTGTGCATTTGCAGGATCCAAATTCCCTGTCGGCTCGTCAGCCAATAAGAGCGACGGATTGTTTATTAAAGATCTCGCTACTGCAATACGCTGTCTTTCGCCCCCCGAAAGCTGCGATGGAAAATGAGAGCGGCGGTCTGCAAGTTTTACATCTTCTAAAAGCGAAAGAGCTTTTTCTACGGTTTCTTTTTTAGACTTACCGGCAATTAAAGCAGGCAGCATTACATTTTCTAAAGCGGTAAAATCTTTTAACAAATAATGAAACTGAAACACCAATCCCAAAAAAGAACTTCGATATTCGGTCAAAGTTTTCTCATCAATGTTATGTAACGCATAACTGCCGGCAAATATTTTTCCGGAATCAAAAGATTCAAGCCCGCCTATTACATTTAAAAAAGTACTTTTTCCCGAACCGGACTCACCTACAATTGAAATTTTTTTATTTTCTTCAATTATGAAATCGAGATTATTTAAAATTAAAAGTTTTTCATCGGCAGACAAAAAGCTTTTTGTTAAACCCGAAATTGAAACGATTTCTTTACTCATAACGTAATACCTCCGCCGGTTTAAATTTTAAAATACGTTTTGCAGCGATTAAAGCTGCCGATGACGCTGAAAATATTCCAAATAAAAAAACACCTAATACTTCGTTGAAAAATATTCTAACGGGAATATCATCCATATAAAAATACACCGGACTAAAAACTGAAAATTCTTCGTTTGCATAATTATCGCTTATTATCGAAATAAAAAATAAAATACCGTTTACCAATTTCTCTGCAATTGCAAAAACCGAATTTATTCTAACTGAAAGCAGCAGCCCCAACAAAAGCCCTGCAATAGAACCGATAAATCCTATCGTAAACCCGTTTGCAATAAATAAAAACTGAATATGTTTTGTATAGGCACCGACTGAGGCAAGCACCGAAATTTCTTCACGCCGCTCATAAATTGAACGCCTCATACTATTATAAATATTTACGGCGACAACAAGAAAAATTAAAACCACCAACAAGAGCATCATATTTTTTTCAATTTGTAATGCTCCGAAAAAAGCATGATTATACGTCCTCCAAGATTCAGCCGTTATTTCGGGAACATTTTTTTGTATTAAAGAAATATATAATGCATCATTATTTTGATTTTTTAATTTTACAGCGGCAAATATATTATCTTCTTTACCTAAAATTTTTTCTCCGTTTTCAAGAGAAATAAAAGCAAAAGAAGAGTCCACCTCATAATATCCTGTTTTAAAAATTCCCGTAATAATAAGAGTTTGCTCTTTTGGGAAAATATCCGTTTTAGAAGAACCTGATACAGCCAATACCGTTATATAATCTCCTACCGATAAATATAACTGCCGTGCAAGTTCGTAACCCAAGACAACCGCATTTTCTTTTTCAATATTAAACGAACCGGAAGTAATTTTAACGGCTTTTGCAAAACCCAAATCTTTTTTTAAAATATCGCTTTCGACAGCCCTTAACAATATGCCGCTTTGTTTTTCATTATCACCTTGAATTAACGTTTGAGCTTCTCTAAATGTGTAAAAAGAATTATGTATTTTTAACTCTTCGCATGTTTTTAATTTTTCAGCATTTCCATATAAGCGGATATGAGCAGAACTGACTTGCATAATCGTATCAATATAACCCATTTGAAAACCGTTCATAACCGAAAGAATAACCGTTAAAACCATTACACCGAATGCAATTCCCAAAACTGAAAATATAGTAGAAACCGAAGACCTCCCTTGTGTATCTGCATAATTAAATCTGTGTAAAACAAATAAAATCCATCTTAATGTATTTTTTTTCATTATGCTTATTCCTTTAATATTTTTATTTCTTTCCCGTTTTCAAAAAGCGAAACAATTTTTTTATCACCGCTGTAATCTATAAAACAAATTTTTTCATTGCCGATAAAATCGGTTTGATATAATAGTTTTCCGTTTGCATCGTATTCAAATTCCGACGAACGCTCAACCTTATTTTTTATAAAAACCGTTTTTATTAAAAGGCTGTTTTCATTATATGTATTTACGGTTTTTTCCGTTAACGTTTCTCCGGTTGAATTATAAACGGCATTTTCAATTTCAAATCCTTTTTTATTATATTTTATTTTTATCAGTTTATCCGGTAAAATAATTTCAACGCCACTTTTATAGCCGTCTTGATATGTGTACGTTCTTTTTTCCAATAAACGATCTTTGTCATAAAATACTGAAGAAAGAGGATTACCTTTATCATCAAATTGTTCAAAAAACCAGCGTTCACCGTAACATGCGGTAAGACCCGCATCTTGCAAAGAATAAAAATCTTCTTCAACACCGGTATCTTCTGCAAAGCAACATAAAAAAAGAGAAAAGCAAAAAATAAAATACAATATTTTTTTACTCATTTTTAAATTTTTCCCATAAATTCCTTTACATATTCTTCCGCTGAAAAAAGATTTAAATGTTCGTATCCCTCTCCGGTTCCCGTAAACAGCATTGGAAGATTAAGTTCTTTTCCGGCGGTAATTGCAACACCGCCTTTCGCTGTGGAATCGTATTTTGTTAAAACGGCGGCATCAATTCCGACAGCCTCATGAAAAACTTCCGCTTGGCGCAGACCGTTTTGCCCTGTCGTTGCATCCAGCACCAATATTTTTTTATAACAGCCCTCCGAAGCCTTTGATTTTGCAATCCTATCAATCTTTTGTAATTCGCGTACAAGATTTTCTTTATTGTGAAGCCTTCCCGCCGTATCAGCCAAAACCAAGCCGCCGCCTAAAGAAGCCATCGCATCTCCTGCGTCAAAAATTACCGCTCCGGGGTCTCCGCCATGTTTATGAGCGACAACTCGAACATCATTTTTTTCTCCGTGAAATTTAAGCTGTTCAATTGCCGCAGCTCTAAAAGTATCGCCTGCAGCAAGAATAATCGGAAGCGAATATTTTGTTTTATAGTAATGTGCCATTTTTGCGATAGTCGTTGTTTTCCCCACACCGTTTACACCAAGCACAAGATAGATAGAAACTTTATCTTTAGCCGGAATAAACTCACAAGTTTTTACATAAGGCAAAATTATTTTATAAAGAGCGTCTAAAACTCCCCTCTCCGAATCAGGCTTTTCTTTTTTGCAAAACGCGCGTAATTCTTCTTCAATTTGCATTGCGGTTTTTGCACCGACATCACCCTCAATAAGTGTGTCGGTTAATTCTTCAAAAAAACCTTCATCAGGACCTTTATAAAAACCTAATAGTCTTTTTAATCCATCAGCAAAACTTTTACGCTTTATCATTGTTCTTCTCCGCTTTGTTTATTTATTTCATTTTCTTGGACAACTTTATTTTCAGGTTTAACTTTATATTTAGGGTTATCATAATCAGGCTTTATTTGACGGGGCAATGACCTATCGGCTTTAACAAGATAAATAACTAACTGAATAAAATAGTTTACGCCCAGAGCAATACTTACCCATTGAAAGCCCTGCTGAATATACCCAAGTTTATTTACTTTATTTGTGTTTTCCTGAGTCGGCGGGAATTTTCCGTCTTTAAGAGATCTAATTTCATCATTTAATCTTGCTTGTAATATCATTGTAACCGGAAGACTTACATAAAAAGCTGCAAGCGACCAATAAAGAATTTTTCTATGGAGTTCTACCGAATCTTTTACATTTTTCTTATTTAAATTTATAATCATATTTTTTACATAATCGGGAGAAAGTTTACTGCCGGTATCCGGTATTTTATTTTTTTCGGGATTAAATAATCCGAAAGTATGGACTCCCTTATTATCAAATTCCAAAATAGCTTTTACATTCGGAATCGTTATAATGCCCGGTACAGTTGCGGAATACCTTGTTCTAAAAAACACATGCGGCGTTTTTTCCGCAAGACTAAATCCTATCCGTTCCATTTCATTTTTTTTCAAATTAATTTTTAATAAATATGAAGATTCATTTTTTAAATTCACTTCTTTTACTGCGTCTGCATAATTTTCCGCAGAGGCTGTAATTATATATGAACCTTCCGTTAAAACAATAGGTGTTGAAAAATCATTTATTTTTTTATTGTCAATATATAGCTTTGCGTCTTTAGGCATTACATCAAAAAAAACTTTTATTTCTTTTGTATTTTGAATAACAGTATATATTTGCCGTACAAGAATTTGAACTATTTGTTCTGCGTCATCATAGTTTCCCGCATCGGAAAATTCATAAACCGGCATTCCTATTATGCCGGTATCTACTTTTACTTTGATAAGCATATACCCCGACACATCTTTTATTGTACCGGAAATAACAGCGGATATATTTTCTTTTTTTAAGTTTTCGGCACTAAGTCCGTTTTCGGGCAGTTTGTATAATTGTTCGCCGTGCTCCCAAAGAGCAATATTTTTAGCCTGCTCTTTTTGAAAAAACCTGTTTTCTTCAATATTTATATCGGCGGCTGAATAAAAAATTTCTTTTTCTTTTTTTGCTATATCCTCATCTAATTTTTTTTTCTTTTTTGTTTTCGTTTTTACATCATCTATAGACAAAAAAAGATTATCGCGCTCCGTTATCAATTTAGCTCTTTCTTTTATTAAAGTAATTCTTTTATTTGATGCAAAAGCGGCAGCCCGCAGTTTTTTTTCTTCAAACGGAACAAGTCTTTTTGCACCAGAATCCAAATAAATTAAAAACATTTCGGGTATTATGGTTTTATAATTTTGATATGATTCGCCTACACCTTCAGTAGAAAATTGCGAGACGGCAATAACCCAATCATCTTTTTTACTTTCGCTTTCATCGGCAAATGCTTTACATGGGGAAAAAACAATTACAAAAAATAAAGCCATAGATAAAAAAAACTTTATAACCAATTTATAACCCCATTTTGATCATCAGGACATAAAACAAAACCCGAAGCCCCGCAGCATATTGCCTTTTCCGCTTCAACTTCAAAACCGGCTGCGGAAATAACAATAAAACGAGTAGAAGGACTTGTTTTTCTGTACTCTGCAGAATCGGTAAAAAATTCAGAATCGAAAAATACAAGCCGTACTTTTTCGCTTTTAAGAATCTGTAAAAGATTTAAAAAAGGAACTTCCAAAATTTTCTCGGATACATGTGTCGAACATATTTCTTTAATTTGAGAAGATAAAAATTCCGATTTACATACTATACAAATCACAAATTTTCTTCTCCGTCAAATTTCATATCTTCAAGTTTTGTATTTAAAAAACTGTTTATAAACTCGTCTATTTCGCCGTTCATAACCGCTTGAATATTTCCCGTTTCGCACTTTGTTCTATGGTCTTTTACGAGAGTATACGGTTGAAAAACATAAGAGCGGATTTGGTTTCCCCATGATATTCCTTTTTTTTCGGCAGCGAATTTCATATTTTCTTTTTCTTTTTGTTCCTCGTAATAACTATAAAGCCTTGCTTTTAACATATTCATTGCTGTTGCACGATTGCTTATTTGACTGCGCTGAGATTGGCAAGCCACAACAATTCCTGTAGGCAAATGCGTAATGCGCACGGCAGAATCGGTTTTATTTACATGCTGCCCTCCTGCTCCGCCTGATCGGTATGTGTCTATGCGCAGATCTTCGGGACGTATATCAACTTCAATAGCGTCGTCCAATACCGGAAAAACAAAAACGGAAGTAAATGAGGTATGCCGCTTTCCATTGGAATCAAAAGGACTTATACGGACAAGCCGGTGAATGCCCGTTTCGCCTTTTAAAAGCCCGAATACGTAGTCTCCTGTTATCTGAAAAGTTACCGACTTAATTCCGCCTTCGGCTTCCAGTAAATCAATTGTTTCCGTTTTAAAATTATGTGCTTCACACCAGCGTAAATACATACGCACCAGCATACTCGCCCAATCGCAAGCCTCGGTGCCGCCCGCCCCTGCATGAAGCGTCAGAAAAGCCGAATTCCTATCGACTTCTCCCGACAGCAAATTAAGCGTATTGAGTTTTTTATATTTTTCATTTAAAGCGGTAAAAGAAGTTTCAATTTCCGAAAGCGTTTGTAAATCTCCCGCTTCATCCGAAAGCTCTATAAGTACTTCTAAGTCGGAGATTTCGTTCCGCAATTCTTCCCACGGATAAATCCTATTTTTTAAGGCTTTAATCTCGCTCATAATTTTTTCGGCTTTTTTTGCATCATTCCAAAAATCTTCGGCAAGAGTTAAAGCTTCCTTTTCGGCAATCTTTGCATGTATGCCGGCGGGGTCAAAGACGCCCCCATATTCCATTTACATTATTTTTTAATTCTTCAAGTTTTGCTCTATATTCTTCCATAAAATAAACCTCATAAAAACAAAGTCAATTATTTTGCAGGAGGGCGAACCAGTACCCTCCGCCATTTTTTCTTATAAAGTGTAGTAATTGCCAATACTTCTTGTACAGGATATTGATACAGGCGTACAACATCATAATAATCGGTAACCCTATCAATATCTTGCTTTAATGTAATAAGACCTTCTTCGGTCATTGTTACCGTTTCCCAACAAGCCCGCTGGACGCGTTCAAAACCGTTTGAGGTTAAAACTTCTACAAGATTTGAGGCGGTTTCCTGCCCGCCCGGATCTATAACAACTGATACAAACATAGTAACAGGATACGACAAAAAAGGAAAATTGTCAAACCCCGTGAGTTTTTTTATTTTTTTTGTTTTATGCAATTTCTACCGGACTTTTTTGCAATGTATAATGCTTCATCGGCACGCGCAAGCATTTCTTCATACGAGCAGTCATTTGCCGGTACCGCCGTATATAAACCAAGACTTATAGTCAATAAACCGATTTCGGAATATTTATGCTGAATTCCCATTTTTTCAACACCTTTTCTAAAGTCTTCACAAATCTCCATAGCTTCTTCTTCGCTGCGATTGTATAAGAAAATCAAGAATTCCTCGCCGCCGTATCTGCCCGCATAATCACATTGTGCCGGCAAACCCGATTTAAGCATTTGAGCCACTTTAAAGAGAACCGTGTCGCCCGCGATATGCCCGTACAAATCGTTAAATTGTTTAAAAAAATCGATGTCTACCATAATAAAAGAAACAGGTACTGCATTATCAAACCCTTGCTTCCATATTTTTCGTCCGCTTATATCAACCTCTCTGCGGTTCCCTATTCCGGTCAACTCATCGATCAGTGAAAGTTCCGTGAGCTTTTCGTTTTTGGTTAAAAGGTCTTTTTGTTCTTCTTTTAAAATTTTACTTGTTTTTTTATACATATTTAACCGGCGGATTGCATTGGCAAGGATAATAAAGACAGCACAAGAAATAAGATAGATTATAATCGTAAACCCCGCACGCCAAAACGGAGCCTTGATGACAAAATGGAACTCATCATGCATAGAATTGGGAGAAGATAGATCTTTTATCATAAAGACATATCTTCCCGGCATTAAATTCGTATATTGAACATTATGCAATAATCCTGCATTTACCCAATCGTAATTAAACCCTTTAAGCATATAAACATATTGAGGGCGGGAGAGCGGAGACAAATCGGAAGAAGCGAATTCAAAACTTATATTGTTTTCTGTTGAAGAAAGTTCCAAATAACCTTTTTGAGGTAATTTAAAAATTTGAATATTTTTACCGTTAATCGAAACAGCTCTAATCTTTGTGGGAATATTCCGGTTTTTTAATAAAAGTAAATCATCATTTTCAATGCACAAAAGACCTTCCTGTGTTCCCACATAATATAATGAACCGATAAGCATCGGGTGAGTCGTAAAAGGACATTCATACGTATAAAAACTGTAATTGTATATAATTTCGTCCTTGATGCTGAATAAACTTAAACCGCGCGAAGTTGCAACGCAAACATATCCGTCGTCTATGAAACTGACACCCATTACCTTATTTGAAAGCAAGCCGTCCGCTGTAGTAAATGTTTGAAACTTTTTTGTCTCCGTATTAAAAACACATAAGCCGCCTTCATCCGTTCCAATCCATATTTTACCGTCTTTATCTTCCGAAATAAAATGAACCTTATTGGAAGAAATACCGGTCTTGTCATCTCTATGATAATAGTATACCTCAAATGAATTTTCACCGATAGGAAGCACAGCCAATCCGTTATTGGTTCCCACCCATAAATTACCCATTGTATCGCATTCAATATAATGAACCAAATTACTGCATAAGCTTTTCCGGTCTAAAGGATTGTGCTTAAACCTATGCAAAATTCCATATTTGGGAGAAAACTTTATAAGACCTCCGTTATATGTTCCAATCCATACGCAATCTTCACCAGTAGATTTTATCGCACAAACTAATTTCTCTGCGTCAGCTCTTATATTGTCCATGTATAATTGTACGGGAAGAAACTTATCGGTTTTCTCATCATACTTACAAAGCCCCTCAGTTGTGCCCGCCCAAATATTCCCTGCTTTGTCTATATCAATACAGAAAACCGAATCGGATATTAAGTCTGAATCCGGCGTTCCGGAGGATTTATAAACTTTCTGTTCACCTGTTTTTGTATTAAAACAAACAATACCGTTTGTTAAAAGAGACATCCACAAATTACCGTTTTTATCGGCGGCAATATGCGAAACCGAATTTTCTCTGCCGCTGATTGTTATCTCCGACGGAAGAATCATTTTTGACCACATCCGCTTTGTATCATAAATACGAACACCGCCCCCGTTAGTACCTATCCAAAGGGAACCGTAATTATCGATAAATATGTTAAAAATATAATCATTGCCCATGTTAAACACTTTCATATTTGCAGTGTATTCTTTAAAATTATGGGTTTCCTTATTAAAGCTGATAAGCCCGCCGCCCCAAGTTCCGGCAAGTATGGTGTTTTCCGAAAAATCGGGATTCATACAGTAAATTCTATTATCCGAAAAAGAAAAAAGCTCTCTTGTTCCGGTGTGCGGGTTTACATGTAATAAGCCCTTACCCCACACGGAAATCCAATAGGTTTCACCGTCTTGAAAAATATTATATACCGTTCCGTTATAGCCTGCATCGTTTTCTCCGATAAGAGAAGATTTTACAAAAACGGTTTTTTGCTCATTGTATTCCCATAGACCGTCATACGTGCAAACATATATCGTACCCTGAGCGTCTTCATATACATTGCGGATAGTATTATTTCCAATATATGAAGAAATCGATTCGGAAATAAATACTCTCGAAATTCCGGTTGATTCATCCAAAAGATTTAAACCGTTGAGAGTTCCTACCCAGAGCCTATGTTTTGAATCGCGTAAAACGCAGCATACAACAGGATCGCTTACTATGTAATGAGTAAATTTTTCTGTTGTAACATCGAATTTTTCAACTCCGTCGAAAGTTCCTACCCATAAAACATCTCCCCCGTTTTCGGTTTTAAAGGGGTCTTTATAGAGACACTGAACTTGCGAAGAATGCATCGCGTCCGCTTCAAACGGAATATATTGAAAATTCTTATAAGCTATGCCGTCATAACAACCCAGCCCGTCTTTTGTACCGAGCCACATACGTCCATAAGAATCTTGAACTATTCCCGTAATAAATTTGGAAGAAATTACATCCGGCTGCGGATAAAAAATAAAAACATCATCCTCAGAAAAAAGAGGTATTACTGCAAATAAAAACAAAAAAGAAAAAATTGCTATTTTATATAATTGTTTTATCCGCAAATTATAATTTTTCTTTGCCTTATCCATATATCATAAAATCCTTAAAGCATAAAATTCCAAGCCGTCCTATCTGCAAGACAAGACGGCTTGCACGGATTTTCAATAACCCACCACATGGCAATTTTTACCGTTTTTTATTTAACTTCCAATAATTCAAGTTCAAAGACAAGATAAGCATTGGGAGGAATTACGCCGCCCGCTCCGGCAGACCCGTAAGCCAGTTCAGGAGGAATAATAATAGTTCTCTTCTCTCCTGTTTTCATTTTTAAAGATTGGCTGTCAAAACCAGAAATAACGCGGCCTATCCCAGCTTCAAATTCCAAAGGCTTGTGCATATCGGAATCGTCAAAAACTTTTCCGCTTTCCAAAAGGGAACCCTTGTACTTCATTTTAAGAGTTTTACCTTTTTCTGCTTGAACACCGGAACCCTCTTTTGTAATAAAATAATATACACCGTCGTCATCTTTTTTTGCAGATGAATATTTTGAACGTATCAATTCTTCCATCTTTTTTAAAGCCTCTTCGGCGCGTTTTATTTCTTTTTCTTTTGCTTCGGAAAGATATGTATAAAAAGCCTTTTGATCGCTTTTAAAATCTTGTGCCTCTTTGCCGTTTCTGACTATTTTGATTGTTTTTATTTTATCGCCCTGCTTAATAGCATTAACCACATCTTGTCCCTCAACAACTCTACCGAAAACGGTATGCTTACCGTCAAGCCACGGAGTAGCAACATGGGTTATAAAAAACTGCGAACCGTTTGTACCGGGTCCTGCGTTTGCCATAGACAAAACACCGGGGCCGTCATGCATTAACCCGCCGGCAAATTCATCAGGGAATCTATAACCGGGTCCGCCTGAGCCGTTCCCATCAGGGTCACCGCCTTGAATCATAAAATCGGCAATTACCCGATGAAAATTCAAACCGTCATAAAACGGTTTCCCTTTTGCGGCATCCAAGGTTCCTTCTGCCAGACCGATAAAATTACAAACCGTAAGGGGCGTTTCTTTGTAATAAAGACGCAGGACAATAAGCCCCCTATCGGTGTCCATTACGGCAAATAAACCGTCTTCTGCCGGCACTCCAATTTCGGTTAATTCTTTTGCATTCATTTTTGTTTCTCCTGTTACGGAAGCATTTGTTATAATAACTGCAGCCACCACTGACGATACTGCAACAATAAAAATTGTTCCGATAATAATTATCCATATTTTCTTCATATTTATTTTAGCACCTCTCCACTAGTCCGTTTCTTTTTCATACTCCCGAATAAACCATTTATAGAGAGCTTCAGAGCGGGATGAAAAAGAATTTTTCAATTTTTTCTCAAGACCCGGAAACCTTGCAAAATCGGCGGCAGTAGCACAATATACGGCAAGACACCCGTCTAAATCGTGTACCGCAAGCACAACCCGTAATTGCTCCGGTGAAATTACTTTAAAAATAGAATATTTCAGCGTTTCCGCATTACGGCAAACCATTCCGCAGGAATTACCGTCGGTAAAATATTCGTAGCGATATATATTATCCCCGAAAGTTAAGTCTTCCTGCCTCACCAAAACCGTTAACCCTTCTGCCGGTACTTCAAGCGGGTCGGGGATTTTTTCATAGTCCGTTTTTTTGCCGTTTTTAACTTCTTTTACCGCAAAAGATTTTGCATACAAGGTACGCATTTTCCCTCTGGAATGAGAATAATATTCCACGCCCTCAAGAGCGGAAATGCGCCTTAATATTTTAGAAATATCCCGCTGTATATTTTTATCTTTTTTATATAGATAAAGCTGTTCCATTAAAAAAACCGGTTTAAAATTACTGTCTTTCTCCTCATTAAAAGATTTAGATATGTCGGTTACAAGAGGCGAAAACGGAGCGAGAACAGGTTTCATATCGGAGGTTTTATATTTATATGACGTAATTACGCCCTCTTCCGCAAGAATTCCTGCATTTTTTTCATCTAAAATCTGTAAAAGGACTTTTTTCACAGCCGCAGTTTTTCCGATGGCTCCGCTATCATACGCAAAGAGTAAACCGGCGAAAATCAAACCGGCAAAAAGCAAAAAAAGTATAGCCGTTATTTTCTTCATTAAAACCCTTTATAAAGTACGCGTACCTGTTTATATAAACCGCTTCCTTCGCTTTTGGTTTCAATATCGCTGATAGAATTTAATGTCGTGTGAATAATTCTTCTTTCATAGGGATTAAGCGGTTCCATAAGACGGGAACGCTTTGTTGTGCGCACTTTATCAGCCGTATCATAAGCCATTCTGACAAGCAGTTCTTCACGGCGTATTCGATAACTTTCACAATCTACCGAAATACGGGCATAGGCACAGCCTATTGTTCCGGCATATACATTTGCCAAAAGCTGAATTGAATCCAAATTTTTACCTTTTTTACCGATCAAAACGGCAGCATCTTTAGATTCAACTCTGTATGCAAAATGTTTTTTATCCGCCGAAAGCATTAAAACCTTGCAATCATATCCCATTTTTTGCACAACATTTTCGATAAAAACTCTAGTTTTTTCAACTCCCTCTGCAATAACTTCGGGATTAGTCCGTTCATTCGCCTCACCGGAAATTTGTTTCGGCTCAGGGCAATTATCATTGCAGCCGGGATCGTCTTCCGGCGCAGCCGTATTTTCTCTTAATGGAATATTGCGTAAGTTTTCATCTACATGCACACGAATTTTTGCATATCCTTTTTTAAATAAAGAATTTTTTTGAATTTCCAAAATTTCAACGTCAAATTGATCTTTTTCAAGCCCCAATTCCGAAACGGCAAGTTCTATAGCCTCTCTTTCCGTTTTTGCTTCAAATTCATAAGTCATAAAATTTCTCCTGTATAAAAACCGTTACATATTTTTTATTGTTTTTCTTTCATCGATTTGTTTATAATAACCTGCTGCAAAAGCATAAGCACGTTGGATAAAGCCCAAAACAGCAGTAATCCGGACGGTGCATTATAAAGAATAAAGAAAAAGAATATTGGCATAAAATAAAGCATTATCTTCATAGACGGATTTTGCTGAGTTTGACCGGGAGTTTGGGTTAATTTACCGTATAAAAGTTGTGAAGCAGCATAAATTATCGGAAGCATCCTCAAATCAGTCCAGCCTAAAAGCGGAATTGTAAAACCGAATTTCAAAACACTGTCGCCAACAGACAAATCGGGAATCCAACCCGGAATAAAACTTGCCCCGCGGAATTCAAAATAATTATTAAAAAGCCTATACATAGCGAACCAAAAAGGAACTTGAATAAGCATGGGCAAACAGCCTGCCAGAGGATTATGACCCGCTTCTTTATACAGTTTTGCCATTTCCGCATTCATCCTCTGCGGATTACCCTTGTACTTATTTTGAATTTCCATAATTTGAGGCTGCATTTCCTGCATCTTTTTTGTGCTTTCCGAGCTTTTTTTAGTAAGCGGGAAGAATAGCAAGCGCATTATAATTGTAAGCAGTATAACCGCAACACCCCAGTTAGGAATAAGTTTATATAATAATTCCATTGCATTTTTTAAGAGCCATTCCAGAGGATATAAAAAGCCGCCTGAAGCCGCAATGGAATCTATTCTCAAATTCTCAAAGCCGTAATTATTAGTTAACGGCGAGTTATAAATATTAAGGATTTTCTCTGAACTGGGGCCGATATAAATTCTATATACATCATGCGCTATATTTCCTGCAATGGGGGGGCGTGAAATAAAAATTTGAGAATTCTGAACGGCTTTATTTTCATGCTTAAAGCCGGAAAAAGTCATTTTTTTAATCGGATCGTTCGGAACTACTATAAAAGCAAAATATTTGCCCGAAACAGCCGCCCAAGAAGCCAAATTGGTAATTACCTTTGTTTTTCCGGCAGAAATTCCGCTTTCTACTTTTTTCTTATCACCCGAAAAATAGGAAAAATAACGATATTCGTATTTATCTTGACCTTGTTTCCATTCGGGACCGATTTGCGGAGCGGTTCGTAAGGTATAGGCTTCATCTCCAAATGAAAGCCCCCTCATTCCGCCGCCGCCGTCCTTTCCGTCAACAACGACTTCAAGGGTAAACATATAGTCGCCGGGAATAAACGTATAGCGTTTTGCCAACGTAAAGATGGTTTCGCTTCCATCGGCGGCATTTTTTACGGAAATATCCCGATAAAAACCGATAATCTTTTTCCCGTCCGAAAGATTTTCTTCCTTAACGTTAAAAAGCAGGTCTATAGGCGCAGCTTCAGCTCCGCCGAAACTTAATGATAACGCCCTTTCGGTATCGCTCAAATTCTCTATCATTTCCACGCGTTCATCGCTGCCCGCCGAAGCATGCTCTTTTAATTTGAACGAAATAAGATCTCCGCCTTTGTTTGTAAAAACAGCACGGACTAAATCGGTTTCAACAATATATGTTTGCTCCCGATCGGGAATAGTTTGCCCTGCAGTATCAGCCGAAGTAATATTTACCACTGAGGCTTCATTTTGAGAAAATGTATTTGCCGGAACATCAGTATCGGTTTTTGATATGCTCGTTTTAGGCTGAACGGAATGTTCAACAGGGAAATATTTTTGCTGAATATACATCCAGGCACCGAAAACAAGCATCGACAAAACAATTGCCAGTACAGTATTCTTTTTCAATCTACACTCCTATAAAAATATTTTGCAGGGATTATCAAATCCCGAAAAATATTTTTTCAAG
>CALINC010000091.1 GCA_938045195.1 uncultured Treponema sp.
GGTAGAATTTCCCCTTTCGTAAACCCTCAACAACGGGCAGATGAAAACTGCCAAAAAAAAGCGAATATTTTTGAAAAAAAGTTTTTGCGGACGCAAAAAATCCCGACCGCATAAAGCAGCCGGGAACGGACATGAAAAGACTATTATATTGACAATATTTAACTGTTTATTGATATAGGCAAAGAAACATCCACTGAATAGAAACAGCCTTTTTTAATATGGAATTAGATTGATAGAAAATATATACGACGATACCTCCTTTGATGCCGCCAGGTCCTTAAAAAATGTTAACCTTAATACATCCTCTGTAATTCAATTTTTAAAAAGGAAAACAGCGGCTTTGATCTTTATTTCAAAACCGCTGTTAAGATAAGTCGATACTATTTTGAGCAAAACTATTTTGTTACTACAACAACGGTTTTTATTTCCCGTTAGAGTGGTAGATTTTGTTATTCTAATTGTTACTGTTACATCTGTATAAATCCACTTACAACGGCCGCTATACCAATTACAAGGCATATTAAGCCTGCAATAGTTATTCCCTTTCTTCCTTTTGACTTTCTGTTTACAAGAAAAAGAACAATCGCCAACATGATAAGTACAATTCCTATTCCCACACTAAACATATATAGCTCAGATGATATGCTTTCTAATCCATTATCTATTGCTGTTTCTATTGCTTTTTCCATCTACTCAACCTCCATAACTTCCACTTTTTTCATTAAAATGGCAGAAAACATTATCCCAATTAATATCATCACTGCCACGAATATATACATTGCTATCTTGCTTGAAGTTGTATTTGCAACGATATTACACATCAATGATGCAATGAGTACAGCTGAAACAATAGTGGTCGGAACAGATTTTTTTATAAACCCAATTCCTACAGCTATAATCCCTATACTTGCGGCGCTGAGTGACATAATGAGCGTAGTTTCAATTGCTTGAAACATAATAGAATATGTAAAATCTCCACTTACAAGATGTAAAAATTTTTCGCTCACACCGAATATAATAAAAATAAGAAAATTGCTTATAAACATTGCAATAACAGTAAAGACAAATACAATACAAAGTTTGGATAGCATGATTTTCTTCCTGTTTATAGGGTATGAAAAAAGTAAAATAGGGCGCTTCCCTGAATATTCCTCAATGATAATTTTTGAATATATAACAGCAGCCAATACACAAAATACCGTCATATTCAAAACACCGTACAAAGGAATAAGATTTTCATATCCCGAAAAAATTTTCATATCTGCATCATTTGTCTCTAACATAGGGGCATATGCGAAAAGGTATAGAAAGCCTAACATTATTACAGCAATAATAAGTGCGGAAATAACGTAAGTGCGAAAATTAGTTCTTCTTAATTCTAATCGAATGAGAGTTTTCATTTGTTCTCCCCTCCATTCATAATATCAATAAAATAGTCTTCAAGACCAGAGGGGCACTCTGCTTTGATTTTTGTCATTGAGACTTCTTTTACAATAGTTCCATTTACGATTACTCCGATTGTATCGGCTATATGCTCTATTTCCGTTAATATATGACTGGAAATCAATAAAGTCATGTTTTGATTTTTCACAAGTTCTATGAATAAATCTCGTATTTCTTTAATCCCCACAGGGTCAAGCCCGTTAATTGGTTCGTCTAAAATTAGCAACTTAGGCTTGTGAATAATCGCTCTTGCGATAGCAAGTCTTTGGCGCATACCTAAAGAAAAGGTGGAAACAGGTTGTTCATTTATGTTATTTAGACCTACACTTGACAATACAGAAGCTATATCGCTATTTGTTTTCCCCATATAAGCAAGATGAATTTTCAAATTTTCCATTGCCGATAGATGTTCATAAAAGATAGGTGTTTCAATAATTGTTCCAATTTCTGATAATATTTTGTTACGCTCAGAAGTTACACTCATACCTAAAACCTGTGCGTTGCCCATGGTTGGGGTAAGTAATCCAGATATTATCTTAAATAATGTTGTTTTTCCTGCCCCATTTGCACCTAAAAACCCGTAAATTGTTCCCTTTTCCACATGGATATTGCAATCTTTGAGGACTTCACGGCTAAGAAAAGTTTTCGTGATGTTTTCAGTTTTTACTGCTAAATTTATATTCATTTATTTTACTCTCCTTGAGGATACAGTCTATGTAGTAAATCTGTTGATTTTTGAATAATAGTATCAGTCAGCACATCTATTCCGATAGACATCATCATATTTTGTAAAAATTTCAAACGCAACAATAATTTATCAGCATTGCAACTAAAAACAGCAGGGTCGCACCATACATTTATTAATAGTAAAAAAACTTCCGCACATTCATCGGGGTAATCCGTGGCAAGTGAACCGTCTGATATGCCTTGCTTTATTATCTCTGAGATTAAATGTGAGTCTTTACAAACGCAGTCTTGCATATAAGCTAAAACAAATTCGGCACTTTTCATACGGGTATTCATCACATCATCTAAGTAGTGTGTCTCTTGACTATCAAGGTTTTTTTCCAAAATGGCTTGTAACTTTTCTTTTCCATTTAAGGAGTTCATTTCAGATAACCAGTTATTCATAGTTTCTTTGATAACTTGAGCTTTTTTTTCTGTAACAGCCTTAATAATTGCATCCTTGGACTGAAAATGATGATATATTGCTCCTTTTGATATTCCGGCAGTAGTGGCAATATCATTCATGCTTGTTTTGTCAAAGCCTTTTTCTAAAAATAATTTTGCCGAGACGGATAATATATCATCAATAGTTGATTGTGAGTTGTATTTTTTAGACATAGCAATCCTCCTAGTTAAAAACCGAACGGTCGGTTCTTAATTATTATATCTCTATTCGCTTATATTGTCAAGCTATAAAAGCAGCACGAAAAGCAAAGGGACATTCAATAAACGCATTAGCGAACGAGCTGAAAATATCTCCCCGATATTGCATCCATTGAGAACAGTGGACAGCACCCAAGCTTACAACTCTTTTATGAGCCTGTCATTCTTTTAGATATTTCGGTAGACACATTCTTTTTTTTCCAATGAGGAAACAGACAAATTAACGCAGAGCAGATGGCTTGATAGCCTGCTCGAAGTCAGCAACAAGGGATCCCGAATAGTTACCGCTACTGCAAAAGAGGTTAAGGAAATCGAAACAAAGGGCAATGAACGCCCCCACACAACTTAATATGAAATTTGAACTGAGAAGCATTGTAATCTTTTTGAGATTGCAGCGTTTTCTATTTGTGAAAGTTGGCAAAATTCTTTTCTTCCTCCGGCGCTTCATAAAAGATATATCCGATCAGGGCACAGTAGAAAAGTCGTTCCGATTTCG
>CALINC010000092.1 GCA_938045195.1 uncultured Treponema sp.
TCCGGTACGCAAAAACTAACATCTCGCAATACCGGCGTTTTATTGTATGCAAAATCCACATGCTCAAAACAAATATCGAATTGATTCAATTCTTCCGGCGTGATGTTAGACGCACATATCAAATCGTGCATTTTAGGAATGTTCTTAATTTGATTCATCCGGTCGATGGACTGCTGCGTCATCTTGGAAAAGATACTGAATATGCCCATCGCTTCCGCACCGGTAAAAAGGCTGAACGAAGCAAGCATCAACAAAAATGTTTGCGGGAATGTAAAGTCCTTATGTAACAGAAAAAACCCCGAAAGAAATACGATGCCCGTAGTAATCAGGCGGAAGCATAATTGATAGATGCCCATCGGCGGAATATGCACAAACTCTCCCCGTACGGAAAAGGCGCGGAGCTTTTCGTATGATTCTTGCGTTTTGGAAAATTGTTTTTCCGCCATATTGTAGGCTTTCAGTACATGCAGTCCTTTGATAAATTCAATCGTGTCTTCCGTTACCGCTCCGATTAATTTTTGCCGGTTTAGATTGAGCGCATCCTGCCGTGTGGCAAGATAGCGGTAGGCAAACCACGTCGGAATGAGCAGCGCAAGCACCAACAAGAAAATGCGGTAGTCGAACGAGAGGCAGATAATCAGTGCGATAACAAAGGTCGGAATGCCGACCGCAACTTTTTCAATAACGCCGATGCCTTCTATTTCCAAAAACGCCGCATCGGAAGTAATCGTCGAAACCAAATCGCCTACATTCTTTTCGTTAAAAAAGCCGAGCGAAACTTTTCGTAATTCCTTACCCAAAAGTTTGCGTTCTTCCGCCATGCACTTATACCCCGCACCCGAACGGAAATACGAAACAAGATAGCGCAGCACAATGCGTGCAAGAATACTTGCCGACATAACGAGCGAATAGCGAATCATTTCTTGTGCTGTTAACGCCTCCGTAACGGTAGGATTAAATTCCGGCATCCGCGCAGTAATATGAAAGGCGGTCATCAACGGAACCACGATCAGCCAGCCGTCAAAAAAACTTAACACAAGCGAAGCATACAGTGCCCTTTTTTGCCCTCTCATCAACTTGATAAAATCCCGTACCGTTTTTAACATAGCGATTCCCCCATTTCTACAATTCTATATCATTTTCCCGTCCGCTGTCCGTACAACAAACGAAATATTGTCTTCCTGCGATATATTTTAACTGCAAGCATAAGTGGGGGGAACGTAAATGAACAAAATTATATTTTTTAATTATAATAGTATGATTTCGGGCGTGCCGGTTTACGCCGCACAATTATGTGCCGCGGCGTAAACCGTCGGGTTTTTCGCTTGTAGCTTTTTGCCGTTACTGCATTATAGAAACAGTGTTTCTCCTCACGTCGAAAACTGCTTTTGCTGCATATCAACGGCAAAAAGGCTACCGCTGCAATCCCTCACGCACCGTCAAAAATGTACATCCTTGTACATTTTTGACGGCGAGTTTTGCCTTACGTCAAAACATCGCTGCTGTGTGGAACCACGGACATCCTTGTCCGTTTGAGAAAGGAACATTTGAGACTCTGCTGAACATGAGTTCGCTTGGAACCAGCGGTATCCGTGACAAGAATATGCACGGCAGACGAGCTTATGTCAGAACCGTCATCTTCTGTGAAATCTGTATAATCTTAGTTTGGATATCGTATGAGCAATATACGTATACAATAAGTTCTATTTTTCTTCGTTGTAATACACTTTGTAGAATTTACCTTTTTTGTCCGTACCTTGTTCGATGTTTTGACTGTTACCATCGATAACGATTTTGATTTTTTTATCCAGTTGGATGACCCGTTTGAACGATCGCTGCTGTTTTTTTCGTGCGGTTTCGGAAATAGAAAAGCTATTGTTTATTGATGTGCCGCTTTCATCTTCGCAACGTTGTTTGTAGTGATGGAATTTTTCAATGATATCGGGTTCAATCATAACTTCATTGGTAAAGTCATCAATATCACAAGTGTCTTTATCTTTAAAAAAATCCAAAGATTTATTCAAAAGATCAATTTGATCGGTTTTTGAAGTGCCTAACTCCTTGGGCAACTCTTGTGTAACAAAGTTTTTTGCTAAAGTCATAAAATTTTGCGTATTGGTATATTCATCTTTCCGGCGGCGGACATGTAGAAAGTCATTAAGCCAATAGCGGGCTTCAACGCCTCTTCCGGCGTTATCTACTACAGCAACTATATAACCATTCTCACGATCTTTGTTAAAAATAAGGCACCCTTTATCCAGTTTTTTAATATTGATACCTTTTTCAGTCTGTAAGTTAAAATTATCGTTTTCCTGTAGAACTTTTAAAAAGGTGTCTTTATTTTCAGATTTAAATAAACCTACTGCATCAAGCGTTTCGCCGTCTAAAATACAATCTTTGAAATAAACGGTATAAAACTCGCCGCCCTTGATTTTAGGGTGAATGCTTTGCTCATAGAGATGCTTGGCTAAATTGACGGATTGTTCATAAAGTTGTTCTCCATTGTCAAAAATTTTTGAAACATAGGTATATACTTCGTTCAACGCTAAATCACTTTCATGATAAAATTGATAAAATTCTTCGGAAGTAAAGGGAGTCAAGAAGTAGGATATTAAATTCTGCTCTAACTTATGGTCAATTACGATGGTGTTTTTTGACAATGAAATACCTTCATCAGCAATTTTATTTCCTACAAAATGAAGAGAATTTGTTGATATATATGCATCTAAATATGTTATCACAATTATTTTCCCTTCATGTCTTCTAAGAATTTATTGTACACAATAGTTTTTTGTTTATCCATCTCAGATAATAATTGAGATTTTAATTTTTTCTTTGTCTTCATATCGACTCTTTTTTCAGTATTGAATTGTGATATATTTATTTCAAATTCTGCATTACCAATTTTCGAGGTAAAATCAGGAAATCCTAAATTCAAACTCATTTCTCCCTTTGAAGCTTTATAGGTATATGAAAATGTTGCCTCAACACTCCACAAAAGAATTGATTTATGATATTTTGGATCTTTCATAAAAAATTTCTTATCTAAATTATCACCTGACAATAATATTTTTTTCATATTATCCATCCATTTGATTTCGTCAGGTAGGGGCATATCTTCTTCAGGTTTAATAGATATA
>CALINC010000093.1 GCA_938045195.1 uncultured Treponema sp.
TTTCACGCAGTTTTGCTCTTGCAAAACTGCATACAATAAAGCGACGTTTGCCGATGAGGCAAACTCGAAAGATAAACAGTGAGGCACTATTTGTGCCGAACTGTTTATCACATCCTTTTGCTTTTTTTTTGCTACGCCCTTGACAAAATTGCATAAAACCTCCAAGATGTACCAATGAGGATGTATAACTTCGGCTGCTTATATGGTGTAGCCTTGTTAACCGCAGAGTTTGTAGTATAAACTCGATTTATCGTATATGGAAGGTTTTTAATGAAAAGAATTAAACTATCTATTTTTATATTTTGCTTTTTCTTGACTCTGATGCCGCTTTTCTCTTTTGACAAAGGGTTTACTCTGGGTTTGCGTGCAAATTTTTCAGGGTCGCTGACCGACCCGCATATTGATCAAAAGGATAAAACTTACCTTGGAGCCGCTTTTATGAAAGGAATGCTCGGATTTATTATGTCGGGTGAGGCAGAGCTGATATATATTTTTGATGCTAAACATTATTTTAATTATCAATCAAATGACGGTTTCGGCGGCTTGGGCTGGTGTTTTAATCTTGGAGTAGGGAATGGTTTTTCCGGTCAGATTTCCGGGCAAAAAAATGAAACGCTCGGAGATATTCATGTGTATTGCAAGGTGTATATGTCGCCGGTTCTTAGCTTCGGTACGGGCATAAAAACGTATCTTTTAGGAAATCGGCTTGTTTTCGGGTTTACGCTGGGCGGAAAAATGCCGCTTGATCCGCACCCGACGTATGAGCTATATACGAATCTTACGGAAGAACAATTAAAGACATTTAAAAATGATACGACGATTGATTTTTACCCCGAAACCGGCTCTCTTATTATTACGGATGAACTTATGAAAAAAATAAATCCGCTCGGAGTTCTTCTAAAAGGCTCTGTGGAATATTGCCAGCCGGTTATACGTTCTATGGAGCTTGTTCTTGGCGGCTATTTGCAGTATTATGTGTATAGACCCGGTTATGTTACTATGCCTAAAAAGGTGGAACATGCCGCTAAAGTAAACGGTGAAAAAGAAGGACGTAACATTAATTTTCAAAGAGATAAAATAAACTCGTTTTATATGAATTCGTTTGATTTTGGAATAAGCATAGGCTTGCTTTTTAAGGTCTAATTTTTAGTACAAAAATTGAGATTTGGGAGAATTGAATTATGAAAAAAAATAAGGTTTTAAGATGTGTTATATGCGGGTTAATTCTATTGTTATGCTTTAATTCGTGTAAACCGGTAATGGGTTCTGCTTGGTACAGCCGATCCGGAGATTCAACTAATCCGTCTATGTATATAACGGACATAAAAATTAAAGGAATTACAGCTGAACCTTGTAAAACAGATTCCGGCAAAGGGCGGGAGATTATTGACAATGACGGTTTTTCCAATGCCGACTATTATATAATAAATGTTCCGCCGAATGTACAAGAAATTTCAGCTCTGGATATTAAAATAGAAGTCGTCAATTCTTTGAAGACTATGGAAAAAATAAAACCGGAAGAATTGGATATTACGGTCAACGGTGATGAAGTTTATCTTATTTCGGGTCAAGCGCAGCCTCTTACAATCTCCATAAAACATAATCAAAAAAAATATGCCGATATAAATACAATAATAAAAATTACTCAAGACGAAACTCCTAACCTTGTATTAACAAAACTTTCGGTATTCGGAACGGCTATTGATGATCCCGCTTCCGAAACCGTAAGTATTTCGGTACCTTATAGAGAAACCGTAATTACCGCCGCAAATATCAAAGCCGAATTTAAAATAGGGAACGATATTTTAACCGAACGCTCTATCGAAATACTCGGAGGAGTTATTAGGCTTGAAGAAGAAGTCCCTACTGATATTGTGTTTATCGTAAATGAAGAAAAGGGGCAATACAAAAAATTTGAAAAAACCATTACGGTAACGCGTGAAAAAAGGAAAGCCGGCGAAGCTGCGGCTCTTGAGGCGGAAGAAATTGAAATATGCGGTTCCGTAGGAACTGCCGGCGAAGTTATTGTTGTTCCGGCGGAAATTACAAAAATTACAAAAGATGACGTAACCGTAACATTTAAAGGTTTCGACATAAATGTTACCATGAGCCCCGAAGAGATAGAATTCGGCGCCTCCGATACTGTAAAATTTACGCTCTCGGTTCCTGAAAAAGAAAATGTATATCTCGCATGGAAATTAGACGTAACCGTTAAAAAGGATGCAAGCGGTGCTATTATCAATAATCCGACAGATAAATACAATCGCCCAAAATATATTCAAAAAATAATTACAGAAGAAATAATACAAGACCCTTTTGACTATTATAATGAACAGTCGGGCGGTTTTTCCGCTTCAATTTTTGATACGTGGATATTAAATATGACATCCATATCATCAGACGATGTAGCTTCTTATATCTTTAAAAACGGAGAATGGAGCGGCGATGACCCTGCAATTTGTGAAGGACCGCAAATCAGCCCCGGCGCAATGAATACCGCTTGGGATTTAAAATATTATAAGTTTAAAAGCAGAGCTTCGCGGTGGGCAGACGAAGACGGGTTTAAGCCCAACCTTTCGGCTGAAGAAGCAAAAAAAGAAGAGCGGTTTTTATTCTGCAAATTTACCGGTAAAGCCTCAATGGGAACAAAGCTGAATAATTCAATGTTTTGTATAGACACATATTCGAAATTTTTATTCTTTTATAGCGAACCGGGAAATAAAAAAACGGTTGCAGGACATACCATGCCGAGTGATTGGCGCGATTATAATGCTCCGTCTTTCGGAAATTCGCATACTCAGTCTGATATTCCGTTTTATTTAAGCGATCCTGTAGGATATGTTTTGCAGGACGGGACGGTTATTATTTATAACTGGGTTAAAACGAATATTGCAAACGGTAACTATAACTTGAGGCAAACAACGGAAAAACCCGCAGAAAAAAAATTAAGTGCACCCGGGTATTCTCCATACAGAGATCAAATTAAAACAAAAAAGACCCGCATTGAGAATATTAAAAACCCAGCGTATACTGTTTCGGAACCTATTATAAAAACGCAACCGAGAAGTATTAGAGCAAAGTTGAATACCGAAAAAGATATTTCTTTTAAGATACGGACCGCCAGAGCTCCTGAGGGTGAGAAAATTACTTACCAATGGTATATCGCCAATGATTTTGACGGGGAAGGAACACCGATTGCCGATGCCGTTGACAACATTTATAAACCGGATAAAACTAAAAAGATAAATGCGTATTGTTATTGTATTGTAAAAAATACAAATGAAGAAAATCATGAAACAACTGAAGTTAAATCTGAGGTTGTGCAGTTATATATCGATGAGACGCTTATCGTAAATGCAGAAAAACCGAGAATAACAGGACAGCCTAAGAATATTCTCCTTTCACTTAATGAAGAAAAAGAAATTCAGCTTGCAGTAGCAGCTATTTCTATGGATAAAGGCACCCTTTCGTATCAATGGTATGAAGTCGGCTCTAACGGTGAAGAACTTACCGAAACTGCCATAGACGGTGCTGTAAATGCGGTATATGAATTTACACCTAATACAAGTTCTGTAGGTGAAAAACGTTATTGCTGTGTTGTAAAAAATACTAATACAAAAGCCGATGGAGAACAGGAAGCCGAAATAAAAAGTGCAATCGTAACTATTACGGTGCAAGAGGCGTATAAGGTCGATTTTAAAGAAAAAGGAAAAGGCTTTCTTACGGTACTGCTTGATAAAGAAACGGTAATTACATCGGGGACGTATGTGCAACCGGGTCATTCTATAATGTTTATTGCAAGTCCTGAAGCAGGTTACAAAATAAAGAGTGACGGATGGGCTTCAGACGGAGGAACGCTTGAATACGAAAATAGTTTGAAAAATATCACTATTATTCAAGTTGGTACAACACCTTTAACGGTAACCGTCGAATTTGAGAAAATTCCTAATTCCCGCACGTTAACAATTACGGCAAAAAGCGTTTATAATAAAGATATGAAATGGGATGATGATTATCCGTATACATATTTTATATATGATTTACGTACAAAAATAGGTGAAGATGGACCTCTTTCGCTGTGGTCAATCTATGGAGGCAACGATTTAAACGGTTTAGACCGTATAAAACATGCAAGAAAATTATATATTGATGAAGCAGCACAATCAAATAAATTTACAAAAAAAGATTTTGATGAGCTGCCGGATAATAATTATAAAATTGAGCTTCAAACAAAACTAGTTAAATATCATGATGGAAATACAGGTAATCAGATAAAAAAGAAATATCTTTCGGATTATAACGGAAGCATTGTTATATTTGAGTATAATCATGCAACGGATACTTGGAACTATAAACCAACTACACCTAATTTACCTAACTTAGTAAGTGTGGAGTTTCCGGAAAACTTTACTATAACAAGAGATGAGGAAAAAGATTTTACCATCCGATATATTGGAAGTGATAAGAATATGCATGCATTTGGTACTGTCGAAGTAACCTACACCATCTCTTGGAAGTAAAGACTCTTATGAAACGAAAATTTTTTGCAGCAGCTTTTATGCTTTTATTTTTACTGCTCTGTGCCGCACAAAGCGGACAGGGCAGTTCCGAAAGAGAATATGCAGGCAACACCGAATACGTAGACAGCATTTATCCTGCCGAAAAGCTAGGGGCTATGCTTATTCACATGTCGAAAATTACGTCGCCGTTTAAAGGCTCCGCTCCGGCAATCGAGCTCCTTTTTTCTTCGGATAAATTTGCTTGGAGTATGTGCGAGCCGATAGGTGATTGGGGTAAGCCGGATAAAACAAAAAAATATTTTGAAGAATTTATTCCGGGAACTACGATTATTTTTAATATTACAAACCGTATTGATGATGTTACATATTATCGCATTGACGGTATTCATCCGTACAATGTACCGCTCTATGCGGACAAGGCGGAAGCTGAATTCCTTAAACGGTTTGTATTTTTTAAGTTTACGGCGACGGCAGCAAAGGGGATGAGTCTTTTTCAAAGAAGCCTAAATAACGATTTATATGCACTGGATACACATACAAAACTTATATGGGCATATAGTATGCCTACCGATTATGAAAAGATGATAGGCAATAATTACATTCCCCAAAAATGGATGCCGTATGAACTTGCCCCTAATACAAAGGACTTTGCTCTTAAATTTTACGAATATGATCCGCTAGGCTTCATTTCTGAAGAGGCTGATTTTACTTTTTTTAAGGTAAAAACCAATATGCATATATATGATTGGTGGTATAATTCCATTACGGTAGGGCGTACTATGAAGACGGTAAAAGCCAAAAGGTTTATGCCGCTTATCAACCCCGATGCGGAAGAAGATTGGACTATCCGTGATGTAAAACGTCCGGTTAAGTCACCGTATAGACGAAAATAAACTGCCGAAAAATCAACAAACCCGACGCAGAGCATACGTTGCACAGCAACAGGGTATTAAACCCTCGAATAAACCGATAAAAAGGTGTATATAATATTTAGATTCCGTAAAGCGCA
Source organism: uncultured Treponema sp. (assembly GCA_938045195.1). Taxonomy (GTDB): domain Bacteria; phylum Spirochaetota; class Spirochaetia; order Treponematales; family Treponemataceae; genus Treponema_B. The sequence goes on from CALINC010000093.1 coordinate 5,530, forward strand.
TTATAAAAGTACCCAATTTATTTTTACTCCGTTTTTTTCCATACGCCGAAACCATGTTTCTTGCCGTTTTGCAAATTGACAAATTGCTCTAAACAGGCTTGCAATATATTCGTCCTTTGTTTCAATTTTTTTTTGCAGATACATTGCGGTAAATTTATACTCCAAACCCAAACTCTCAAGCCTTTCCCACGAGGCACCGCCGCTATGCAATGTTTCAACCTCTTCAATCATTCCGTCTTCTATACGCTGTAAAAGCCGTGAGCGTATACGCTCTCGTAAAATTTCCCGCGGGAATTTTAAGCCGATAATATAGGGGCGAATATCGGGACGATTTTCGCAAAGGTATAAAACGGCATCCGGGTTTTTTCTATTATATTCTGCAATTTCAATAGCTCTTACTAACCGCTCTCTCTGTTCAAGGTCTGTTTTATTATGAACTTCAGCTTTTAATACAAAAAGAATATGCTGCAGTTCTTCTAAAGTTTTATTCTTAAGTTCGGCTCTCAGTTCTTTATTTTCCGGTACTGGTATAAGATTATACTCCCGAATTAACGCATCAAGATATAACCCCGTTCCTCCTACAAAAATAGGCAGTTTATGTTTAGCGATTATATTCCTAAAAGCTGCATAAGCATCATTTTGAAAATTAAAAACATTGTACTCTTTTTCCAATGTGCAAATGTCGATTAGATGATACGGCACATCACCATATTCAAATAAATCTTTGCCTGTACCTAAATCAAGATTTTTATAAACTTGGCGGGAATCGACGGAAATAATTTCTCCGGAATTTTCTTTTGCTATTTGTACCGCATAAGCAGTCTTCCCTGTTGCCGTAGCCCCTAAAACTACAACTGCATTAAAATTTTTGCATTTATAATCTTGAGGCAATAACATATAAAATAAGCCCGCTAAAAAATATTCCTAAACTAATTGAAAGATAAACTGCGGAGGAACCTGCTAAATACCAAACAGCTAGAGCATAACTGCCTAGAAATGAAATTACAATAAATACCGGCAGAGCAATAAGGTAAATTAAAAAATCTGCTGCAATAGTTAAATTCGCAATAAGAACGGTAAATACAAAATCAAAAATTAAAATTGCTCCTATAATTATTAAAAGAAATAACATTAATTCCGTTGCGTCGGGGGTGTTTATATTTTTATAAAATATATAAATAAATACTGAAGAAAAAATTCCGAATAAAGCCGAAAAAGAGGAGGTCAACACTTCTCCTGAGATCGAAAATGAAATTAAAAAAAAGATTACTAGGGCAAGTATTTCATGCAGCAGAAAATAGTATAAAAAGAAACGCCATATATGGGCTGATAAAGAAGCCGATACCGACAAATTTGAGCCGTTAAGAAAAGATACAATAATTAAGGATACAAGACCGGCGCATAAACCTATAATAAAAGCCGCGAAAGTTCCTTGCGTATCTTTGCGGAATACCGAGTAAAGTAAAAATGTAAGCGGCAAAACAAATATTAAAAGAAAATCCATACCCGATATATTACTAAAAATGTGAGAAGATTTCAACAGGTAAAACTGTTGAATGGAATATGCAGTAAATTACTGCAATAGGTGCTGCGGACATTTAATCTTGCATGCTATTTACTTTTTCCTTTATATCGTGTACCATACCGTTATGCATAAAAAAACAACCCTTCAAAAATTTATAGAGTATTATAAACCGTATCGATTTTTATTTTTCTTTGATTTGGTTTGTGCCTTCACGGTGTCGGCAATTGACCTTGTTTTTCCGCAGGTTATCCGGTATTTGACTCGTAAAATTCCTAATATACGGCAAGACGAAACAATGCACATAGGCGAAGCTGCCGTGAAACTTTTTAAAACGCATCAAATGGAAATAATAAATTTAGGGCTTATCATTGGGGCAATTCTTCTTGCTCTGTATATTATAAAATACTTTGCGCAATATTTTATAATTTCGTGGGGACATATAATGGGGGCAAGAATGGAGCGCGATATGCGTAACGATTTATTTAATCACCTCCAAAGACTTTCATTTTCATATTATGATACACATAATACAGGCGATATGATTTCGAGAATTGTTTCAGACCTTTTTGATATTTCAGAGCTTGCACATCACGGCCCTGAAAACATTTTTATTTCGCTTACCAAAATAATCGGCTCGTTTATTTTCTTAATGTTTATCAATGTAAAGCTCACGCTTATTCTTATGCTGATAACTATTGTAATGTTTGTGTTCAGTTTTTATAAGAATAAAAAAATGCGCAAAATTTTTATGCTTAACAGAAAAACAATAGCGGGAATCAATTCGCAAGTACAAGATTCTCTTGCAGGTATAAGAGTTGTGCAATCTTTTGCAAATGAAGATTTGGAAAGTAAAAAATTTTACAAAGCAAATGAAGCATTTGTTCATTCAAAATATTTAAATTATATGCAAATGGGAAATTATTTTGCAGGAAACAGATTATTGGAGGGACTGTTTTTTGTGAGCATTGTACTTGCGGGAAGTTTTTTTGTTGCAATTGAAAATCTTACTGTTGCGGATTTAACAATTTACGTTTTATACATCAATATTTATATCACACCGATAAATGTGCTTTTGGAATTTACCGAAATGTTTCAAAAAGGTTCCGCCGGTTTTAAACGCTTCTTAGAAATTATCGAAACCACTCCCGAAATTATCGAAAATAAAAATGCCGTTGAATTAAAAAATATCAATGGGAATATAAAATATGAAAACGTGGATTTCGGTTATGTTAAAGATGAATATATTTTAAAAAATATTTCCATAGATATTCCTGCAGGAAAAACCGTTGCACTTGTCGGTCCATCCGGCGGCGGAAAAACTACGATATGTTCTTTACTGCCGCGTTTTTATGATGTTAAAAACGGAAAAATTACAATTGACGGTAATGATATACGGAGCTTAACATTAAAATCATTACGTGAAAATATAGGAATTGTTCAACAGGATGTTTATCTTTTCGGCGGAACAATAAAAGAAAACATAGCTTATGGAAAACCGGAAGCATCAGATGAAGAAATTATTGAAGCGGCAAAACACGCCCACATTCACGATTTTATTTTAAGTTTAAAAGACGGGTATGATTCTTATGTAGGAGAGCGCGGGGTTAGACTTTCAGGCGGGCAAAAACAACGCATTTCCATTGCCCGTGTGTTTTTAAAAAACCCGCCGATACTTATTTTAGACGAAGCAACTTCGGCACTTGATACGGAAAATGAAATTTTAATTCAAAAAGCTATTGAAGACCTTGCTGAAAACCGAACAACAATCGTTATTGCTCATCGCCTTTCTACAATTAGAAATGCCGACATTATTTTAGTTATTACCGATGACGGAATTGCAGAACAAGGTACACACGAAGAATTATTAAAACAAAACGGAATATATGCCAATTTGCGAAAGCTGGATCAATTTTAAAAGATATAATATAAAAGAGGTAGAATATGCAAAATGAATTCCGTGATATTCACAAGTTAAAGAGGCAATTTAAAAAAACTACATTTTCTGTAAAAATTTCCGTAGAAGAATTGCGCAGTCAATTTGAAAATATTTTTTACTCACCGCATATTCCAAATCATGTGGAAATTTATGAAAAAGAATTTAAAGGAATCAAAACAGACATATTGCTTCCTGAGATGGCTGTTTCAGGAAGGGCAATTTTGTATGCACATGGCGGCTCGTTTATTTCAGGTTCGCGAAAATCATATCGAAGTTTTTGTGCGTCGCTTGCACACGAGTCTTCTTCCGCTTTGTATTTACCGGAATACCGGCTTGCTCCAGAATATCCTTTTCCTACGGCATTGGAAGATTTATATAATGTGTATGCGGCATTGATTGAAGCTGAAAAAATAAATAATGACAATCTTATTCTTGCAGGCGATGGTGCCGGAGGTGCTTTAACAATTGCGCTTGTTCATTATTTAAAAACAAAAAATCTTCCACTGCCGGCGTTTATATTTTTAATGTCGCCATGGGCGGATTTGACATGCGCCGATGAAAACCTAAATATAAATAGAAAAAAAGATTTTGTATTTTCAAAGGACTCTCTTTTGCGTGCCGCAAAATTATATACGTATGAAAAAAATCTAACCAACGTCCTTGTTTCTCCGCTGCTCGGTTCATTTGAAAATTTCCCGCCGATATTTATCCAATGCGGAGGCAGCGAAATTCTTTTATCCGATTCCAAGAGGCTTAGTCAAAAAATTGAAAGCGCAGGCGGACATGCGGAATTACATGTCTACGATGGGTTATCGCATTTATTCCAAGCTTTACCGGATAATTTCGGCGATGCACATCTTGCCGTTGAAGCCGCAGGAAAAAAGATAAGCGGATTTTTTAATACTGACAATGAAGAATAAAATATGCCGCTGATGTTATAATCAGCGGCGAACATTTATTCTAAAAACCGTAAACTGACGTTGCCGATACCGCCTTTTACAGTAATAAAGTTATTAGTATTTGTCAGTTTTTCTTTATGCTGTGCAAAGAAAGAAGAGTGTGAGCGGTTATTTATCAATACTTCGCCTATGCCGGCACTAATATCAAAACCGTAATCTTCTTCGGAACCGTCTATCGAAAATGAAACTGTTCCTATTCCGCCTTCTATTAAATTCATGCCGAAAATTTTTCCTTCCACATCAACTTTACCGATACCGGACTTTACCGTCATATTTGTTATATCAATATTTTTTAATGTAAGAGTTCCAACGCCGGCGTTGAGGCGACATGAAGTTTTTACCGTAAGCCCATTAATATTCACGGTTCCTACTCCGCAATTTAAATTAAACCGTTCCGTTTGTAAATCGTTAAGATCGGCTTCGGAAACTCCGGCATCAATGACGACATCGCTAAAAGTCATATCTTTAGGTAAGTGCAGAATTATTTGAGGTGAAGGTTTATTAAATTTAATCCATGAATACTTCCAAAATTTTTCTTTAGTTTTATCCTCTACAATCAGTTTGGAATCTACAACTTTAATTACAAAATCTTCGTTTTTAATATTCTCAACACTGTATTCGGCACAACCGGAAGCCGCCCCCATATCTACTTTTATTGCACTTATTTTTGAAGTAATCAATAAGCTGTTTACATTTTGTAAAATTTCTATTTTACCTTTAAAAAAATTATCTGCTGCATAATCCATATCAGAATATCCTCCATCATTGTCAATATCATCATCGTCATCAAAAATATTTTTGAATATTTTAGCACCGAAAATATTTCTTTCTAATTTTTCAATGCGTTTATTTCTTGAAAAGTGTGCAGGAAAAAAATATTTCAACCTTCCGCCTAACATATATCCCGCCCAAATCAGTAATAAACCTATAAGAATAATTAAAATCGGTTTTTTCAAATTTCTCATAGTACTTCCTTTATTTTTTAAATATCATTTAAGTAATTTTATAATTCCTAAAATTATTATTGCAGGAATTCCTATAATAAGAGCTCCTACAAAAATTAGCGGAATTAAAACAAATACAAGTTTAAATGCAATTGCAATGATGCCTCCGATAAAACCGAATACGGCACCGATAATTGCAAATAAAATCACAAAAATTAAAAATGCAGTAATCATAATAACCTCCATCTCTTATATTTTTTTCACGAAAGCTGATATTCCGTGAATAATCCATGTTACAAACCGATATAATAATTTTGTTGTACCGATTGCAATTAAAATTATACCTATTAACATAATCGCAGAACCGGGCCGAACAAACAACATTCCAACAGCAACTATCGATAAAATTCCGCCGCCTAAAATCAATGCAAAAATTGCAATACACAAAGCAATGCAAAGCACAACCACAATGACCGTTAAAATGACTGCAAGGGGAATTGCAATAGGAGCGGCAAAGATACCAAGTATAGTAAACCATAATGCACGTAATCCGCCCCTCGCTGAACGCCTTGCACTTGAGGCTTCCTTTACGGCATAATCCGAAAGGATTTTTGAAGCGATATGTGCAGGGCTTTTTAATTCTTTTATAACGTCTTGCTCATGTTCCTGCCCTGCTTCATCAAAATATTCTTCATAATATTTTATAGCTTCATATCTGTCTTGTTCAGGCAGTCTTTTTAGTCTCTCTTTTAATTCACATATAAATTCATTTCTAGTCATTTAGTGTTCTCCACTTGTTGTTATTTTAACTTTACCGAAATTCGTAAAAATCCTAATGCGGTTTTCAGCATCGCTGTTTCCTATTTTTTTTGCGCCGTTATCGGTTTCGATAACTTCATCATTCAGCTTAAAAGATTTTTTTGCATATACTTTCATGCAATAATTATGTAAAGGTTCCGTCAACTCTAAATCAATCTTGCCTAATGAAGAATTAATTTCAGCACGGGATTTTAATTGTCCTTGAATTCTAATCGAGCCTGCCCCCGCATTTATAAAACTGTCTTCCAAATTACAAGTCTTCATATCTATTTTTCCGGCACCGGTGTTAAAATTACCCTTATTGCATTTTAAGTTTTCGCAAGCAACACTGCCTGCTCCGGAATTTGCATGAATGTACTCCGCTTCTATATGCTTCATTATAATCGAACCTGCTCCCGTAGAAGCGGATATTTTTTCTGCATTCATATTTTCAAGTTTAACCGAACCGGCTGAAGACTGTATTTTAACTATCTCAGTTTTTCCGGTTATAAGACTTATCGCCCCTGCCGAGGTATTAAAATATATTTTTTCACATTCAAAATTTGAAATTGCAAAATTACCGCATGCAGTATAACCGGTTATTTTTTCAGCTTTTAAATCTTCAATCTTAATAGAACCTAATTGAATATTCAATTCGATTTGTTCCAAAGAAATTGTTTTTGGAATATAAATAATTATTTTCCGCTTTACGGTTTCATCATAAACCTTATTAAAGTTTACATTTCTAAAAAAATCGGAAAACATTTTTTTGTGCATTGAAAATAATGGTCGCTCTTCAATAAATAATTCTCCTTCTATTGTTTTTACTTTTATGTCTTCTTGAGGAATATTTTCGGTTTTATACTCTATAACATCAGAGGCGAAATCTTTTTGTAAAATATAAACATAAGCAGAAGTAACATCAAGCCGTAAACTTGTAATTCTTTCTTGCACTTCTTTACAAAGACCGGTATTATCCGAAGTTTTATGAACGGAAAGAATTTCTTCTGCAAGTTTTCTAGGGTTTCCCAATTCCTCAATAACACTTGCGGTATTTTCTTCACCGGCATCTTCAAAATATTCTTTGTAAAATTGAAGTGTATTATCTCTATCTTCCTGCGTTAATCCGTACAGAGCATCCTGCAGCTCTTCTAAAAATTGTTCACGAGTCATAATCTCTCCTTTTATTTAAATGGCGGTGCCTTTAAAAATTTTATCTATTAAACTTTTATACGACTTCCATTCGTCGGTAAAAAGGTCATATTGCCGCATACCTGCATCGGTTATTCTGTAATACTTGCGGTTACGTCCGTCCACTTGAATGTCGTATGTTTTTAAATAACCGCTTGTTTGCAGCCGCCTAAGCACAGGGTACAGCGAAGACTCGGAAATAGGCATTAAATTTTTTACATCTTGAGTAAGTTTATAACCGTAAGAATCTTCAGCCTTTAATAGTGCCAAAACACAGGCTTCAAGCAGTCCCGTATTTATTGAAAAAAGCATTTTACCTCCCGATACCGTATTTCATCATATATAAAAATGAAATGATATAGTTAATTTATTTATATTATAGCATCTATATATTATACAAAAAATAATATTATGTCAAGAGGAAATATAAAGAATTTTTAATATTTAATAGGATACCTCTAAAAACTCAGGCATGAGAATACGTTTAATATCATTGAAAACAATATAATTGCAGTTTTAAACAAATTGTAACACAACAAAGGCGGCAATAAAATATAAGCAGCCGGCGAGTACCCAGCTCCATCTGCCTTTTCTTTTCAATCGTTTTTCTTGTTGAAAGCCTTGATAATCCGTATCAACGCGGGCATCTCTATTCATAGTCATTCCATATTTTATGGTTTCTTTAACCTGCTTAATTCCAAATTGAAAAATATTGAAAAATCCTGCTTTGTTCACCAAAGATAAGCCGCCGCAACCAAGTAAAAATACGGAAGCAATAAACAAACCATTGCATATATGATACACAACAGGGCGGGAATTCCCGCGTAAAGCAAGAAAAGTATATGAGCCTGAAATTACAAGCCCTATTCCGACGGCGATTATAAAGTCGGCAAGAGAATTCCCTCTGTTTTTTTTATCGGAAGAATCATCGGTTTCTATATTATTAACCAAAATTGTGTTATCTAATTTATTTCCCATACGGTTTTCCAAAAATACGAATACGGCAGCTTAGAATTAATTTTCTAGGCTGCCGTACAAGAAGTTGTATTATTTTATAGAATAAATCTTTTTAGTATAAATTTATCCTTAATTTCAAACTATCGTTATCAGTTTGAGCTTTTCGTATATTTTTCATACTCTGCATCGTTGCATAATACCCAGTGTTTGTCACGGACTTCTCTAAAGGTGGGTTTATCCTTAGAATAGTCGTGAGCCAATGCAGGTACATACACTTCACGCTTTCGGTTCCTTTCGGTGTTCGGATCCGGCACAGGTATTGCAGAAAGCAAAGCTCTTGTATACGGATGGAACGGGTGGGCAAAAAGCTCATCGGAATCCGCCAGCTCTACCATTCTACCGTAATACATAACGGCAATGCGGTCAGAGAAATACTTAACAACGGCAAGGTCGTGTGCAATAAACAAAATAGTCAAATCCATGTCGCGGCGCAAATCATTTAAAAGATTGATAACCTGAGCCTGTACCGAAACGTCCAAAGCACTAATCGGTTCGTCTGCAATGATAATTTCAGGTTTCATAACGATAGCCCGAGCAATACCGATTCGCTGTCTTTGTCCGCCTGAAAATTCATGCGGATAACGCTCGGCGTGTTCTGCAACAAGACCGACTTGATTTAAGGAACGTTTTACCTCCTCATCAATCTTTTGTTTGTCCCTTTCACCGCGGATAATCATTCCTTCTCCGATGATTTCACGAACCGTCATACGGGGGTCAAGAGAAGAAATCGGGTCTTGAAATATCATCTGAATATCATTCATAACCTCATTATAGCGGATGTTCTTCATCATTTTTTTATCGGCACGCAATTTTTTTTGAAGCTCTTCTACCCGTTTGGTATCACCGGCTGCTTTTGCCTGCTTTATCTCTTTTTTTAGAAACGGAATACCCGAATTGATATGATTACCCTTATAGTATATATCACCGCCCGTAATTTCATAAAGCCCTATAATAGAACGTCCGATTGTAGTTTTTCCGCAGCCGGATTCTCCTACAATACCGAAAACTTCGCCTTTGCGGACATCAAAACTCACATTGTCAACGGCTTTAAGGTCTTTACCGTCAAGTTTAAAGTATTGCCTTAAATTTTGTACTCTCAAAATCAGCTCATTATTGTTCATTTTGACCTCCCATTTCCATTTTTTCTTTCATGCGACGGATTCGCTCGGTAACAACAAGCGGCGGCTGAATATCTTTCGGTGCGTCGGGATGCAAGAGCCAAGTAGCAGCCTTATGTGTAGGAGTTATCTCAAACATCGGAGGCTCCTCTTCAAAGTCAATCTCCATTGCATATTTGTTTCGCTGTGCAAATGCATCGCCTTGAGGCGGAAAAATCATATTCGGCGGTACACCCGGTATTGATTCAAGTTTTTCTTTTGTGTCTAAGTCAGGCATAGACGATAAAAGAGCCCAAGTATAGGGATGCGCCGGTTCATAGAATACTTCATCTGCAGAACCGTATTCAACAATTTTACCGGCATACATAACAGCAATTTCGTCTGCCATATTTGCAACGACACCGAGGTCATGAGTAATAAATATAATCGAAAGATTTCTTTCGCGCTTTAAGCTATTGATTAACTCAAGAATCTGAGCTTGAATGGTAACATCCAAAGCAGTTGTCGGCTCATCACAAATTAAAATATCGGGATTGGAAGCAAGAGCAATCGCTATAACAACCCTTTGCCTCATACCTCCTGAGAATTGGAACGGATATTGCATAAATCGCTGACGCGCCTGAGCAATTCCGACTTCAGCCATTAAGTCTATCGAACGGGTTTTTGCCAAGCTGTACCGCATTCTATAATTCATTCTTGAGGCTTCCGAAGTCATAAATTCCAAAATACCTTCCGAAGCGGCTTTTGCATCAAGCTCTGCAGCTTTTTTCAGTTGGACTTCAAAGGATGTTTTCAGTTTGCGTAAAATATCGCGTATTTTATCTTCCAAACGCTCAATCGTTATGCTAGTCGGCAGCTTAAACTTTTTAATCATCTTGTTTTTTTGTTTACCTGTCAGTTGCTCGGCTTTTTTGGACATCTTGTAAATTAAAATGGCATTATCGATAGAACTTGCGAATGTATACGAAAAACCGCTTTTATACAAATTAAGCTTGTCAATAGCATCACGTACAACAGGTTTTAACTTATTACACGTATTGGAAACCGTATTAATATCAAATTCGCCGCTTAATATATTTAAGGCTTCATCAATTTTTGCAATTGCTGTTTGTTTGTTGTTGCAGGCTTTTTTATTTGAATATTCTACTGCCTTGCAAAGCATTTGCGAAAATTCATTTAAGAATTCTTCTCTAAATAGTTTTCTCGACATATCATTAAGCTGTTTGATGTCCTTGCCTTCAAGAGCCTGTTTGCCCTCTTTTCGGGAATAATATCCCAAAGCGACAAAATCGGGCTTATGACGTTCAATACCTTTTTGCAAATTCGCTTTCAAAGCGTCTAAAGCAGCGGTTGCCTCAGCCTTATCAGAGTCGGAAAGCTCGCTTTTTTTGTATGCTACGGCTACCGCAGAAAGCTTTTCTACAACCGAAACAAAAGCGGGGTTGTCCTGCGGAATCAAGAACATATTACCGCACCGTTTGGAATATTGTACGATACGCTTCATTTCTTGCGACACTTCACCCGCCGGACGGTCTATTACTTGAATTTTAGCACCGTCAATATACGAAATGGTGGTTTCAACCGTATCATGGGCAATATTATATTCGCGCTCCATTCTACAGCCCTCGGCAATGTAGTTGGTAAAAGCCTTGACTTTCTCTTTAACTGTCGCGGCATCTTCACCTGCAAGAATCATATTTTCCGTTATGGTTTTTGCAAATTCTTTATAATTTTTTTTGGACTGTTTTCTTTGAGCGATATTATTCGCAAGCATTGCCTCGGTAAGCTGTTTACCGACACGCACTATCGGGTTTAAACTCGAAAGCGGGTCTTGGAATATCATTGCAATATTATTTCCGCGTATGTGATGAAAAACTTCTTCGGGGATTTGCAGCAAGTCTTTTCCATTATAATAAATTTCACCGTCTTCAACAGTTGCGTTTCCCGCCAAAATACCGAGTATAGCCCTTGCGGTTACCGATTTACCGGATCCGGACTCACCTACAATGGCAAGCGTTTTACCCTCTTCAAGGTTAAAAGACACATCACGTACGGCACGCACATAGCCGTTATTCGTCCAAAAGGATATTTTTGCGTTTCTAACTTCCAGTTTTGTTTTCTTTGCCATACTAATCCTCTACTCCTCTTAACGACGGATTAAATGCATCACGCAATCCGTTTCCGAATAAGTTAAACGAAATCATCATTAATGAGATAACACCGGCAGGGAAAAATAAAATATGCGGGTCTGTAGCCAAATATTGCTGACCGGAACCCAGCATAGTTCCTAAAGAAGCCATCGTTTTTCCGTGAAAGCTGACAATTCCTAAAAATGACAATGTAGATTCGGATAAAATAACGCTGGGGATAACTAAAGCAACACTTGTAATAATGGTTCCTATTGCATTCGGATAAATGTGCTTAAACATAAGACGCGTATCATTTGCGCCAAGCGTCCGTGCCGCCAAAACATATTCTTGATTTTTAAAACGGTAAAACTGTGTTCTGACCCGCACACCAATTCCTATCCACCCCGTTAAAACAAAGGCAAAAAGAATACCGGTAAACACGGAAACTTTTCCCGTCTGTACAAGGTGAAGTTGAAAAAGCGTTGCAACAATGATAAACGGCATTCCCGCTAGAATATCTGTAATGCGTTCCATGATAAGGTCTATCCATCCGCCGTAATATCCGGTAACAGCCCCGTAAATGGAGCCGAGAATAAAGTTGACAATAGATACAAGAGTAGAAAGCATCAACGATAAACGGACTCCGTGTGCCATTCGCACCATAATGTCAAATCCTTGACCATCGGTTCCGAACGTATTTGCCGGTTCATGCCCATGTAAAAGCTGATAATAGTTATAGTAAAGCACTCGAACACCTACCATTGTTTTATCTCGCGGTATTGAGTAAAGGACTTTGCCGTTTTCGTCCCTTAAATAATTATCAACCAAACCGGTCTGAGCAACTTTTTCTACACTAAGTCTTTTTCCTTCATTATCAACAGGATAATCCCGCCCATCCACTTTATACCAAAGATTCGCGTCAGCTTGATCTCGGGCGGCAAATTCATTTTTGGTGTCTATCATAGGGAATATAATCTGTTTTCCCGTTTTGTTTTGCCATGCGAGAATTTCGTTATAGGTCTCGGGCGTAATATTCAAATAGACAAAACCGACACCGCGGTATGAATCGGTTTTAACATATCTATATCGGCTTTTTCCATCGGTAAATTCTTTACCTAAGGAAACAAGCGGTGAAGCTGCAAAAGCCTCATCCCAACTGATTTTTTTTGTTCCATCACCGTTTTCTATTCCATATCCTATACCGATAGTATAAATCAAATACTTATCGTTGTACTTCATCGTTTTGGAACCGTCCCAAAAGCCCGTCTTATTAAAAAAGTGCAGCTTCGGACGGACTTTTGCATAAATTGCATCAGCATACGCCAAATCATACTTTGAGAAAAAAGGTATAATTATTGCAAATAAAATAATAGCACCTATAATATAGGTAGCCGCAACGGATGCGCTATTTCGTTTAAAACGCAGCCAAGCGTCTTTAAAGTAACCTATCGGCTTTGTTTCAAATTTTGCATCGAAAATTTGGTCATCCCGTTGTACCAATTTAAATTTTTCTTGAGGGATATGTTTTATATTATCCATAGCACTATCTCTCCCCTATCCTAATTCTCGGATCCAATAAACCGTAGCTTAGGTCTGTAATAATAGCAGTACACAAACCGATTGCCGTGTAAAACATACCGGTAGCCACAAAAAGGTCATAATCCAATAAACTAATTGATGTAATATATAATTTACCGATACCATTAATTGCAAAAATCTTTTCAGTAATTATAGCACCTGCCATTATACCTAATATAAATGCTATAATACCGGGTAATATAGGTACCATTGCATTTTTTAGAGCATGCCGCCTGAGCGCCTGAGCGCGGGTAAGCCCCTTTGTTCTTGCCAAAAGCATATATTCACTGGTAAGTGCTTCGGTAAGCTCTGCCCGTACCGAACGGGTAAAACCTGCAATCGCACCGAATGAAAGCGAAAGAATAGGCAACACCATAGAATGGAACATCTTGAGCGTCCACCAAGAACCGCCGCTCTCATGTAATGATGAAACAATAACAGGGAAAAGTCCCAATTTATAACCTAAAGTATACTGTAATACGAACGCATACACAAAGGACGGAACCGATATAAATAACATTACAATTATGGATATCAAATGGTCTATCCATTTATTTTTATAGATTGCGGCAATTATGCCGAATAAAATTCCAAGCGGAATAGAAAAAATAGTTGAATACAGATTTAAGATAATAGTAGGAGGCAGTTTACTGATAATAACCTCCTGTGCCGGCTTTAGATAATCTACTTTCCATGAAGTTCCCCAATCGCCGGTTGTAATAATATTCTTTAAAAAGATACCATATTGGTACATAATAGGCTTATCATAACCGAGAGCCTTTCGCCTTGACATTTCCAGTTCTGCCTCCAAACCCATCATAGGCAATTCAGGCTGCAGCAACTTTATAAGCGTAAAGTCTATGGTCATAATGATAAAAAAAGTTATAAGACCTAAGCCCAACCTTTTTAACACATACTTAAATGTCCGCATAAAATAAACTCCTTATGTTCAAAATAATGAGACAGGACAAATCACACAGTAAGAACATAAAGCAAGAGAAGCACTGCGGCAAGAATCCGCTTAATGAAAATTCTAACCGCAGTGCATAATCACAGTGTGAATTGAACGTAAGTTAAATTCCTATTTACGGTTTTATTCGTAATTCAACTGCCCCTGATTCTTCTTAATGAATTCTTCCCATTCGGCATCCGTATAATTAAACTTATACATTTTAAAGCCGCCGTAGCCGTACATGATATTGTATACATCCGTCGGATAGTCAATTTTATACGAAACTAAACTTGCAGCAGTATATGTTCCAACAGGGATACACTGGTAAGACCTAAGAACAGCGTTTTCAAGAGCAGCAAGGATCTGCAGCTTTTCATCAGCATCCTTTGAGAAATCTCCATCACCGTTTATTGAATCCGACCATACATCCAATGTTCTTTCATCCTCAAAAACGGAACCATCCGCTCTTTGGATCTTAAGCTTAAGTTTTTCTTTACTGGGATCCCAGCCGTTAGACTCGTGGATCTTGTTCAAGCCGCCCATGTAAGAGGGGTTGGTGTAAACCCTAATTGTACTAAAGGGATAGAAGTATGCACCGCCCCATGCGCCGCGGATAGCCATATTTTTACCGGCAGCAACATTATCATAGCGTTTGGGATCACCGGCTTCATATTTAATTTTAATTTTACCTTCAAACGGAGTACCCTTCGAGCCTTCATCGATAAATTCCTGCATTAAATCCTGCTGTTTGATAGCCTGAGGACTTAATTCCGAAGGAGAAGCCATAACTTCAATCGGCACGATTTCACCGTCTTTGTAAACACCGTCAGCAATTGCTTGTTTATAAGCCGATGTAAAGAGTTCGCGCGCATATCCAATATCCCGTCCGGTAATCTTTGCATAGTTTGCATCTGCATTAGCTCTGGAAGAATCCATACCATACAAATCCAATATGGCTTTCTTTGCATAATAAGAATTGCGGTAAACAGAGTTAGGATCCTTAGAGATGTTATAATAGTACATTCCGTTAAACAGGAAGAAAGCAGGCTTAAATCCCGAAGTAGCTTCACGGCAGAATTTTTCGCGGTCGATACATAAAGAAAGTGCTTTTCTAAAATCTTTATAGCGCATTACAATACGTTTTCCGCTGCCCTTTTCTTTATCACGTGCATTTAAAGCATCATCGCTTGTGGCAAAAATAAAACGATCGGTATAACTTTCATCGGTAAAATAAAGACGATCGCTTTTTTTATATTTTTCGAGGTCATCGGATGTCAAAGAAACATCGTCTACCAAACCTTGACCAAAGCGCTGCATAACTGTGGCATGGTTATCGATAATATCAATTATTACCGCGTCTGCTTGATACTGACCTTCGAGCCGGCTGTCATGGTAACCGCCGTAATAAGGATTCCGCACCAATCTCATTTGCTTATCTTTTTCAAAAGAGGCAATCTTATAAGGACCAAACGAAACAGTGTTGCTCATGTCGGTTCCGTAGGTGGTTCCCTTAAGTTTTTCAACCGTTTTAAAGTTCTTTTCGTACGTTTCTTTATGAACCAGCCAATTGCTTCCTAAGGATGTCAAAAAGTAGAACATTTCGATGGGCTGAGCGGTAATATACACCACCTGATATTCACCGGTTTTAAAAAACCCGACATCTTCCCAAGGTGTTTCGGGGTAAACCTCGCCTGTGTCATACACACAGAATTCTTTCCAAGCTTCAGAATTATCATCACCGAACGCCTTAGCAATGGTAAGGATTTCAGCTTTAGAAGCGTCAGTTACGTCAAAATACTTATTATCCTTATATTTCTCAAAAATATCAACATCGTTTACCGTAAAAAAACTCTTATACTTGGAGTTTTTATAATAGCTTTCCGCCGTACCTCCAAAGAAAGTAATGTTGTCGGTAAATGTGAACATGAGTTTTGCATCAGCAGGAGCACCGCTTTCCCAAGCTTTATAAACGGGCGTACCCGCCAAATCGTTTGCAAAATAAGCATCGGCTTTGTAAACGGCAGCATCACGGACACGTTTATCATTGGAACGGTAGTTTTTCATTGAAGGCTCCATCAAAAGCTTCATCGACTCGACATAGTCATCGGCTTTGATGAGTTCTCCCGTCTCCCATTTCATTGCAGGATTTAAGTCAATTTGGAAAACTCTACCCTCTTTTACATCCTCGGCAATTCCATACTTTGCCTTGTTTGCGAATGTGGCTGTTATATCCTTAACATCCGTAGCAGCAACATACTCCCACTTCCATTCTCCGGGCTTGTCCCCCATTGCCGTGTCAACAAGCGGCGTCGTTATAAAGTTCATAAAACTGGAATCACCGCTATTTTCCCATGTATGGGGGTTCCAGTTAAGCGGCCCTACCGACCATGCCTCCCTGTAAGTGTACACAATTTTTTCAAAGTCTTTTGTCGATTTCTTACCATTGCAGCTTACTACAAC
Organism: uncultured Treponema sp.; assembly: GCA_938045195.1. Lineage (GTDB taxonomy): Bacteria > Spirochaetota > Spirochaetia > Treponematales > Treponemataceae > Treponema_B. The sequence continues at coordinate 22,137 of CALINC010000093.1, forward strand.
GCCAAGAACCAATGCTAAAACCAGCAAAACAGCAAAGAGCTTAAAAACATTTTTTCTCATTGCATTCCTCCGTTATTATAATATTATTGAACTCTACCATAAAGGTTCAACACTATGGAATTTCATTATATATAATTATATGCAATACGTCAATAGGTCATGTCAAGACACAAGAAATATTTTTAAAAAAAATCCGATTCGGTGCCCTGCTGATTTATCCTGCCCCGATTGTCAGGGCAACCGAAGCATAAATAAAAGTAAAAAGCCGATACTCCAAATTAGGCGGAAAACAAATAGACATCAACCCCGTCTATTGACAAATTTTAAATTTTGTTATACAATAACATTATGGATACGTTATTTTTTACGCACTTATGGTTTTCTCAAAACAACATGTTGACTAAAGAAAACATGTGTAAAAAGATAGC
>CALINC010000094.1 GCA_938045195.1 uncultured Treponema sp.
CTATTATCGTGAGTGTCTCAAGAATTTGGAAACCAAGGGAATTCATTTGGATTAAGTAGGGTAACATCAAACGTATGGAACTTTGTATGGATAAAAGTGAAAAGCTCATTAAATATATACTGTGGGGCTCAATAGCCCTAGACATCACTATTTGTGTATGCTTTGTTATCGGTTTTTCACTGGGACTTGGAAGTGTGGAGATCGGCTTTTTTATGGTAGGTCTTGTTTTCCGGTACGGACTAACCATAGCCATCATCAGCATTTTATTGAAGTTTGCTGTTATTGCTTTGAGTTTTCAAAGAGATACAAATATAAAAAGAAAGTCATTGTCCATCGCTTTTCTGTCTCTGGTAAGGCTGTTGATTATAGGCGGAGTAATCTGGGGAATTTACTTTATCGGTAAAGTGATGACTGCCGTAGGATAACCCATTGGTGAAAGTTCCGTCTTATTATTCTCTTTGAATTTTATCCGGAGGTTTCCCTCACTCCGTTCGGGTCGCTACGTCCGCTGTTCCGCTTTCGCTCCATTTCTCATCGACAATGGGGGAAACAAACAATGCTTTTTCGATTGATCTTTTCGATAAGGACAGCATAGAAAAGCAAGCCCCTATACTGTTTGTTTGCAATTAATAAGATTTGATTATAATTTTGAATAACGGAATCAAAATAGTTTTGAAATTCTTCATCGTTCTGCCACGGCAATTCTGAGTTATAATCAACAACCCCGACGCAGAGCGCCGGGGTATGAAACTCTCCGCATGAATAAAATCCTAAAACCTCATAATCGTCATTAAGAAACTTTTTATAGTAAAGCGCTTCGTCGGCAGAACCGCCTTTTCCGTGTATATATACAACCGCATCTTTCATTCAAAGTACCTCCATTAATTAAAAACAGCTATAACCGTGATTAATTACCAATATCATGTATTAAATCGTACATGTGAAATTTTTCTCCGCAATTGCGGACTCTATCAAGCTTCATTCCAAGATGTTGATATCTTAAACTCTTATCCTTATCGTCGGTGTCAAGAATAATAGGAACCTTTTTTTCATTAGCTAATTCATAGACAAAGTCCATCATTTTTCTCATGTATCCTTGATTTTGATATTCCTGACATACTACCAATACTTCTATTCTGATAAATTTTCGTTTAGCTTTACGCATTCGGGTCTCAATTGTATTGCCGTCCGAAAAGCACGCAGATATAAAAGCTTTCATTTTCTTCCATCCGCCAAGAGCTTTCTTTTCGGCTATTATCATTTTGATACCATCGATGAACCTGATTCTTCCAAGTCCGTTTCCTGCTAATATCAGATATCCTTCTCTGTTTGATGATGTTGTGTAAAGTAAGCCGCTATTATATGCAGCTTGAACGATTGCATGTATGTATACAAACATATTTTCACGATTTGATATGTATTTAAGTAAGCCCCTATCATCGCTATTATACTTATAATCATAAAATGAATCCGCTATCCGATGAGATATAGCTTCAATTTCGTTTTTTGACAGCTCATTTAGTTTTTGCATTTTTATATCCTCTTTTTTTCTATAAAAATAAATCTGATGTTTAAATTGAACGACTAAGATAACATATTATCAATAACTATTAATAAGATAAATATTCATTTTGCAGATTCATAAAATAACTTGATTAATACTTTCCATAATAACATAATCATAAAAAAATTGACTGCAAACAATCCAAAAATTATAGATGTAAATATTTTAATAGATATGAAAAACGAATATATATTATTTTCATTTGAAAGAAAGCTTGATACGATTAATAATATTATTGTTGTCATACCTATGGTAAAGGAAGTATAAAAATATTTACCTAGAGTTTGCAATTGGGTTTGCTGTAGAGATGACTTACTATCAAGTTTATTATTCAATTTTTTAGAAAAATCCTGACCAATCATTATACTTAATCCGGTTATTGTAAACCCGAATATTATTGAAACAACGGTAAGCATATCACTTCGTACTCCATCTATTTTTATATTAAAAAAATAACTTATGGAGAATATAATAAGAAATATTAGCCAGCACATAACAATATGAATTTTATACATCTTTCATTCCTAAACTATTTCTTATATTAGCTATTAATTCCATCTTTACCGCTATACCGCTAAACATATGCTTATCATTTTGTTCTATTTCTAGTTGAATCTTTTGTCCAAATGTTTCCATATTAAAATATCTTTCTAAATTGTTCGTGTCTTTTCCGACACATAAAAAAGAATCTATTTGTGTACTTTGCCGTTTTATAAAAAGATCCTTAACCTTACTTTTAAATTTTTCTGTAACTTTAACGTAATCGTAGGTTACGTTAATTTCATATTGTTTTGGATTACCAAGACCAAATGTATCTGATGGAGTTTTAAATAATTCATCGGTTTGAGAAAAGAGTGTGTTTTTCGAAATTAATCGTATACTTTTAATTTTTGCAATCTCTGAACAAAATTCATCAACCGATTTTATCATTTCACTTGTAAATATGTTATCAATACCTGATTGTTGTCTAAAATACCAACAAATAATCAATATGAAATTTTTATTTGATACATACAACGTTTTATTATTACAATTATACAGACAGAAGATTTGTCTCCGTAATTCTGCCTGATCTGGATTACGTGGATTAGGAAATTTTTTCTTTAATCTTGTATCGAATACAGTGTCGTCATATGGGTAAGCGTTTCCTGTTTTTATCTCTATCCAAAGTGTGCTATCATTATCATCAAATGTCGTATAAAATTCATACGGAATTTTTTGATACTCTTTTATTCCATTTTTATTATTACTATCTGATATTTTTTTACAAAAATCAGATGTAGCAAAAGTATCGTTAACATATAATAAAAATGTTGAAAAATTAATTTTAGCCATAGTCTCTTCTACTCCCCCTCCACAACCTTCACCTCATCCTCAGTCAGCCCGTACAGCCCATAAACAACAGCATTTATCTGCTTATCCAAAACATCAACCCTTTGCTGCAAGAATTTTTTATCAGAATCGGAGATTGCACTGTCCAGCTGTTCCTGTGCGGCAATCATCTGGTCAACTAAAGCACTTATATGTATCTGCTCCGCTTCTGTCGGGACAATCAAAGGTAATCCAAGTAACGGTTCTTTATCTACCTGAAAGTTATCCCCTTGCATTTTTCCCTTATAGCGAAGCCAGAACTTAATCACATTGGAATTTAATACGGCGGTTAAGAATTTAAGATTGAACCGTTCGGTTTTAATAACAAACAATGCGCGTGAAGCATAAAAAGGCTCTGTCGTATAGTAAAACCTTGGAAATTGAGTTCTCCCTTGTGAAATAATTTTTTCATTCCCTGCTTTAAAAAATTGTTCGTCCCTTTCTCTATGCAGATAATAGTAAGGTTTATTTGGTGTCTTATATTTTATTTTTGCTTGCTTAAGATCAGTTTTGAATTTATTAAAATGATTCACAAAATTAGGATAATTAGATAATTTCTTATCTGAAAAATTTTGTGCTGATAAATAAATAATATACTTATCGGTCTTTTGACAACTATATCGGTTAGGTAAACCTGTGTAGTAAGGTTTAATAAATTCTCTTTCCTCATCTGTAAAGACCGATAAATCGGTGACTATAAAACACTCATCGGGAGCACCTATAATCCCTTGTACAATTTCGTCTTCCGTAAGCAATGCATTACTTCTCTCTTTTATGCAGCAAAGAACGGCAGAAATTTTATTATTCAAAAAGAGAATATATTTATCCTTACAAACCTCTTTTGAAATTTCCGCTTCAAATCGAGTTATATTCTCTTCTCCGTTTCCTGCTAAAAAATCAAGCACTTCAGACAGTTCGGCACGGTCATTATTCAGCCGCGAATATTCAACCGAATAACGCTCGTTTATTTGCGTTTTCTGCATAATGTATATCATAGTTTGAATTGAGGCTGTTTGAAATACCTTGTAATTGCCGAAGTCCGTATATGTTACTATCTTTGCATTATCCAATACAAAGTTTCTGAATAAAGAAGCACCTGCATTTGTTATCCAATTATTCGGTGCAATAAATCCGACTAAACCGTTTTCTTTTGCAAAGCGAATTCCTTGATATCCGAAAAAATACCATAAATCCATTTTTCCTTGATAACATGGATGATTATGCAAACCTTCAAAGCAGCTCGTATCGGTATACTCTTTTACATACGGCGGATTCCCAATCACGCAGTCAAAACCGCCGTGTGCAAAAACATCAGGG
>CALINC010000095.1 GCA_938045195.1 uncultured Treponema sp.
AAATGCTTGGTTCGAAGAAGAGAAAGCTAAACTGGAAGGCGGAAACGCGGAGCCTACCGGAAAGTACAAAGCATAAGAGAACTGAAATACGGGAACAAGATTGAGCCGGTAAAACAAAAGCCGAAACCTCATTACAAGAATGCAAAAAGCGCCGTCGGAAAAAACATCAATGATGTTGAAAATATTACTAGAGCAGACACAAAATTATTAGATAATACAGGGAAATTTAAAAATCAGACGCAGGAAAATAACTACCAAGCATATGTAAAGCGAAAAATGCGGAAAGGACAAACTTCTAAAAACCGTTTGGAATGGAAAGAAGCAAGTGATTATTGGACTAAAGAATCTCCTGTAGCACGAGGAAATAATCTTAATAAAAAAGTGCGTGCTTCTAAAAAATATCCATAATTATGAAATACATTTGAAAAACGAGAAAAGACTAGATTCGTATGATCCTATTATCGGAGATAATTATCTCAAGAAAAGCAACGGATTTGAGTAAAATAACAGAAGAAACTTACAGAGGATATTTGAAAGAATTTTCTCAAAAATATTCTATTGGAACAAAAATTAGCTCAAATGCATATCCTGATTTGAATGAAAAAATTCTGGAAGGTAATTATATTTTTGAAATACCAGCAAGAAATGCTAATATAAGCGGCATTGAACATTACAAAGATATTGCAAAAGAATATAATGTAGTCATAAGATTTACGGAGGAATGAGAATGACGGAATTAAATCCCAAAATAAAAGAAGCGTTGATAAGGATTGATTTTATAAAACGCTATGAAGCATTATCCCATAAGTATGCTTCTGATAGAACGCCGTCAGCAAAGAGGCTTGTTTATATTGACGGCGAAGAAGTCATGGAAACAATAGCAGGTTTGGGATATAAGCCATTGTTTGATACAAAAGAAAAATTTTTTAAAATTAAAGAAGAACAAGCCGGAAACCTTGCGTTTGGGTTTCATATTATTCTTCGCGATGGCTCTGCTGATTTAGTTTGGGTGGTTAAAGAAAATGGCGAGTTACTTTTAGGTTCCCCTTGGAGTTTATATTCAAGGCTAATAATTAATCCGGACTATAAAATAATGCCTCCATTTTTTAGTTCGTATGAAGATTTAGATGACATTTTTTATATAGTATTTAAGATGTATGAAGATTTTAAGAAGACTATGACCGCTATCCAATAAGCAAATAAAACATGACCAGGACGGCACGCTTGGCCTACGAAGATGGAAAGGTATGGCAGGCAAGCTGGAGCAACTTAAAGTTGACAAGGATGGAAACATAAAAAGGGGCAAAACAAAACCGAAGAAGTCGAAGAATTCAAAGAAAAACAATATACTTGCTAAGAATAAAGCAAAAGGACGAGCATTTGAAAAACAAGAATTTGCACAATTTAAATCTACTTATAGCAAAGCTCAAGAACAGGTTACGATTAAAACAGCATCTAGCCGAAAAATCAGACTCGATGCGATAGGCTTGGACTCAAACAATAAAGTTGTGATATCTGAATATAAATCATCAAATACCGCACCTTTAAGAACTAATCAAAAGAAAGCTTTTAATGAAATTCTATCAACCGGTGCAGTTGTCGTTGGAAAGGGAAAAGGTATATTTTCAAAAGGCTATAAAATTCCGCCTGATACAAATATAAATATAATAAGACCGTAATAGGAGATTATATGTCAGTAGTTGATGATAATACAGTAGATGGAATTGCTTTGACAGATGATAATGAAGGAATCGTCTTATTGTTATCTGATCATTTAGATTGGGACGATGAATACAACCATTTATTGATTCTTCAAGAAAAGCTCAATACTTATATTTATTTTCTGGAAGAAAAACAGTATGAGGAAATATATTCAAATGCAAATATAGTTTATGGAATTATTGATATCCATTTTTTACATAAAATAACTAAAAATGTAAAAAAGTTTTTAAAATCAGTTCAAGTTCAATTGGAAGAGCTTGGGATTACAATGCAATATTCTATTACAGAGGAAAATAAAAATGAAACTCGATAAAAATCAGAAAAAGAAACAGGAAAGATTAATTTAGTTAGAAATATTGAAGAGCAATATAACAAAAGAATTTATCATTTACCATCAGGAACAAAACAAACAATATTGATAGATATTAGAGGTCAAAAGATATCACAACAAAATCTATCAATCGTATATAATGAAATGATGCGTTGCACCAATAACGGTGTAACGGTTATTTTTAAATCAAATTAAGGAGCTTTTCATGGCCGTTGGATTTAAGGTTGGTTTTTATTGGTTTCAAATTGGAAACGGGGATTTTCTTCATGGATTCTTTTCTACAATTGCAGGAAACTTGGAAAACGGTAGATGGGGGGCTGATTTTCCAATTATTATGAATGAGCTTTACAACGGAAGCTTAGAAGTTGAACATATTAATGACGCAATCAAGGAATTAAAAATCATAAAAGAAAAACTAAAAGATTTTTCTCCTGACAAGGTTATATGGGATATAGATGATTTGACTGTATCTCCGCCATGGGGAAAAAACATCAGCAAAGAAATTACCGATTTGTCTAATTATTTTGTTACTAGTGATGGAGATGACTTTATTGCATTATTCATGCACGCGCTAGAAAAAGCCGAAGAGTTGCAAATATGCATAAAAATCGAATCGTTATAGAATAGGAAAGCAATTGTCAAAATTAAAATGACAGGAAGCCGCACGGGGGATTATAAACAGGCATATGATAATTTAAATATTCCTAAAAGTCTTCGTAAAACTTTGGATGCAGATTATACTTGGCATCATCTGGACAATTTTAATCCCAAAACTAGTGAATGTACGATGCAATTAGTATTATACGATGCACATAAGGCAACATATCCTCACAAAGGTGCTGTTGCACAATATGAAAAGTATTATAATATACAATATAAGTAGGAGTAAAAGAAAATGGAAAACAAATTTATTAATACTAAACGCTCATTGACAGATGATGATTTGGAACAATTTGAATCGAAGTTCAATGTTGTCATGCCCAAAAAAATAAAAAAGCATTACTTAAAATTCAACGGTGGTTATCCAGAGCGAAGTATATTTCACTTAGCCGGAAGTGACAGGGAGTATGCAGTAAACTATTTTTTCTCAATTGGATGTGAAGGAGGAAAAACAATAGAAAAAACATGGTCTATAATACGAGATGAAAGGGTATTTCCCTCTTGGCTCGTGCCTTTGGCAGATGAGTTGGGCGGAGATATTTTTGCATACAGTTTAAGAGCTAGCGAGGAAGGTGCGATTTATTATTATTCACATGAATTTGAGTACGGAGAGAATCCAGAAAAATATGTCACATTCTTGGCGCAAGACATAGATACATTTTTGGATTCTTTAACTCCAGATGATGAATAAAAGCGCATGGGAAAAAGCCAGAGGGACAGCTGACAATTGAATACAGCCAAATTATACATACTTGGCGATTAGGAGGAATAAAGATATGAAATACTATGAAGTAGACAAAAAAACTATCGGAACAACAATATACTAAGCAGTTTCCCTTTTTGCAATGCCCGCCGATGAAAGAGGATTTATTAAAGTCTAAGAAAAACCTTTCGTTGATTGTCGGCCATAATGGAAGGCATAAGAAAAGTTATGAAAATTTTTTGGATAACCGTTTAGCACAAATTAGTAATGATTTGCAGATGAAGCATTGGCTTTATTAAGAACAAAAAAAGGTAAACCTTGTACAGCAGATGATGTTACATTGTGGCGAGAGAAAAATAAATATACATGGCATGAAGAAGTTGATTGTAAAACGATGAAAAAAGTTCCTTCTGTGATACATGGAAATATGCCGGATGATGTGCTTATAGAAAATCTTTCTAAAATGAAGAAAAAAGGATTAGCAAAATCGATAGAACATATAACAAAAATAAATGATGTTTTGGAAAATATACATATATCAAATCGTGGTCCGGTGTTAAAGAATGCGGAACAAATCCGTGATTTACAAAAGTACTATACCGTTCGGGAACTAACGGATATACTGAATAACGTAAGCCCTGAGAAGTTTGAGTCAACGGTAAAGCGGATGACGGGAATTCAAAAAGAGCTTTTGGCAAAAAATATTTCGAGTGGAGAGTCGAATGCATTTGCAAGGGAAGTGTTGACTAAGCTGAAACTGGAACACGGAATAACGGAAGAGCGATTAAAGACGTTACGAAATCTGGATTATAATAAAATGACGCCGGCAGAATATAAAAAAATAAAACCGGAAATTGATGCAATTGTAAATCTGACAAAGTCTTATGACTTGAACAAAGTAAAACCCGGAATGATGAGAAAGTACATTCCGGTAGAGGATATGGAAAAATACTTGTCAGGAAAATATACGGGAATAGGCGGATTTATAGCACGGCAAGATGATGTTTTGCAACTAAAAACATTTGACGATGTATTTTATACAATGAGATTGGATTATGAAGGAAATACATTTGTTTATAACAGGGAAATTGCATATATAGATTTTAAATCTTCAGATTATTCCGCTACCTGTTGTCCCGATAGGCAAGCGGTACGGCGGAACGGAAACGTTTGCCTATCCGTTCGGCGGTATGGGTTTAACGAAGACAGAGAATGGGCAG
>CALINC010000096.1 GCA_938045195.1 uncultured Treponema sp.
TAGAGCGCCACCTTGCCAAGGTGGATGTCGCGAGTTCAATCCTCGTTTCCCGCTTTTTTAAAGCGATTCGGTGAACGGATCGCTTTTTTTTTGCCTGCAATTTTTGCAAGGTTCTTTTGCAGTATACAAAAGAATTTGACTGCTGCATACTTGATACCAATTATTTAAGGATGGAAATATGGAATACGAAAAAAAATTCAATCTCAAAGAAAAATCGCATGGGGAGCTTTCTGTTACAATCAAACAAGCCGACGTTGAACAAGGTTATAAAGACTTGTTAAATAAATATTCTAAAGAACTGCAAATTCCCGGCTTTAGAAAGGGGCACGTACCTGTAAGCGTCCTAGAAACAAAATACGGCGATGCAATCAAAGGCGATTTAGCGGGCGACCTCGTAGAAGATGCTTTAAAAGAAATTTTCGACACATTGGACGAATATGAAAGACCTCTCCCGTATTCTTATCCGATAATGGATGAAAAACCCATCCTCAAACCGGATGCCGATTTTTCTTTTACCGTCCATTATGACGTATTCCCCAAAATAGATGTAAAAATGCCTGAGAAATTTAAGATTGACTTGCCGGAAGTATCCGTTACGGATGCCGATATTCAAAAAGAACTTGAAAAAATGCAGGAAAGAAATGCTTTAGTTACCGACTGCAAAGCCGATGAACCGGCTAAAAAAGAACATATAGCTACAATAGACTATTGCGAACTCGATGAAAGCGGGAACCTTGTCGAAAACAGCGAAAGAAAAGATTTTGTATTTACAATCGGCTCGGGTGAAAATTTTTACAAAATCGACGACGATATTCTCGGTATGAAAAAGGGAGAGTCAAAAGAAATTACAAAGACATATCCCGAAGATGAGGCAAATAAAGACTTGGCAGGCAAAACTAAAAAAATTAAAGTAACTATTACTGCCTTAAAATACAAAGACTTGCCCAAAATCGACGACGATTTAGCTCAGGATGTCAACGAAAAATATAAAACGCTTGAAGACCTCAAAGCCGATATACGTAATAATTTGCAAAACGGCATAGACAATCAACTTAAAAAAATAAAAGAACGCAGAATAACAAAACTGCTTACAACAGAAAACTCCGTTGAAGTACCCGAGTCTATGCTGCAAGCCGAGCTTGAATCCCGTTGGAGAATGATGGCGCATCAATTCCGTTCAACTCCGGAACAAATGGAAAAAGTAATTTCATCTATGGGGCAGTCAAAGTCTTCTTATTTTGAGAATTGGAAAGAGGACGCTGAAGGACTTTTAAAAGGCAGAATTTTAATCGAAACGCTTCTCAAACAGCATAATTTTGAAGTAAAAGACGAAGACATCGAAGCGGAATATACAAAACTTGCGAAAACGGCAGGAATGGGAATTGATGAAATTAAAAAATATTATGATGCGCCCAATCAAAAGGAATATCTGATTGATGAAATAAAAGAGGATAAACTTTTTAACGGTATTTACGAAAAATGCGATTTTACGAAGGGCAAAAAAATGAGCGTAGAAGAATTTTTTAACGCAAAAGAAGAATAAAGGAGTTATCCGAAATGAGTACACTTGTTCCGTATGTAATAGAACAGACAGGAAACGGAGAGCGCAGTTACGATATTTTTTCCAGACTTTTAAAAGATAGGATAATTTTTGTCGACGGAGAAATTAACGATGTTTCTGCCGACCTTATCGTCGCTCAGCTTTTATTTTTGGAATCGCAAAATCCGGACAAGGATATCAGCCTTTATATTAACAGCCCGGGCGGTTCCGTAACTGCCGGACTTGCGGTTTACGACACAATGCAGCATATCCGTCCCGATGTTCAAACTATTTGCTTAGGACAGTGTGCCAGTATGGGGGCTGTTCTTTTGGCGGGAGGGGCAAAAAACAAACGTTTTGCACTACCGTCTTCGCGCGTGATGATCCATCAGCCGTGGGGCGGCGTACAAGGACAAGCCAGCGATATAAGTATTCAAGCCCGTGAAATTATCCGCTTAAAAAAACTGACAATTAAATACTTTGCAGAACATACCGGCAAAACGGAAAAAGAAGTTGCAAACGATATGGAACGGGATTTTTTTATGTCGCCCGAAGAGGCTTTGGAATACGGAATTATTGACAGCGTTATGACAAGGAGAAGAGATGGCACGAAATAGACTGAACGGAGGTTTAACGTGTTCTTTTTGCAATAAACCGGAAGATTCGGGACGTTTTATAGTTCCCGGACCCGGCGGAATTGCTATATGCGAGCATTGTATAGCCTTATGCGAAAGTTACATTAAATCTTATAAAATATTAAAACCCGCAGTACGCAGCGAAAGCATACCAACGCCGCAAGAATTAAAGGCTTATCTTGATGAATATGTTATCGGACAGGATCAGGCAAAAAGAGTTTTATCGGTAGCGGTATATAATCATTATAAACGCATTATGAATCCGTCTGTAGGTGAAGATGACATTATTTTGGAAAAGTCGAATGTTCTTTTGCTGGGACCTACCGGTTCGGGAAAAACTCTCTTGGCACGCACGCTTGCACAAAAAATGCAGGTTCCGTTTGCGATTGCAGACGCTACTACCCTTACGGAAGCAGGTTATGTAGGCGAAGACGTTGAAAATATTCTTTTAAAACTTATTCAAAATGCAAACGGCGATATAAAAGAAGCCGAACGCGGAATCATTTTTATCGACGAAATTGATAAAATTTCGCGCAAAAGCGAAAATGTTTCGATAACCCGCGATGTTTCGGGTGAAGGCGTTCAGCAGGCTTTGTTAAAGCTGATTGAGGGGACTGTGGCATCGGTTCCGCCGCAGGGAGGGCGTAAACATCCCAATCAAGACACGCTTAAAATAGATACAACGAATATTCTGTTTATTTGCGGCGGTGCATTTATAGGGTTAGACAAAATTGTAGAATCCCGTATCGCATCACAGCCCATCGGATTCGGCGCAGAAGTAAAAAAGACGAACGAAAAAGATTTAGCAGAATTATATGATAATCTTTCTCCTGACGACCTCGTGAAATTCGGGCTTATTCCCGAATTAATAGGAAGGCTCCCGATTAAAGTAGCCTTAAATGAACTTAAAAAAGAAGATTTAATGCGTATTCTTGTTGAACCAAAAAATGCCCTTATAAAACAATATCAGGCAGCTTTTAGACTTGACAATGTTGCCTTAACGTTTGAAGACGATGCTATTACGGCAATTGCCCAGCAGGCAATAGACCAAAATACCGGTGCAAGAGGTTTGCGTTCAATTGTAGAAAAATTAATGCTTGACTCTATGTTCGAAGCACCGTCACTGAAAGGAAAAAAAGAACTTATAATAAGCAAAAAGATGATAGGCTCGCAGCGCATTAAACCCAAAATAAGACTTTTGGACGAAAAATCTGCATAATCAACAACCTCGACGCAAAGCGTACGTTGCGCAGCAACAGGGTATTAAACCCTCCGCACGAATCAAACATATCCCAACGCTATAAAAAGCAGCTGAAGATTACTGTAAAGAACCTATACACATTTCGATTTTTGCAGCGGTAGGCTATAATACATCGCTTATACGTAACCGCTGCTACAGTTTATCTATTAACATTGAACATTTTCCCGACGGAATAGGTAAAGTTTTCTTCTTTTCATTTAAAATATTAATGGTAAAATAATAAAGTTTTTCACTTTCCATGCGGATTTCCCAGCCGCGCTGACTGTTAGACGATAAAATGGTAATTAAATTCCGCTTTAAGCTCAAATTTTCAATACCCATAATTTCCAAATTAGGAACCGTCCAGTTTACCGTTTTTCGCGGTAAACTAATTGAAAGACCTATTACATTTTCTATCATTAAACTGATAGTAGAAAGCCCTACAGCCAAAAGATATTGCTTTCGCGGAAAAGCGGGTTTTCCTTTCCATTGGGCAGGACCTTCTTTGACGGGAGAGTATGCTTCCCACAAAAAGCCCTGTTTTTTAGAATTTGCAGCGGGCGAAAGGGTTTCTAAAACATAGTATAAATGCCTAATTGCACATTCCCGTGCAAGTTCCCAGCGGTTATATTTTTCAAGCCCTTTAATAACGACGAAATTTAAAATGGGAAAAACGCTGCCGCATGCACCGCTTCCGTTTTCATCATATTCGGGTTCGTCGGCAGCAAGACTCGGAAACGGATGTTCCCCCCCGAACGTCTTGGCATTGGTTAAGTGTTCAATTAACTTAGCTGCCTTGTCTTCATTAGGAATTTCTGCAATGAGAGACCAAAAACCTGCAAGCGTTTTTTTCTTAAGCTGTTTTCCCTCAGCGTTCAAATCATAATAAAAACCGTCTTCATTATTCCACATCATAGAATTTATTCTGGTTTTTATTGTAAAATACATTCTTTTATATTGAAACTCTACATCTTTATCATTAAGAATATCCCCCAATGCAGACATATAAAGGGCATTTACAGCCAAGGCTGCATTAAAATCAGCCAAAAACACTGACTCTTTTCGGGGGGTATTAGGCATATTTACTGAATCGATAGGGCTTTTATAAAGCCCGTTTTCACATTTAAATGTATTTTCAATCCAATTCATATATTTAATTAAAACGGGCATTATATCTTTTACCCTCTTTTTATTTGCCGTTTTATGATAGATATTAAATTCCGCCCATGCAAAAAGAGGCATACCCAAACCTTCAGGATTATCCCGTTTAAAGATAGCTTCTTTCGTATCAAAATTATAGCGGTATCTTATAGCTCCGTTTTCTTCCTGCATGGAATAGAAAAAATCCAATGCGGAATTTGCGGTATAATTTTTATTTGAATAAACAAAAAAGAATGATGAAAAAATAGTTTCATATTGGTTTATTATATTACCATCCGATTCGGGATACAAAAAGAAGCCTTCTGCCCCTTGTTTACCGTCTCCCGTAGGATGCCAAAATTCGTTTACCAAAGCCCACGTCTTGTCGTATATGTCTACAAAGTCCTGATCATAAAAATGGACTTTCGGAAAATCTCTCTTGTTCACCGTAACTCCTTAAAATTGTGTTTAACACACTCTATATTATATCACATTTTTTAAAAAAAGAGTAGATTTTTTTATAATTTTTACAAGAAATTTTTTACAAAAAGCATTGACAGCCATCCAAGCAATAAAAATCCCATTACCCATTACCAATTAAAATTCCCCTCGTCTATCCTTGAAAAAAAACGCTAAAAATGTTAATATTCGGCTATATTTTTATTTTCTGAGGTGAAAAATGATTAGAGGCGGAGATATAGCCAAGGGTTCCGTTTTGCTTAATAAGGGAACCCCATATTTGGTTGTTGAACGAGAATTTGTAAACCCGGGGAAAGGTGCTGCTTTTGCCCGCGTTAAAATGAAGAATTTGCGGGACGGCTCTGTGCTGATGCAGACGATAAAAACAGCCGAAATGGTAGAGGACGCAACTGTCGATACGCATAAATCGCAGTATCAGTATAAAGACGGCGAAAACTTTATTTTTATGGATACGGAAACGTTTGACACGATTTCGGTGCCTGCCGATACGATAGGCACTAAAGAACACTACCTGCGGGAAGGTGATGAGTACGATATTCTTATTTGGGAAAATGAAGCTATTGACGTTAAAATTCCTGCAAAGATGGTTTTTATTGTAGAACAAAGCGAAAACTACATAAAAGGCGACACCGTATCAGGTGCAACAAAACCGATTGTTACAGAGACCGGCTTGGTAGTACGCGTACCCCTATTTATAAAACAGGGTGAAAAAATTTTGGTAAATACCGAAACAAATGAATATCAAGAAAGGGTAAATACATAATATCGCTTACGCTAAGCAACATCCGGCTTAAGCTGAAGGCAGCCCTTGCAGCAAGCTGACGTGCGGGTAATAAAAAAGGGAAGAGCGGAACAAAGCCTGCCTCTTCCCTTTTTTATCCCAATATTCCGGGACAGGAAAAATTAAACCTTACTCGATAAAGCGGACGTATTTGCTGACATCGCCGCCCAAAACCGTGTACTGAACATTATCAAACAGGAGACCATTTCGACCTGATGTAAAGACAAAGCCTTTATAGCCGTTGTACTTTTCAGATAAGGCAGTTACAGGCACGCTAACCTCAGCAACACTACCCATCTTAGCCGAAATATTTTGGTACAACTTAATGGTTGCCGCATAGGGGTTAAGCCAGCTGGCACTAGCATCCAACTTTATCTTAACCTTATTTAAAACCATGGCATAAGTAGCCGTTCCATCAGTTAAACTAACACCACCGGTTGAATCCAGTTTTGATGACAGGAACACATTTGACAGCTTTACGTTGTTGTCGGTATAGGGCGTTTCGCTAATATTACCGTATACAACAAGCTGTATTTGACCTGGTGTTAATGTCCACTTGCCCGCTGCAACATAGTTATTTTGATCGCTTGTCAAATACGGATGAACATAGGTTAATACTACTTTCACATCACCGCTCTTAAACGTCCATATCGGTGTACTGGTAGCAGCACCAGTAGCATAAGCAACAGTACCGGGGTGTTTATTATCCTGTTTATCATAAAAAATGAGTAACAAAGCCACCAAATAAGCTGTCAATATTCAACGGGAATATCATATCAAACTTCAATTCGGCATTAGCATACGGTTTAACTGTGGCAGAAGTAATATGTTTAGTGTTACCAAGCTGCAGTGCATTCGAGGGGTTACCGCCCGATGATACCTTTGTGCCGTCCGTATACATGAATACGGGATAACTACCGGTGAGGGCATCCGGGAGTTTTCTTCCGGAATCAAATGTATAAAGCGGGCTCTTAAGACCGTTAAGGGTTTTAAATGTAACTACAGGCGATTTGTGAACTTCACGTACAAGGCTAGTATTTTGTAAAAAAAAATCACTTTTTTTTACTAAAATATTCAGGCATCAGCAGGTTTTAAAAGAGCTGCTTTTTAATCGGTAATTTGTAATTATCAATTATCCATTACACATTACCAATTAGTCCGGCACTTCCACTTCTTTTTTGCCTAACTCCTTGCATCTGCTCCGCCTATTTGCAAAATAGCTAACTCTTATAAAGCCTCTATTTCCTCAACGGAAAGTCCCGTTCCTTCGGCTATCTTAGCAATATCAAAGCCAAGCTGCTTAAAAGCCTTTGCCGTTTCGAGCTTTGTTTGGTATGAGCCTTCGGAAATGCCTTGCTTAATGCCTCTTTCAATGCCTCTTTCAATGCCTTGTTCAATTCCCTGTTCAATCCCTTCGGCAAAAGCTATTTCCCGCTCTTCAGCTCGCTGTACGGCTATATCGGTTGCATAATCATATTCCGTTAGTAACATATTCAATACCTCCTTCGTCTTGCGTTTTAAATATTCACGTAAAATATTGTTCTCTATACATTCTTCAACGGCTTTTTCAAAACCGTTTTGAGCATCTATTTCTTTCCACTTGCGCACCGTTTCCACAAATATACTGTATTCTTGCATTGTCCGGCAATTTTCCAATACCGGATGACGGTTTTGCCGGTTTATGTTTATTACTTTAACGGTCAATTCAAGATTAGTTTCCGTTGTCTTTTCTGTAAAAGCATCCGAGAGTTTTAATGTTTTATCACAGGGAAATGTTTCTTCTCCATTATAAAAAACATAAAACTCAGGTGTAGGAATACTTAAGAGTTTACGGCTGTATTTTTCTTTTGATTCAAAAAGGGTTTCATAAATGCGGCTTACGTATTCAAGACACCGAAGAGGCATATTGGGATTTATCGTAGATTGGTGTTCTGCAAGGACTATTATTTTGTTATCTACAAGATAAGATACATCGTTATAGAATGCCATATAGAGGACTTGATCGAGGCGGATATTTTTCAATGTTTCTACATCTTTAAGTTTTGTTCCGTGCAAAGCATTATACAGCGATAAAAAATTCTCCTTAGCCCTTTCGTCTTCACTGAACAAATCAACAAATACTGAATCCTTATATTTTCTGTTTGAAGTAGTCATAACTATCCCCTCTCTTGTATTATAGCATAAATTAGCGGATTTTAAAAGACGTGCAAGCATTATGTAAGCTTCAACATAAGCGTTTAATAAACACACCGCTCACGTGAATATATATCCTGCCTCTATAGCCGGTAATCCACGTTCTATCCTCTCTCATTACTTTTACAGTATAGCAGTTTTTTAAAATTTAAGCAAATACGTATTTTTTATATGGTATTTGTTTAATCGCCTCTTTCGTTTTTACTTCCATACTGTCAATATCGTATCCGTTTTGCATATTAAGTCAAAATTCAGTACCGGTATTAAATGCTTGAGCAAAACGCAAAGCGGTATCAACCGTAATACCTCTTTTACCTTTTATAATTCTCCCGATTTGAGTTTGCGATAGTACTACAATTTTTGAAAGCCTATATGCAGTTATATGATACGGCTGCACAAACTCTTCAAATGTTCGCCATATGTAACAGGTTTTAATATATTCTTCATATAAAATTCGCATAAAAACTCAACAAACAACATTAACTTTCTTAAAAAAATTAAAATTGATGGCAGATAAAATTAAACTGCAAGATCCATAGCTTTATATGGTCCTTTCATTCTCTCACAGTTAAATTTTTTTTATTGTTGATACAAAATCTTCGTACTCTTGACAAAAAGTTAATAAAGATACATCATAACCAAATGAAAATTTCCAATTTTTTTACGGTTTCACGGCTGGTACTTGCTCCATTAATCTATATCCTCTATTTCCTGCCTAATTGGATTGAAATCGTTAATCCAAAGGTAACTATTTTAATAATAGTTCCGATTTTTATTTATATGGAATTTACGGATTTTTTAGACGGACATTATGCACGGCTGAATAATGAAGTTGATGATTTCGGAAAAATCTTTGATCCGTTTGCAGATGTTTTTGCAAATGTTACAATGCTGTTTTGTTTTATGCTTGACGGTTTTCTCTTTGCACCATTTTTTTTAATTATTGTTTACCGCGAATTCGGAATTATGTTTTTGCGTATGAAAGCCAGAGGCGAAGGAATTACCATAGGCGCAAAAAAAGGCGGTAAAACAAAAACGGTTTTTTATATCATTGCCGTAAGTGTTTCCCTTTTTTTAAAATTAGAGAGTATTTACGCATTTTTACCGCAAATATTTATAAATTATATTTTATATTTTAATTGGACGCTTTATGCAATAGCGGTTATTTTATCACTGGCATCTTTTACGGATTATGTTATATCATATAAAAATCGAACATTTATATCAGCGGGAGAACTTAAATGAATAATCAAGATGAATTCAAGTTTGAAATTACAAAATTCTACGGAATTATTTCAGAGGGAAAAGGCGGTTGGAATATGGAATTAAATGAAGTTTCATGGAATGATCGGCCGCCGAAATTCGACATTAGGACATGGGCACCCGATCATCAAAAAATGGGCAAGGGTGTAACGCTTACAAAAGAAGAAGCGGCGAGTTTACGTAAACTTCTCAACGACGCAAATGTCTAATTTAAATAAGTTATATGGCTAATTTATGAAAATTGGAGCAAAACGGTAAACGGCATAATAAGCTATAAGAGTCCGCAAGCAAAAATAAAATAAACCTAAGTGAAAATAATTCCATGCCTCAAGTTTAAAACCTTTAATGTAATATATCAAGATGATCGCATTCTATAAGGATGGGGGTAACCATATAGGTTTTATAATATTTGTCTATAGAGACGAAAGCTCTTATTTTGATACTTATTTAAGGGGGCTTGCTTAAAATGCGATTATATGGCAATATAAGAATTTAGGAGATATATCGTGTCAAATAAAATTAAACCCGAAAATGAAGATGAATTAATTTCTTCGTTAAAAGATGTTGTTGCAATAATTAAAACACGGGAAAATCCCGAAGAACTAAATCAATATCGGCGCATCTTTAAAAAAGCCGTTCCGCTCACGATGCGGTCTTATGTTGCCGCTTATTTTATAAAAGAAGCGGGCGTTATGGTAAATACTGACAAAAAACTAAAAAAGGATGTAACAAACAGAGCTATAAATCAGGGTTTTAAACCATCAACAGTTCATCACTCCCGCCCCAGAGTTATTTTACCTGATGATGAGTCTACAAGCATTTTTATCGGTATAGGAAGAAAAAGAGGTATTTTCCCCAAGGATATTATCACGTTGCTTATTCAAGGTGCAGGTATTACCCGCGAGCATATCGGCGGAATACGTATTTTAGACAATTACTCTTTTGTACAGGTTATGCAGGATGAAGCTGAAAATATTATTACAAAATTGAATAACAGCTATTATCGAGGAAAAACTCTTACGGTAAGCCATTCGCGGAAAGCTCTCGACGAAACAGATATTCAAGAAAATCAAGATAATATTGAAACTGAAGAAACGGAAATTATAAGCAAGAACATATCCGCCGATTACGATAAAAAGTCCGCAGAATATGAAGAAGAGATTTTTTCAGACTCGGCATCTGCGGAAGAATCGGTACAATAAAGCAAGTTTGCTTTGTACATATTTTAAATCGTCAGCAAGAATATCTAGAGCATATATCTACACCATCTTGTAAAAACTATATGTTTCTACAAGATGGGATAAGTTACTTTTGCATCCTGTAAGAGTGAATATTGTTATCAATTCCGCAGGTAATCAGTTCCGTTGTTCCATCGCCGTCAACATCAATTAAACGGGGTACACCTTTGCCTGCAACAGGGAAACCGTAAATTTCGGCAAGGTTTGATGTGTATGCATAAATTGCATTTCCGCCTCCGGACACAATAACATCGTCAAGTTTATCGCCGGTTAAATCCATTAATGTAATTGCATAATCATCGGCATTTTTTTGCTTTAATGCAATTTTATCAAGTATCTTACATTGCGTATTAATTTTGTATAGATGTCCTGCATCCGCAATTAAAAAGAACGCTTTTAGATTTGCGGAATAAACCGGCTGCACTCTGCACGAAACATTTAAATTAATTGAATACCCTATTTCTTCATCGTCAAAAACTTGTACTCCTCCGTTGCATGGTTTGAGCAAAAATTTTCCGTCTTCCATTAAAATTGCAACCCATAATTCTTTTTTTTCATTATGGTATAAAATAGGCTGAACTGCCGAAATTGCTCCCAGCTGAACGGGATAGTTCTCTTTTATTTTTCCGTCTGCTTCAAAAAGATAAACTTCGCCGTCAAATGAGCGCGGTAATGCCGCTATTGTATTTTCAAAAATGTATGGTGAGTTTTTTAATTTTGCTCCCATAGTGTCTGAAAAAAATATCTGTGCATCTTTAGTTACAAACAAAAGGACAGGTTTATTTAAAATAGGCAAAACAATTCCTTCATTTATAAATTTAGGTTCAGCTCCGAATTTTTCGCCTGTAAGAATTGGGAAACCGGACTCCGCTTTTAAAAGATAGTCAGTTTTATAAACGGTTCCGCGTGCAGAAACTGCCCAAACCGAAGTTATTTTATTATTTGCAATATTGACATTTAAATATGCCTTATCATCAAGTTTTAATGACTGCAAAGTTTTATCCGCAAGGTTTAAGGCGTACACGGTTTTCCCTGCCGCCCAATATACAAACGGAACATTGGATGTATTTTTTCCGCAATAAATATTTGACGTAATTTTTTCTTCACTTTTATATGGAAATGCGGCGAGTTCCCCTAAAGAATGTGTTTCGGTTTTTTGCGTATAAAATTCAAAAAATAGTTTTTGTTCTTTATTTAATTTTATTGAAAAAACACCTTTCCCATAATCTTTTAAAATCGGTTTTAGAATATCTATTCCTTTTAACATATTCGGAATTCGGTCTTCGACCGTATAATACATAAAAATAGAGGTTTCCGGAGAAATATTTTTTGTAATGGTTTTCCAATTTTCGGTTTTTACCAAAAGATTTCCTGCTTTTACATCATTTACAAATGAAGCTGCGGCTTCCGCATTTTGTGATAAGTATAGATATCCGTTGCTTATTACATAAAACGGGCGCGGTAATTCAATTTTAAAACTACGCAAAAGCGCTTTTACTAAATCCGGAAATTCTATTCGCGGAATTCGTAAACCGTCAACGACGGCAGAAGTATCTTTATCTACAAATATTGAAGCAAAAATATCTTCAAATACAGCTCTGCATTTATTTTCATCTTTCAGTGAAACAAAAAATATAGGTTCTTCCGAATGTTCGAGTCCGAACATTCCGATTTCTTCTCCCATCCATGAAAATAAAAGTTCGTTTATATCTTTTTTAAATAAAAATTTACTTGCCTGTGATGCACTCTTATATGAATTTAAAATACTTGAGTTAAATAAAATTGTTCCATTGTTAAAAAGAAATTCCGGCTCGCCCATATTTATTAACGTTATATAACTTGCAGACTTCGGCAGTCTATTTAATATTCCGGGAACTGCCGATTGTCTCTGCAAAATTGTTTTTAGACCGTCATTTTCAGTTTGCCAATTACAATTACCAGATGCAGACAAATCCGTGTCGTGTAAATTAAAATTAAGTATTGTGTTTTTATCAAAATTTAAATTAGTTACAGCATTGCTTAAAATGGAATTATCCCGTTTAATGCTTCCGGTAAAATAATTTATATTAGATAAAATACTTATAGAGTCTTTTCGTGAGCTGCGGATAAAATTTTTAATTTGCGCGGTATTTTCATCATTATATTTTGAAAAACTTTGAATAAATAAATTTTTTGAAGTTGACGCTATTATGCAATCTTTAAAAGTTCCAATGTATATAAGTTGCCCGTTTGCATTATAAATCCAGTATTTAAGATTATTTTCGGTTACAGTTTCAAGTTCTTTTATTGAAGAAATTAAACCGGGTTTTATTTTTAGAATGACAGGAGCCAACCTTGTTGCCGCCGATCTAAAACCCAATTTTGCAAAAATTAAAAAATCGTTTTTATCTTTTGGCTCGCCGCCGGAATTTTCTTCGGACACAGTATATGCCGCCGCATCAACTCGTACATTAGATACGGTTTTAAACCACCATGACGAAAGTTCGGGTGAAGCTCGAAGCGAACGTATTAAACCTTGTATTTGAGCCGTTTCGGGTGAAGCAAAAACCGCATCAAGCGTTTTCATTGAAAGCGTTTTTTGGATGAAACCTCCCGCCGACGGTAAATTTATATAAGCATAATGCCCAGCCGGAATATGTTCGGCAGGATCTGCGCCGTCTATTGCAGAATATAACAAAAAACCTGCAAGCGGTAAAACAATCAGAAAAATAAGAACGGTTAATGAAATGAATATTTTAAAAAATATACCATGTTTCTTTTTAGCTTTTTTTAAGGTAATTTTTTCTTCCGTATTTTCTCTTTGAACTTTCGTATCTTTAAAATTATTTGTTTCGGGAATATCGCCGTTTGCTCTATTTGAATTGTATACTGTATGTTCCGGCTCACCGTTTAGCGGCTCGGCATCATTAAGATTTACAGAAATTTCCGTCATACTCTCTGCAGCGGGTTCTTCAGTTATCGGTATTTTTTCGTTATTATCTGTTGTCATAATAGGACACCTCGTATAGAAGCAGTATAAAACGAAACGCAAAAAAAATCAATATTCATTTAATATACAGGGTCCCGCACCGGAAAAAATCAACAACCCCGACGCAGAGCGCCGTGGTATTAAAGCCTCCGCAGAAATAAAAAGTAATCAATATAAATAAGAATTCGATATTAATAATCGGGCGGTGTATTATGAGGAATACAAATCCCCCATTGCAGAAGCTGCAACAGGAGATTTGTGCAAATTGTATCAACTGATTTCTTAGCAGTAAATGCTCTTTAAAAAGTCTAAATCCAAATCGGGATATAATACAAATTTATTGAGAAGCGCATCTACTTCTTTTTGAATTTCAGCTTTAACGGCGGGGTCAACTATTACATTAGCCTTACTGGGTGCTCCGCTTTTGGTAACGCCGGGTTTTGAAGCTTTTAAAACTCTGTCAATAATGGAAGCGATTTGCTTCATTTCAGGTTTGCCCATTCCAAGGCTGGTAACTGCCGGAGTGCCGACACGCAAACCGCTCGTCCACCACGGACCGTTCGGGTCAAAGGGAAGACTATTGCGGTTTAAGGTAACACCGCACTCGGACATTGCCGTTTCAGCTTGTCTGCCGTTGAGACCGTATTTTGTTACGTTAATCAGCATTAAGTGATTATCGGTGCCGTTTGTTTGGAGCTTCATTCCGAGCTTCATACATTCTTCTGCAAGAGCTGCGGCGTTATCGCGGACATTGTGAGCATAATCCTGATAAGCCTTTGAGTTTGCTTCGCGGAAAGCAACGGCTTTTGCTGCCATTACGTGCGGGAGAGGTCCGCCGATTACGAGCGGGCAGCCCTTATCGACGAATTCTGCAAATTCTTTTTTGCATAGTACCATAGCACCGCGCGGTCCGCGTAAAGTTTTGTGCGTGGTGGTGGTAACAACATCTGCCCACAAAACGGGATTGTATTCGCCTTCAAAAACCTTTCCGGCGACGAGCCCCGCAAAGTGCGCCATATCTACCATTAACACTGCACCGCACTTATCCGCAATTTCTCTAAACCGTTTAAAATTTATTTTTCGAGGATATGCGCTGTAACCCGTCAAAAGAATAAGCGGTTTTTCTTTCAGTGCTTGTTTTTCAATTTCATCATAATTCAGTTCGCCGGTTTCTTTATCGACCGTGTAGGAGCAAGTTTGAAACATTTTAGAAGAAACGTTTTGAACATAACCGTGCGTTAAATGTCCGCCGGAATAATAATCCAAACCCATGAGTTTTTGGTTTCCCAGTTCATAGCGAAGTTTTTCCCAGTCTTCATGGCTTAACCCTTCAAGGCTCATCTTTTTTACTTTTCCGTCCACAACCTGTTCAAACTTTTTTAAGAACGGCTCTTCGACTTTAGCATTTAAAATAGCCCAATACGCAACGAGATTTGCGTCCGCTCCCGAATGCGGCTGAACATATGCGTGTTCGGCCCCGAAAATCTTGCAGGCTTCTTCACAAGCAGCGGATTCTACGGCATCAACATTTTCGCAGCCGCCGTAATAGCGGTGTTCAGGAAAACCTTCGGCGTACTTATCGGTAAGTAAGTTCCCCATTGCTGCCTGTACACTGAGCGAAGAATAATTTTCACTTGCAATCAGTTTTAAATGGCTTCTCTGATTTTCTATTTCTTTTACGATACTTGATGCAACTTCAGGGTACACTGCGGCAACCTGATCCAAATTAGCGAGGTAAGCAATCATCGGCAGTTTTGCCGAGGCTCCCGTTTTGTCAAGGTATTTTTTTAAACCTTCTTTCATACACAACTCCTCTAAACCGTATGTATAGTAAATTTACATAAATAGTATATCAGTTTTTTAATTTATGTTCTATATGTCATAGAATAAGAAGGTTCTTTTCAGATAAAAGTTTCTTTTTAAACCTACAAATAGTGTAAATCACCAAGACATAGGGGCTTACCGTATTTTAATTTACAAAAACATAAGCAAAATTCTCTAACTGTAGTATTTACAGTTTGAGGGGCAACCGCACCAAAAATAAACTAAAGTTATAAAAAGCCGATACTCTTATGCGTCATCGGCTTTTTATACGGTCATACGGATATAGAAGACATCGTCTTTTCCATTTTACAACTTTTGTGATGCGGTTGCCCCGGATACTAAAATGCGAGGGCTTGACTATTTTTTTTTTTTTAATTATACTAACGCAAAAATTTATTAAACCGCACATCAAGAAAAGTGCAGAGGAGAATCGTTGGCTGAAATAAAAGGTTTGCGAATAAACGGACAAATTCGCGTGAGAGAAGTTCGATTAATCGGTATTAACGGAGAACAGGCAGGAATTGTTCCTACGATTGAAGCCGTAAAAATGGCTGCAGAGGCAGGGTTAGACCTTGTAGAAGTAGCCCCTACTGCAAAACCTCCGGTTTGCAAGATCATCGACTATGGTAAGTATCGTTTTCAAATGGAGAAAAAGCTCCGTGACTCCAAGAAAACGCAAAAACAGCAAACTCTTAGAGAAATAAGAATGCAGCCTAAAATCCACGACCATGATCTCGAATTTAAATCTGCACATATTAAAAAGTTTCTTGACGGCGGAGATAAAGTAAAAGTAACCGTGCGTTTTTGGGGACGCGAGTTAGCTCATACAGAGCTCGGTTTCGAAGTTTTAAACAGGGTTTTTGAAAAAGTCGGCGGTGAAGAAGCCTACACTTTGGAGAAAAAACCTACGATGGAAGGACGTACAATGTCTATGATGTTAAGTCCTAAATCAAAAAAATAGCGTTACAATTTGGAGGGTATTATGCCTAAGATGAAAAGTAAAAGAGCTGCAGCAAAAAGATTTTCTCTTACAGCAACCGGTAAGGTAAAATACAAGCAGATGAATAAGGGTCATATTATGACAAAAAAAGCCCAAAAGCGAAAACGTCATCTAAAAAAGACGGCTATTCTTTCGGATGCCGACAGCATGAAGATGCGAAAACAATTATTGCCTTACGGTTAGTTAATAGGAGTTTACAATGTCAAGATCAACAAGCAGCGATAGAAGAATAACAAGACGGAAAGCTATATTAAAGCTGGCAAAAGGCTTCCGCGGGAGACGCGGTACAAACTTTAAAGCCGCTCGTGATGCAGTGCGTAAAGCTCTGCTGCATAGCTATGTAGGACGGAAAGATAAAAAAAGCGATATGCGCCAAATTTGGATTACCCGAATTAACGCAGCGGTTCGTTCCGAAGGAATAACATATTCCCGCTTTATTTCAGGCATAACAAAAGCCGGTATCAAGTTAAACCGAAAAGCTCTTTCAAATATGGCTATAGAAGATCCTGCGGCATTTAAAGCGGTAGTTGAAGCTTCAAAAAAGGCTTTAGGAGTCTAGTATGTTAAATATCGATCAAGTTCAGCTTCTTGAAAGCAAGGTGGAAAAAGCCGTCAATCTGATAAAATCGCTTTCCGACAATAATAATTCTCTTAAAAAAGAAATTGAAGTAAAAAATAAACGCATTTCAGAACTGGAGAATTTAATTCTTGTATTTAAAGATGACCAAACGAAGATCGAACAAGGAATAGTCAACGCACTTAATAAATTAAGTGCGTTTGAGAATTCCGAATATGTGCATAAAGTAAAAAATCCCGAAAATAACAGCAAAGAAAGCGGGCGGCTTTCAAGTGCCGAGAGTATTCAACCGGCCGTTGCTGAAACGAAAAACGCTGAAGAAAAACAAACCGAAGATCATACACAAGAGACGCTTGTGGAAGATGCCCCCGTTAATATGGAAAGGCAGCCCGAAAACGAACCTGTAGTTCAACAGGCTCAAGAAGACGCAGCTGAAGCTGATGGAATGCAAAAAGACTTGGATTATGTGTTAGGCGAAAATTCCGGCAATGAAAACCAGTTGGATATTTTTTAGTAAACCATAGCACGTAAAGTTACGGAGACGGTATGAGCAAGGGGCAATTAAACATTGATATATTGGGAACCTCCTTTGCGATTCAAGCAGATGAAACGAATGAATACCTAAATCAAATCTATAATCATTATATTGCCGTAATTGAACAAGTAAAACAAAACTCTTTTGTAACAGACCCGTTGCGATTGGCAATTATTGCCGGTATATTGGTTACGGATGAGTTTTACAAAGAACAAGTCAAACCTATTGCAAACGATAAAGAAATTATACCTGCCGATTGCGATATTTCGGAAATAGAACGATCAACAAAACGGATGATGGAAAAAATAGATACTGTTTTAAATGAAAAACAAAATGAAAATTTGGGTTGATGCCGATTCGTGCCCCATCCGTATCCGCAGTATTATTTGTAAAGCCTCTCTGCGTATAAACCGCCAAGTAATTTTTGCAGCAAACCGCCCTATACCGCTTTCTCAATTTAAAACGGTCAGTATGGTTGTAACGGAAGCAATAGAACAAGCTGCTGATAACTTCATTGTTAAAAATGCAAAAAGCGGCGACTTGGTTATTACAAGAGACATCCCGCTTGCAAAAATTCTTGTAGATTTAAGCATTACCGTTATAAATGACCGAGGGACTATTTTTACTTCGGATAATATCAATACGTTTGTGTCCGTACGTAATTTTATGTATGAACTTCAAGCCAACGGATTAAGTCCGGAAAAAGCTAATTCTTTCGGAAAAAAAGAAATTCAAAAATTTTCAAATCTCTTAGATAGTGTTCTTACAAAACTTTTACGCTCAGAAGCATTGTAAATCTACGCGAAATATTAGCACAAAAGCCTATTATAAGGGTACGTATCGGAATCAACATCCCCCGACGCAGAGCGTACGTTGCGCAGCAACGGGTATTAAAGCCTCCGCACGAATAAAATGCAGCCTAAATTATCCCTTACAAGTGAGTTTTTTATAGTGATGCCAAAATTTCTTTTATTTCTCCGGCTTTTTTATAGTCCGGATTTTTAGTTATAAGATTTTCTAAAATAAGTTTTGCGTCGGCTTTTTTCTCCAAACTTATGTAAAGTTTTCCGAGCTCGTAATAGGCATCCCAATTTGAGCCGTCCAGTTTTATAATCTGCGTATAAACATCGGCGGCATTTTCTTTTAAACCTGCCGAAATATATGCGGCGGCTAAATTTTGTTTTGCAGTAATATTTCTCGGTTGTGCTTTTACAGCTTCGGAATAATGAGCTACCGATTTATTAAAATCGCCTTTGAGTCCATACAGTTTTCCTAAATTGGTATTAACTTCAAAATTTCGGGGTTCCAGCTTATACGCCGTCGAAAGCAATTCTTCAGCTTCATTCATTATTCCGGCATCCAAATACATCCTGCCCAAATTTATCCGCGGCTTTGCATAACTTTTATTTGCGTCAGCTGCCCGTTTATAAAAAGAAACCGCTTCTTTCGCTTTAGCGTTTTTTTCCAAAGCAAGTCCGTATGTATATAAAACGCGGACATCTTCGGGGCGTTTGGAATATGCTTTTTCGGCATTTACAAGAGCTTCAGTATTTTTACCCAGTTCTACTTGAACCGTTGCCAAATTATAATATGTTACCGCATCGTCTTCACCTAATACAAGGGCTTCTTTAAAATACCGTTCCGCATTTTGATACTGAGTCAATTCGGCATATACTTGCGCCATTTCCCGCAAAACCGCCGTATTTGCAGGTTCATAGGAAAGTGCTTTTTTATAATAATCTACCGCTTGCGTAAATTTTCTTTGCTGTTTGCTTATGCGTGCAAGTTCAACAAGGGCTTTTACATAGTCGGGCTTAACTTTAACCGCAGAGGAAAAAGCCGAAAAAGCCTCGTCTATTCCTCCCAGTTTTTTACAGGTAAGCCCTAAATTATAAAACGCCGATTCAAAATCGGGTTTTGCTTTTGTACTTTTTGAAAAAGCATTTTTTGCCTTTTGATATTGTCCCCGCGCATAATATTTTTTCCCCAATTCATAGTTGTACAAATAATTGTTCGGGTCAAGTACCTGCGCTTTTTCAAGTTCAACAAAAGCAGCCTGTTCTTGTTTTTGATCTTCCGCTATGTGCGAATATGTATAATGCGCTTTTGCAATTTGGTCGTCGGCGTTTACCGATTTTTTAATATATATATCCGCTTCGTATAAAGCCTCTCGGACACTTTCCTCGGAAGCCGCTTCCGAAGAAGCGTAACCATGCATAGCTTCCGCCATTTTATAGTATTCGCCGGCGGCAAATTTCGTATCGTCATTCGGCATTTTAGAATCAGCTGTTGAAAAGGCTGATTTTGCGCCGGAAAAGTCTTTATTTTTTAAAGCCGTTTTGCCGATATCAACCAATTTGGATATTTCTTCAAGCAGTGCTTTTCTTTCATTTGCTGCGGCAGACCCGGAATTTGCAGACGGGCTGCTTGCGGCAGATGACGCAGGAACAGAGCTTTCTCCGGTTTCATTTTGTCCGCTTACGGCATTTTTTTTATGCCCGGTATTTTCTTGGGCTGCTTTTGTATTTTCCGTTACGGTATTTTTTGCAGCTTCTTCGGCTTTTCTTTTTCTTTCAGCATCTTCTTCGTTTTTTTTATCGGCATCTTCCTTAGCCTTCTTTTCTGCAGCAATGCGGGCTGCCGTTTTTGCTTTTTCATCAGCGAAAGCCTTTTCTTTCGCATCTTTTTCCGCTTTTAAGCGGGCTGCATCTTCCGCTTCTTTTTGTTTCTTTGCTATATCAGCCTTTTTTTTGGCTTCTGCTTCTTCCAACGCTTTTTGCTCTTTTATAAGTGCTTCATGTTTTTTTCGGGCTTCTTCGGCTCGGCGCAAAGCCTCTTCATCTTTCCGCTTTTTTTCTGCGGCAGCTTTATCATTTTTTTGCTTATCGGAAGAAGTTTGTGCAGCCTCCAAACTTTTATTTAATTCCGCAGCCTGTTTTAAACGTTCCGCTTCTAAGGAAGCTATTTCTTTTTCCGCTTCCTTTTTTGCAGCTTCAATTTCCGCTTCTATTTTTTTACGCTTCTCTTCAAGGCGGGCAAGTTCTTCTTTTTCGGCTTCAAGCCTCGCTTTGGCTTCTGCGTCAATTTCATACCCCGAACTTGCACCCGTTCCATTTTGTTTTTTTGTGCTGAATAAAAGTATTCCCCCTATAATAAGAACGGCAAGTAATAAGCCGCCCAAAATGCCTATTAAAAATTTCTGAAAATCAGTCAAGTTCGTTTTCCTCCGAATAGTCTATAGTATTTTCGGCTCCTGCAGAAACGGCATCCGTATCGTCAACCGATGAAAGATTTGCATTTACTTCATTCATTAATTGCTTGTACCGTTTTTCTGCAGCAAGTCTTTCCTCTTCCTCCGCAGCTTTTTTTGCTTCGGCAAAAGCCTTGGCTTTTACAGCTTCTTCTTCGGCAGCTTCCAAAAGCGATATTATTTTTTGAATGGAAGAACGCTGAATGGAATCCGGTTCCAAGTTTAAATAAATTTTATAATCTTGTAAAGCACCCGAATGCTTATCCAATTTAATCCGAGAATTTGCCCTATTTAAAAAGGCGGGTGCATAAAGCCCGTTTGCAGAAATAGAATCATTAAAAGCCTGTTCCGCCGCATCATATCTGCTTTGTAAAAAATAAATATTCCCGATATTATAGGAATATAGATATGCATTAAGCGAATCGTTTTTTCTACCCATCGAAAGATACGAAAGTGCTTCCGTATATTTGCCGCATCGGAAATATGCCACACCCAAATACAGCCATACGGCGGCGGGGGCTCCCGGTTCTTTACTTGCTGCAAACAATGCGGCTGCGGCTTCGTCCGGTCTATCGGCAGCCAGCAGTTTTTTCCCCGCTTCAAAATAGTCTATACAATATAGCAATGAAAAAAAACATAAAAAAAACGAAAAAAAGACTGTTTTTTTTAACTTTAAACGATAAAAAGGCCCTTTCATATTTGACATTCCCTCCTAAAAACTATACCATATAGATATGTCCACAACAATGATTATTATTATGATAGTTCTCGGCAGTATTGTTTTTTTTCTTATGCTGTTCGTTTTAAAGTCGGTTTTATCGCCAAAAAAGATTTCCAAGATTCAAAAAAATCTTAAAACGGGAAGATATACCGCTGCAATAAAAGATGCCAAAGCTCTCATTGCAAAAAACCCGCGCGACTCCGAAGCGAGGTATCTTTTAGGAAAAGCGTATCTTGCCGACAAAAAACCTGAGCTTGCCTTTATGGAATTTAAAACTCTCAACAAAACAGCCGTGTTTAACAATCTTGCGACCGAGATAGAATTTAGGGATATTATAGCAGATTTATATTTAAAATTCCAGCAGCCCGACGAGGCTTTACAGGAATATATTCTTTTAAATAAAAAAGACCCTAAAAATCCGAAATATTATTTTAAAACAGGGAAGCTTTACGAATCTAAAAATATGTCGGAACAAGCTCTTTCATATTTTCAGAAAACAATAGAAATAGATTCAAGATATGCCGAAGCCTATGCTTCGATGGGGCTGCTTCTTTTTAAAGCAAAACAAATTCCTGAAGCCGAAAAAGCAATTGCAACGGCATTAAAACTGGACCCTGAAAACAGTGAAACCTTATATTGCCACGGAAGAATATTGCGCGGCAAAAAAGATTATGCGCATGCCCTTTCTTCATTTGAAAAAGCGGCGCGCAAACAAGAAATAAGAACAAAATGCTTCTTAGAACGCGGTTCCTGCTATATGGAGACAAACAGTCTTGAAAAAGCCGTTTTTGAATTTGCCAGGGCAATAAAATCTTCAAAGCAGCCCAATTCACCTGAAATGTTATACGCACGGTATCTTCTTGCAGACTGCTATGAAAAACAAAGAGACTTTGACAAAGCTATAGAGCAATGGGAGGCTATCAGTGCAGTCAAACCTAAATTTAGAGATGTAGCACAAAAACTGGCAGATTATGCCGACTTGCGCACAAATGACAAAATGAAAGAATATTTAACTCTCGTAAAAGATGAATTCTTTCAGATGTGCCGTGATATAACCGAACAATATTTTGACTATCCCGTACAGGCAGTAAAAGAGATAAAAATAGGCTGCAGTATTTTAGCGGTAGAAAAAGGTTCGGAACAATGGCTGAACACAAGAAAAAAGCCGCAGCTAATGATTTTTTCGAGGGAAAGCGAAACTATTACGGAACCGTTTTTACGCTCAATACATGAGGAGATGAAAAAACAGGGCGTAGTAACCGCCCATATAATAACATCGTCGGGGTTTTCACGGGATGCGCTTGCTTTTGCCGAAAACCGCCCCTTTGATTTGGTAGACAGGAAAAAGCTGGAAAAAATTGTAGAAAAAGTAAAATTCTCTTTTTAGTACGGGATAATAAAATTATGAAAATATTGTGCGTTTCAGACCAAATAGACCCTGTTATTTACAGCAAAGATATAAAAAAGCGATATGCCGATACCGATTTAATAATATCTGCCGGAGACTTACCCATAGAATACTTGGATTTTATTCAAACTTCGCTTAATAAACCCTTATTTTTTGTTTTCGGCGGACATTATTTAAAAGCACTTACACACTATCATCCTGAAATGGCTGAAAAAACAAAAAATGAAGAAAAAAATACATTTAAAAAAAATAACCCTTTTAAAAGCGAACACGGTACATATATCGGCTTTAAAACTTGTAGATGCGGTAGTTTGCTGATTGCAGGTATTTCCGGCACAAAAAAACAAAATGACGGAAAAAATCAATTTACCGAAAAACAAATGAAACGGAAACTGCTTGCAATGCTTCCGAATCTGATAAAAAATAAAATAAAATACGGAAGATATGTAGATATTGTTGTAAGTCATGCGCCCATAGTTTCGGAAAACGGATTTAAATGCTTTGAACGTTTCGACAAAATATTTAAACCCAAATACTGGCTGCATGGAAATGTACATATTCATAACTCAAAAACTGAACGAAAAATAACTCTTGAAAACACGGAGGTTATAAATGTATATAGCAGACACGTTTTGGAAATTACGTAAACAAAACGCAAAATTTATGCTTATATTTTAAGAATAAATCTTGACGATATTCGCTATAGATGATAAAATTACCAAAGATGAAAAACCTCAATTCATTAAATAACTATTTATTACTGACTGTCTCAATCTTTGCGTTTTTTATTTGTATACGGCTTCTATGGGCTATAAGATACGGTAAAAAAAGCGGTAGAAAAGTATGCGCCTATTCTCTATTGATAAGAACTTGCCTTATTCCGCTAATTGCAATGGCAGCAGCCGGAATCCTCGCTGTAATTTTTAAACAAAATATAATTTTATATCCGGGCATATTGTTAGGCGGAATAGGTTTCGCCGCATACTTCCGCACTACGTTTAAGACCTATTTGCGGGAGTCGGCGGAAGCCAAAGAAAAAGCGGAAAAAAC
This sequence comes from uncultured Treponema sp., assembly GCA_938045195.1. Taxonomy (GTDB): domain Bacteria; phylum Spirochaetota; class Spirochaetia; order Treponematales; family Treponemataceae; genus Treponema_B. Next base: position 23,844 of record CALINC010000096.1, read on the forward strand.
TGAAGAGTATATAACCAAACTTAAAAACAGACCTGCCGAAGAATTGGAGCAAGCTCAAAAATTATTGCAAACCAGCCGTGTTTTATTAAACCGGACGGCGGGCTTGATAACGGGAAAAAAAGATATTTCTACAGAAATGTATGCAAATATCGTAAAAGTTTTTATGGAAGAACTTGATGCTGACGGCGCGGTACTTTTAATCGCCGACAGCATTGAAGAAACGCTTTCCGTTAAAGCCATAACAGGAAAATTTCCTCCGCCTTATAAACTGCCGGAAGATGTTGTACATAAAGAAGACCATGTAGCTTCAAATTTTAAACATGCTTCATTCAGTCCCGATGAGTCTATTTTCGGCAAAATATTAACACAAGGAACTATGAAGCTGATAAGAACCGGCGAAGGTTCCGATTTACTGCCCGATAACGGAAGCGAACCCTTTTTACGGCACGGTAGTTTAATGTTCTTTCCTCTTATCGCAAACAAAAGAGCGGTAGGTGTTACTGCGGTTTCACGTTCACCGCAACGGCACTCCTTTGAAAATCCGGATGTAAAAATCGGCGAAAATCTTGCAGGTTACACCTCTGAAATAGTAAACCTTGCAATTACCTTGAACGAAGCAAACGAATCTGCCGAAATTGAAAATATAACCGACACGGCGGCGAGAATTCAAAAAATTCTTTTACCCAAAAACTTAAAAAAAATATCGGTGCTTGATATCAGCGAATATTTTGTTCAAGTACGCGGTATTTGCAGTGATTATTATGATGTAATAACTAAAGGGAATAAAACCTTTATTATCGTTGCGGATGTTGCCGGAAAAAGCGTTCAATCTGCAATCGTTATGGTAATGCTGCGGGCACTTTTATATCTGATAACGGATTCCGATAAAACTATGGAAGAGGTTTTGGATACGCTGAATAAAGGCATTACCGGAAAAATTGAAATAGACCACTTTGCAAGCGTTTCAATCGTCTGTTACGAAAAGGGAAAAAATACGCTTGAATTTGTCGGGGCAGGAAATCAATCTATGATGGTTTGGAAAAAAGATGCAAAAAAAATAGAATTATTTCAACAAAAAACCGACCCTATAGGTGTAGATGCCAATTCCAGTTATACTGCAAAAGTAATTCCTTTTGCAAAAGGCGATATTGCAGCATTATATACGGACGGTCTTATCGAAACTATGGATAAAGACGGCGAGCAATACGGTATTAGACGGTTAGCACAAGTAATGGCGGAAAATGCAGGTCTATCGTCTAAAGACATTGCTGCAAAAACAAAAAACAACATTACCGCGTTTATGGGCGAAACACGAATACATGATGATCAGACTTTACTGATTATTAAAACCAGATAACAACGTTTGTTAAGGAGAGTGATATGGAACTAAAAGTCCGAAAAAACAAAGAAGTCTACATTATTGACGTAAGCGGCGAGATGGATTTATACAATTCATACAGGCTTAAAGAACTGGTCATGAAAATGATAGAGCGTCAAATAAAATGTATGATAATCAATCTTGAAGAAGTTGATTATATAGACTCTTCGGGCATAGGCGCATTGATTTACATCTGTTCAACTGTAAAAAAGATGAATCTAAAACTTTACATTACGAACATTCACGGTTCGGTTAAAAAAGTTATAGAACTTACAAAACTTATGGGCTACTTTCCCATTACCAATAGTTTGGAAGAAGCCTTGCAAAAACTTGAAAATTAGGAGATGTATATGGATTTAATAAAAGAACTCAAAGTGGATGAAGCAAGCCCATTATTTGACAAAACGGGCATGTTATATAAAGAATTCCCTTCCGATTTTAGACAAATACGCTATTTTACGCTTTTGATTGTACAGTCCGCACCGCTCGAAATTAAGGGTATCAACCTGTTGGAGCAGCAAATAAGCGAAGTAATTAAAAACGGAGTAAAACACGGCAACAAATGTAATCCTGCGAAAAAAGTAAAGATATGGTATGAATTCAGTTCGACGCATGCCCATTTGATAGTTGAGGATGAGGGGGAAGGTTTTAAAGAACTTGACAAATGGAACGAATTTAACAGAAAACGTTTGGAGTGTCTGCATAATCAAGACTTTACGAATCTTGCATCATACGTTTCGTTTAGAACCCAAAACAGCGATGATCATGACGGCGGTAATGCCCTTTTTGCAGCCTTAGAATATTGGGATGGAGGATTTGTATTTAACAAGAAAAAAAATGCGGTAGCGATGTTAAAAAAATATCCGCAAAAAAAACACGGTATTTTGGTATAAGAGTATTGGGACACCTCTAAAATCAGGTAAGGTTTTTAGGGGATGTCTATACTCCGTATTTTGTTATATACGTATTTTCATACAAAAAACGTTTATCTTCTTCTTGAATATCGTTTACTTCAAAGCATGCAACACTTGCTTTTGCGGTATATTCAAAGAGAAACGACGCAGTAAGATTTATTGTACGCCGTTCAAAGCGGATTTCCGCTTTTGCCGAAAGCATTGAGGATAACCGTTTTAATTTTTGCGGTTTTGTAAAAATTAAAAGAAATGCCCCGTCGGCAAAAACAAGGCAAGGCTCCGTATTCGGTGTTAAACCGTTTTCCGAAATTGTGTACATCATTTTAAGCAACATAAAAGGAAGCTTTTGAGGCGAGATTCCACTAACGGAAAAAATTTTTGAGGCAAAATCTAAAACGGCATTTTTTTCCTCTTCATCGGTATGTGTATATTCTTCGGAATTAAGTGTTTTTAAAGGGCTGTTATCTGCAATATCCGCAGTAAATTTTCCGCCGCCCGAATTGGTAAAAGTTATTCCCCCTGCCGCTTCGTTTTCCATAAAATCATATTTATATAATGTATCAGAAAATTTAAAAAAATAAACTCCGTCTTTTTTGTTTATTACCGCAGAAAAATAAAGCGGGCGTTTTTTATGGGTAAATAGAATTTTTGAACTTCCGGCACATCTATAATTTTTTTCGGCAAAATATATAAAAGAATTTTCAACTTTATATTGCCCCCCGCTTAATTTTAAAAGCCCTCCCGAATGCAAAATACTTAAAAAGGGTTTTTCTTTTAAAAATGAGGTAAAAACATAGTCCCGCTCAATTCTGTTCAGAGGTTTCGGCATAAACGTCTCCGATAATGTCAAACGAATCTATCAGCCATTTTCCGTCATTAAACACGGCTGTAATTTCCAACAACGTATACATTTCTTTTTCGCCGCTTATAGTACACCTAAATTGTGAAAGGCTTTTACCTGCACTCTTATATTCCGGGCGTGAATAAAATACGGAAGAAATAGTGTTTAGCAGTTTTAATTTATAGTTAATCATAAAAGGCAGAAATTTTTTTTCTGCAACGCAAAGGTTTTCATCAATTTGCCGACGTTTAATTTGAAGTGAAAGCGAATTAAAAAAAACTAAAAGAGACGCATCAATTCCGGAATAATCGAGAAGTCCCAGCCCTTCAAGCGATGGGAAAATTTGTTCTTCAAAATCCGTATCGGAATATGTATAGAGCATATTTGTTTGCAGCCCTTCTTTCACAAAAGGCTCAGGCAGCGGCTGCGTCAAAATATGTTCCGAGTCTGCCCAATCGACAAATGAAAAATATTCTTCCGACTTTTGTAAAACCGTTTGCCGCTCTTCAAAATTGTTTGCAGTTAAAGAACCTTTACATCCGGCAATTAAAATAGCAAAAAAAATAAATAAGACAGCAAAGGGTTTTACTTTCATAACGGTATATTATAGCATATATACTGTAAAGTAGACAATAGCCCGCTTGCCTCACGCACTGATTATACATGGTAAGAGATAGTACACAAAAACTTATTAAACCGCTATTCAATCTCCGTGATTTGCTAACTTTAGTATAGTGGTTTTTCGGTTAAGATGAACTGTTTTTTATTTTTTAGAGCATTTTATTCGTGCGGAGGGTTTGTTGATTTTACAACTTTCAGTTTTTCTATATACCCGCTTACCGCGTACTGGAATTTTATATTCATTTATGATAAACTATTCTTTATGACGATTTTACAAGCGATTATCTTAGGAGCCATTCAAGGACTTGCGGAATTTTTGCCGATTTCCAGCTCAGGACATTTAGCCATTGCCGAATATTTTTTTAAACAGGAAGACCTGCCTATTCTTTTTGACATACTTTTACACCTTGCAACACTTGCTGCCGTTTGCACAGTATTTGCAAAAAAAATAGGCAGACTTTTTTGTGTTTTAGGCAGATGGTGTACACGTAAGTCCAAACCGGAAGATTCTGCCGATTTAAAAATGATTTTAGCAATTATAATAGCAACGGCAATTACCGGCATATTCGGCATAGTCTTAAAGAATTGGGTAAAAAATATCGATGTACGCATAATTCCTATTTTCTTTATTGTTACCGGCATAGTACTTATTCTTTCATCATATATAAAACCGAAAAAAAAACTTAAAACACCATCGCTTATTTCCGCTTTGATTGTAGGTGCAGCGCAAGGAATAGGCGTTATTCCGGGGATTTCGCGTTCGGGCAGTACGATTTCGGCTTCTCTTTTTACAGGAATTGATAGAGAAACAGCCGGAGAATTTTCATTTTTGCTGTCAATACCTGCAATTCTTGCGGCATTTATACTTGAAGTTAAATCTGCCGATACTTTACTTGCAGGAGCAAGCCCTTCCGCTCTGCTTGCAGGAATGATAACGGCTTTTGTTGTAGGTTTCTTTTCTCTTAAATTTTTACTGGGACTTGTAAAAAAAGGAAAACTTATGTACTTTGCTTTCTATTTGATCCCTGTAGGAATAGGACTGAGCATTTATTTGTGGGGCTTTGCCGCATAATTCCCATATTGCGGGAATTTGGAGTTTATTTTGGCTAAAGAATCGAAATATAGAATTTTATCAGTAGCATTCGGTATATTATTTTTTTTCTCTTCCATATACATCGCGGTTGCCGTGCTGTTACCTATTTTCGGTTTTACACCAAGAGGTCTTCCGTTTTTAAAAATAGGATTTTTACTTTTTTCTACATATAAATTTTCTTCTCTCGTTATTCCCATTGTTTTACTTTATTCTGCAATTTTGCTAATGATTCCGGGTTGGACAGTACATTCAAAAGCCGTATTATTGGGAACGCCGATTTATTTTTTTACATGTTTTTTCGGTGAACATTTAATCTATTTTTTAGTTCCAAAAATAAATAATTCCGCTGTAAAAGATTTTGCAAATGTAGTGATTGTCCTTTGCACGGGGCTTTTATTGTTAATTGAAGTTTTTCTTTCGTTAATAATTGCAGAAAAGATATTGAAAAAAACTAAAAAAAATGACGAAGATGAATTTATTGAAGATATTATTGGAGACGGTTATTTGTCAATAGACCAAAATAGTCATCCCGATTTACATCACAGCAGTCATACATTTTCCTCAAAACAAACTATGGGAAAATCGGCTTATCCTTCGTCTTCTTCGTTGTTAACACACGAGCAGTTTTTAAAAACAGGTATTGCAACCGAACAGGAACAATATGAATCAATAAAATCATTCGAAAAAATTGATGCTGATATAAATGTGGATATAGGCGGCAATATTATAACTGATAAAAAAACTGAGCTGATCAATTCGCTTGTAGTAATTGAAGACGGCGACAGAAAATTAGATGAAGCTGAACAATCGTTACAAACCGATAGCGAACCGGAGCTGCCGGAACCTCTTGAAAGTGTACAGGATGAAGATATTGCCTTAAACGAAGCAGAAACGGATGCTGAAGAAATAGACCCCGACATTGATGAAGAAAATAATACGGATGAAACAGACAATTTAGATGAAGCAGATGATTTAGACGTAAGAGCAGATTTTGAAGCTGAAGATGATTTAGACGTAGTATCAGATTTAGAAAGCGAAGATGATTTAGATATAGAAACAGATATAGAAGCCGAAAATGATTTAGAAGCGGAATATCCAGCACCTATAGAAATCAGTGCTGCACAGCCCTTGCAGCCCCGCCCGCAGGAAAAAATAAAAGGATATCATATTCCGTATGATTTATTAGTAAAATATCCCGGTAATGAATATTGGCTCATAGATGATTCTACAAAAGCTGCTGCCATTGCACTCAAAAATACATTTGCCGAATTCAGTATTGATATAGAAATTACAGGAATTAGAAAGGGCCCTGTAGTAACTATGTTTGAAGTATTACCGCCGCCCGGAATTAAACTGGGCAAAATTACGGCTTTACAGGACAATATTGCTTTAAGACTTGCAGCTCAAAGCGTGCGCATTGTAGCTCCCATTCCGGGAAAACAAGCCGTCGGTATTGAAGTGCCCAATCGCGACCGCTCTATTGTGGGTTTTCGCGAGTTAATTGAAACCGAAATACCTGAAACAAAGAAAATGGGTATTCCTGTAGTTTTAGGAAAAGATGTAACGGGAGAACCTCAAACCTTAGACCTGTGCCAAACTCCGCATTTACTTATCGCAGGAGCGACCGGCTCGGGTAAATCCGTTTGTGTAAACTCCATTATTCTTTCAATTCTATACAATAAAACTCCCGAAGAAGTAAAACTCCTTTTGGTTGACCCGAAAATAGTAGAGCTTAAATTATATAACGGAATTGGGCATTTACTGACACCCGTCATCACAGAACCTAAAAAAGCCTTACAGGGACTGCAATATTGTATTTGTGAAATGGAAAGGCGTTATGCAATGCTTGACGGAATGAGTGTGCGCGACATAAAAAGTTATAACAAAAAAATACGGCGTGAAAAACTTGCTGCCGAAACTTTACCCTATATTGTTATCATAATAGACGAATTTGCAGACCTTATGGCAACTACCGGTAAAGAACTTGAAGCGACGGTTTCCCGCCTTTGTGCAATGAGCCGAGCCGTCGGTATTCACTTAGTGCTTGCAACGCAGCGTCCATCGACGAATGTAATAACAGGTTTAATTAAAGCCAATATTCCAAGCCGCATAGCCTTTATGGTTGCATCCCGTATAGATAGCCAAATTATTCTCGATAACAACGGTGCCGAAAAACTACTCGGACGCGGCGATATGCTTTATATAAGCACTACAAAACCGTTCCCTGCCCGAATACAAGGTACCTTCGTTTCCGACGACGAGGTAGAACAAGTAGTAGAATGCGTAAAAACTTTCGGTGAACCGGATTATATCGACGACGAGATCTTTATCGATGATGAGGAATACACACAAGGCACCCTATTTAATGAAGAAAGCGATCCGCTTTATGATGAGGCTCTGGAAATTGTTATGGCAGAAGGGAAAGCATCCGCCTCTTATATTCAGCGTAAATTAAAAATCGGATATAATAGGGCAGCCCGCATTGTAGAAGAAATGGAAGCACGCGGCGTAGTCGGACCTGCAAACGGCTCAAAACCGCGCGAAGTCATAAATCAACCATAATATTACGTCTCTTTAATTTTATTCCGACCGCTGATACAATAATCGAATTACAACGTATATGAATAAAAGAATCAGCATACCGAAAACTATAACCGAAACATATTTAGGCGTAACCGAAACAAAAAAGGCAATTAATAATTTGCACACATATCGTATGCTTCCCAGTAAAAGATATGCTAAAAACGGACAAAGAGGAGCGGCAATAGCCCAGCGTTTTTTAAATTTTACGCCCGGAATCAATCTAAAAAACCATGCAAGAATCACTGCAACAACCGATATTATTAACAGCAACATCGGCTTTGCCAAACGGAATAAAATTTCGCGCAAATATGCTGCTTTTGTAAAGCCGTATTTTTCTGCAATTAAACTAAAATAATATAAACTTGAAAGTTTTATTTCGGTAGGGCTGTGTGATGCCGCTGTTTCTATTAAATTAAAATCTTCAATATCCATAGGCAACATAATATTATAAGAATTTTCTTTCGGTAAAACACCTGTAATAACTTCGGGCTCAATATCATTATCAAAAATATTTCTGTCTACCGGACGAATTTGCAACATTAACGAATCTTTCCCGTCGGCATTTTCAAGTTTTTTTAATTTTGAATATGGAATTAAAATCGAATATTTTAAGCGGCCGTTTTCATAATAAGAGTATTCGGTGTTCATCAAATAAACTTCATTATTTTTTTTATCTATGGTTCTCGCAATACCGTAAATATTTATTTTGGAATTTGCCGTAGCTGAATTAAAAACTGAAAAACAAATGTTTTTATTTATGATAAAAGCCGGAATATTTTCTATTTCATCATAAAAAAAGGTATTGTATTCAAGATTTGCTTTTGCCAAATTTAAAAAACGTTCAAGCTCTTCATCCTTTTTAGTTTCGTCCGCTCGTAATAAATCGTTTTTAATTTGTAAAAAAGAATAATAAGCTTTTATAAAATTCCCCGCCTGCATAGCCTCATAGGCTTGTTTTTTATTTCTAAAAAGAAGTATGCCCGGCTGCTCTAAAGAAGAATTTAAGCCTTTTTCGATTTCTTCCCACGAATGCTTTGCAATATTTTCCGCTTCTGATTTTAGCGGGTGCCCGTCGGCAAAAGTCTGATATGCCAGTTTTGCATAATAATGAGCTGTATACAAATCAAATAAAATCATCGCTTTTTCTGCAATATTTAAAGCGGCTTCAGGCGAAAGTTTTTCTGCGATTTGTAAATCTTGCACTACTTTTTCCAAATCGCTGTTTTTTTCGATACAAAATTCTTCATCGGAAATTTTTATCATCTCATAAATTCTATTTGCATCATTCCCCTCAGGCCAAATGCTGATCGCCCCTTTGATATGTTTTAAAGCATTTGCGTATTCCTTGCGGGCAGCGGCTTCTTTTGCAAGTTTTGTGTACTCAATATATGACTCGGTTTTATCCGCTGCTTGTGCTTGTTTTCCCAAAAGAATCGGTTTTACGGCTTCTGAAAGTATAACATAACACGATACGGCAATCATGGAAACAATAAAAAACGATTGTATAAAACGTACTATTTCGGGCGAGCGGCGTTCCATTTTTACAGGACCGTATTTTCCGAAAATTATGGTATAGCCCAAAATTATTGTACTGATATATATAAAAGGAAAATAAAAGATAAATAATAAAACGGCGTTTCTTATTTTCCATCCTTGCAAGAGCGGCTCCAATAAATTATTTTTTACCGGCATAAAAAAAGCCGCAGCAAAACAACCTGCAAGACCTATTAAAAAAAGAAGAATAAAATACGGGAGTATTTTTGAAATTTTATACATGTGCTGCCTGCCTATTTTTATTAAAAAAGCCTTGCCCTTGTTTGGAATTTTTTTTAGGTTTGAAAGACTTTATTTTTTTCGGATTTTTCTTCTTGGGATATTGAGGTCTCGGATTTTTTATTATATATCGAATAAAAAGCAAAAAGCCGGTATACATATAAAATAAAAAAGCTATAAGAGTAAAGCAAATAGGAAAAACCGAACCCTGCGGCAGCCTCAGAGGAATATTTTGTAAGACTAATTTTTCAAAGTCATTAATTTTTGCATAACTATAACCGTAAAATAGCAGATATGAAAAAAACGGTAAAAGGCTAAAGTTTAAAATTTTCCAATCGCTGCAAATTGTGCATACCCAAAAAGAAGTTACTAAGAGAAAAAACGAACCTGCAAAAATTAAATAGTTTATATAACTTTTAGTATACTGTAAAAAAATATCCTGCATAAGCGGAATTACAATTTCATGCGTTTCTTGTAAAAAAAGAGGCAACTCAATAAATTCAATTAAATATTCGTCTTTCGTCAGTTCTTGTTTTTGTGAATTAAATACAAAATCTATTTTGTGTGCCTGTGAATAAATTGCAGGAATAATACCTGCAAAAAAAATTCCAAAAATAAAAACGAAAATCAAAAAAGAAAGCCAGTTTTTTGACCTATGCCTCATCAAAAAAACATAGACCGAAAAAACGGCACATACGCAAGCAAGCGGTAAAAATAAATACATCTTATGTAGTGCCGCATATAATAAGAAATTATAATTCCCGTTTCCGAACATTAAATATTGCCAAAGTCCCGCAAAAATTGAAAATGCGGCAAGCCATAAAATAAAATTCACAATAAAAACGACGGGTATCAATAATGAATTTTTCATAATTACCTGTATTGTAACATAAAAGTACTCATATAGCAAGAGAAATTATTTTATTTTACCAATGATTTATGAATGCCCGATAACGGCTTCATACTTAAAACCTTGCGGCATAACGGATACTAAACCGGCGTACTCATTGCCTGCAAAAACCGCTATTTTTTTTAAAGCATTATTTTTAAAAAAATCATTTTGCAAAGATGTAAACCAATAATTTTTTATTTTTTTTCCGCAACAGAAATCATCAATATATTTTTTATTAAGAAAAAGCACCGGAAGATTCAAGGCGGCAGCAATTTTGGGCGTAAAGTATAAGGCTTTTTCTTTTAGTTCATCAGGCGGAAGTACGGCAGAGTTCATATTTTTTTCGGCGGCTGCGGAACCCCATGAAGAAGTTGCTGCCCATATATCGGGCAGCTTTTCAAAATCAGGCAGTCCCGAAGCACAGACAGCTTGTTCCAGCGTAAAACCGCCTACAGCCGTCCGCCTCAAAGCCTTTACATAAGCGCAGCTCCCCGAATATGCAGCCAAGTCGCGTACAAGAGAGCGGATATATGTTCCTTTAGAACATGAAACAGTAAGCCGAACATATTTAACATTTCCGTCCGCTTTTTTTATCACATCGGATATATGTATATCAAAGATTTGAATATAACGGGCTTGCAGCATAACGGTTTCACCGGAGCGGATTCTGTCTGAGGCTCTTTTTCCGTTTATTTTAATTGCTGAAAATTCTGGCGGAGTTTGTTGAATGATACCCATAAAATGCGGTATTGCTTTTTCGATTGCAGCTATTGATGGGCAAGAGCTTGTTTTAATAATAGTACCGCATGGGTCAAGAGTATCGGTTTGTATGCCGAATTCAGCCCAAACGTCATAGTTTTTTTTACTTGCCGAAATTATTTCTGCCAATCCGGTTAGTTGCCCCGAAAGCAAAACCAAAAGTCCGTCTGCAAAAGAATCAAGCGTACCGGTATGTCCGACTTTTTTTGTACCGAGAGTTTTTTTAACTGAGGACATTGAGCCGAAGCTGGTAACACCCGAAGGCTTTGCATAAGGAATTATAAAATTTAAAGACTTATTTTGCATCCTGTTTTAATGGTTCGTCCGAATTTTCCAAAGGCGAAATTTCGAGGTTTTCTAATTTATGTATCATATCAATCCCCTCTTTTATGCTTTTATCGAAGATAAAATTAAGCTCAGGGCATTGGCGGATATGCAGTTTTTTTGCCAAGGCTGTGCGGATAAAGCCGCCTGCATTTTCCAAGCCTCTCACCCCTTGTTTTGTTTTATGTTCGTCAAGAAAACTGGAAACATATACTTTTGCATAAGCCAAATCACCTGAAACAATTACGCGGTTTATGGAAAGTAATGAAGAAACTCTTGGGTCTTTTATTTTTTGTGAAGCAATCAAAGAAGATATTTCTTCTCTGATTTGCTCCCCTAAACGCTCTAATCTAAATTCGCTCATTCTTTATTCTCATTCTGCAAAATTTCGGGTGCTTTGTAGTTTTCCGTATCGCTCAACTTTCTGGCAATCTCGATTACTTCAATAACTTCCATCTGGTCGTCAACCTGAACATCATTAAAGTCTTCAATACAAATGCCGCATTCAAAACCTGCTGCAACTTCTTTTGCATCGTCCTTAAACCGTTTGAGAGAAGATATTTTTCCCGTATGAATAACGATGCCCTCTCTAATAACGTGAACCGTACAATTTCGCTTAACAATACCGTCGGTAACATAACAGCCCGCAATTTTTCCGATTTTAGGAACCTTGAACGTATCGCGGACTTCAACATTACCAATAACTTGTTCTTTAATATCCGGTGAAAGCATCCCTTCCATTGCCGCCTTAATTTCGTCAACAGCTTTATAAATGACGGTATACTTTCTTATATCTACCTTTTCCTGTTCGGCTAAAAGTTTTGCTTGCGGCGTAGGACGGACATTAAAGCCGATAATAATCGCATTTGAATCTGCAGCAGCAAGCATAACATCGGAATCATTAATTGCACCGGCAGAAGCATGAATGGCATTAAGTCTAATTTCAGGAGTAGATAATTTCTCCAACGATTGCTTTAAGGCTTCTACAGAACCTTGGACATCACCCTTTATAATAACCTTAAGCTCAAGGACTTCGCCCTCGTGAATAGTCTCATACAAGTTATCAAGCGTAACTTTCTTAACATTTTTGGAGACCTCAAAGCGTTTAAGTTCCTGCCGTTTATCCGAAATTTGGCGTGCAATTTTTTCGGAATCCGTTACTTGGAAAGGATCTCCGGCGTTGGGCATTCCCTCAAGTCCCAATATTTCTACCGGCATACTGGGGGTCGCTTCGTCTATTTTTTCGCCTCGGTCATTAAAAATAGCACGCACTCTTCCCGAATAAATACCTGCAACATAAGGATCGCCGGTACGCAGGATACCGCGCTGAACTATAATCGTGGCAACTATACCGCGTCCATGGTCTATTCTGGATTCTATAACCTTACCTTCGGCATTGCAGTCGTAATTTGCTTTAAGCTCCAATACTTCGGATTGCAAAAGAATAGTTTCAAGAAGCGTATCAATACCTTGTTTTTTCAATGCGGAAATTTCCACAAACATGGTTCTGCCTCCCCATTCTTCGGGCATAAGCCCCAATTCCGAAAGACGGGTTTTCACCCTGTCAATATTTGCTTCCGGTTTATCAACCTTATTTACCGCTACAATAATCGGCACATCGGCAGCTTTCGCATGATTAATGGCTTCAATGGTTTGAGGCATAACACCGTCATCCGCTGCAACTACCAAAACAACAATATCGGTAATTTCCGCACCGCGCGCTCTCATCATTGTAAAAGCCTCGTGTCCCGGAGTATCCAAGAACGTAATTTTTCCGCCGGGAGTATTTACCGTGTAAGCTCCGATATGCTGCGTAATTCCGCCGAATTCTCCGGCGACAATATTTGAACTTCGTATTGCATCCAAAGTTTTCGTCTTACCGTGATCAACATGACCCATAATAGTTACAACCGGCGGACGGCTTTTCAAATCCGTTATATTATCAGCCGTTGTTTCGATAACAGTTTCATCATAAAGGCTGACAATCTTTACATCGCAATCATATTCCGAAGCTAAAATAGTAGCGGTATCGGAATCTATAGACTGATTCATGGTAACCATCATTCCCATTCCCATGAGTTTACCGATAAGTTCCGAAGCCTTTAAATTCATTTTTTTTGCTAATTCCGAAACTGAAATAGATTCCATCATTTCAATTTGTTTAGGAACATTATGAATTTTTTCTTTTTGTTTTTTCTTTTGATTTAAAAGCTTCTCTTCAAAGAATTCATCTTCTTTATTTTTTTTGCTGTATATTTCTTTTTTAGCCTTATACGCCTTTTTATTTGTTTGCCCTTTATTTTTTTCTACCGGCATAGGCGCAGGAACGGAGCGTTGTCCGCCTAGTCCCATTGATCTATTTGACTGCGGACGGCCATCCTGTCTTCCGGTTCTATTTTGCTGTCCTTGTCCGCTGCGCAATCCCTGTTTTTTGCTGTCGGAATATGCCCGAGCTTGAGTACCTGAAAAACTGCTTTCGCGTCTCCGGTTTTGACCGCCTGAATGCTGCACTCGGTTTTTATCTCCTTTGCCGTCATTTCTATTTTTTTTAGAATTATCAGCAAGGTTTCCGGCTTTTACATTCGGCCGTTTTGCAAGAAAATCAATAGGAGCGCTTTCATTTGAAGCTCCCGTAGTATGAGGCATTTCTGCCGGCTTTTCTTCTTTTTTTGCATTATATTCATTAGGTTCTTTTAAACGGGTATCTTTTATTTGATTTCGATACTGCCGCTCTTGAGCCGCAGAATCTTTTTTTGTTTCTTCCGGGCTGCGGAATTTTTTATCGGTCTGTTTTTGTTTCAAAGCATCATTCTTTTGTTGAACTTGAGCCTTTCCATCGTGCTTATTATCCTGATGCCCTTCTTTACGCGGTTCCTGTTTAGATTTTACAGCTTGCGGGGTAATTTTTTTTACCGAAACTACAGGTCTAGGCGAATCTTTTGATATTGAACCCGAAGGTTTTTCTTCATGATTTTTTGCCTTTTCAGATGAAGTTTTAGTCCGCTTAACTATAACCTTTTTTTTCTGTTCTGAAACCGTTTTCTGCTCGGAAGCCGATTTAGCTTTTTTATTGAGAATTACATCCGGTTTATTTGTTTTTTCAATATCCTCTGCCATATTTCCTATATCACCTCTTATTCTTCATCTTCATACTCAAATGCAAGTTCTACACCGCAATGCGGACATTTTGTCATATTGATTGTAATCGGATAACCGCATTCGGGACACTCAAATTCTTCATCTTGGGAGTCATCAGCTCCACTCATCTCAGCTTCGGACTGTTCTTCCGTCTCTTCCGAAACTTCCTCATCCACAACTTCAACGGCATTTGCAATAATATCAAGAAGCGTGTCCGCCATTTCCTCCGTCATTCCGGAGAGTGTACGAATTTCGTCGTCTTCTTTATTTATCAAATCTTGAACATCTTCAATTCCATTATTATACAAAACTGTAAGAATATCATCGGTAATTCCCGGCAATTCTGAAACATTGGAAATTTCTTCATATTCTTCGTCTTCATCAACAAACAGGTCTTCAACAGCCTTAATCGCATCGGTGTAAATATCCATCTCTTTGAATTGTTCTTCGGTTTTTACATCAATGTTCCAATCTACAAGACGGTTTGCAAGCCTTACGTTTAAGCCCTGTTTTCCTATTGCAAGTGATAATTGCGCATCCGATACTATTGCGAGGGCAAGTCTTTTTTCGGCATCAATAATTATAACTTTTATAACATCCGCTGGAGAAAGAGCATTTTTTATATATGTTTTAGGGTCTTCAGAATATGGGAGAATATCTATCTTCTCATCGTCAAGTTCCGAAATAACCGCTTGAATCCTCGCTCCCTTTGCACCGACACACGCACCCACAGGGTCTACATCTCCGCGCGTTGAAGAAACGGAGACCTTTGTCCTAAAACCCGCCTCTCGAACGATATTATGAATTTTAACTATACCGCTTTCAATCTCCGGTACTTCAAGCTCTAAAATCCGCCTCACAAATTGGCTGTCCGTTCTAGAAAGAATAAGCTGAACAATATTCGATTGCTTATGTTTTTTTACTTCCTTTATAAGTGCTTTAATTCGAGTTTCTTCTCCAGCTGCGGTATTACGCCCAAAATGATCGCGAGGCGACTGGAACTTTTGCGGTAAAAGCCCCTCTACTTTGCCCAAGTCTACATAAATATTTCCGTTGCGTTCACGGTGATAATAGCCTATAATGATCTCTCCGACCTTTGTGCTGTATTCGGCATATAAAGCATCCTTTTGGCGTTCCTTCAAACATTGGGTTGCCCGCTGCATTCCGACGCGGGCTGCATTTATCCCAAAATTTTTAGGATCAATTTCGACGAGCAGCTCATCTCCTATTTCACAATCGGGTGCAAGAGTTTTTGCGTCCTCCAAACTTATTTCAAAGACCTTATTATTGACATGTTCCGCAATAGTTTTTTTTGAATAAATCTTTCCTGTCTCTGCATTAAAGACGGCATTTATATCCGTTCCGAATTGTTTTTTATATGACGCTTTTAAGGCTTGTTCAACAACATGCAGAACGAAATCATCGTCTATTCCTTTTTCTTGAGCAAATATTTTGATTGCCTCTGTTATTCCCATTGACATTTATTATTCTCCCTGTTTATTAAAAGATGTTTTTAAAAATTACATTTTGCCTTTTTTATATGTTCATACGGAATTTCCAAGTCAATTCCGTCCTCTGTTAAAATTATACCTTTTTCGTTTACCGCTTTTAAGATACCGCGCCGCCACTCCGTTATGGAAGCATCCCAAATTTCGGCAGTTTCTCCTTGGAAAGCAAATAATTCTACAGAGCGCTTTACCACCCTATTTATTCCCGGAGAACTTACTTCCATTTCAATATCTTGCGAACCGATTAAGGCTTCAAGCCGTGTTTGCAGCATTCTATGTATCGATGCACAGTCTTTTATGCCGACACCATCTTTTTTGCCTTTTATGACGGCTTTTATATGCCAATTATTCTGTTTGCGGAAAACATTTAAATCAACAAGTTTAAAGCCCATGTTTTCAACAAGAGGTTCGCAATCGGCAAAATACGGAATATCTTTTTTTAAAATGAACTCCAATTTGTTCCTCCAATTAAAACCTGTACATACAAAAAAGGAGCCGTATGAACGACTCCGAAGTAAAAGGATATTTTGTATGTTCTAAATAAATATTATCATAAATTAAAAATATATGCAAGGGGGCATAAAAGGATTCCGTATTATATAGACATCAATATCCATTTTTAATCAACAACCCCGACGCAGAGTGTACGTTGCGCAGCAACAGGGTATTAAACCCTCCGCACGAATAA
>CALINC010000097.1 GCA_938045195.1 uncultured Treponema sp.
TTCGAACTGCCGACCTTCAGATCCGCAATCTGACGCTCTATCCAGCTGAGCTATAGCCTCAAAAACTATTCGGAGTAGGGGGGATTCGAACCCCCGGTACCCGTAAGGGTACAACTCCTTAGCAGGGAGCCCGATTCGGCCGCTCTCGCACCACTCCAGAGTTTCGTATTCGGGTTTGAATACAAGGTTTACAGATACCGGTTTCTGTACCCTACGGAGCGAGAGGGATTCGAACCCCCGGTACCTCTCAGCACAACGGTTTTCAAGACCGCCGCCTTCAACCGCTCGGCCATCGCTCCGAAAATATGTATTATAAAATACCCGAAAAGCATTGTTTTTGTCAATAGGTAAAGGTAGTTTTTTTTGATTGTTTTTTGGCTACTTGAAAAACTATTTAAAATATGATATTTTCTACTTTATTATAGCGGAAATAACCGCATAATTTAATTTAATGTTGTAGTTAACAACAGGAGGACAAAATGAGTATTTCACTCGCATTGTACGCTGTGCTTGGGGGCGGAGTTTTAGCCCTGCTTTATGCACTATTTAGAACCCTTTGGATTTACCGCCAAAAAGTATCGAATCAAGAACTTCGGGAAATCGGCGGGCATATTGCCGACGGTGCTATGGCATTTTTGAAGCGGGAGTATTTAACGCTTCTTCCCTTTATAGCCATCGTTGCCGTTTTTTTAGCGGTAGGAAATTCCGGACCGCTCCGTTTTCAGGCACTTTCTTTCCTGCTCGGAGCAATGGCTTCAATGTCTGCCGGCTATATCGGTATGCGTGTTGCTACAAAGGCTAATTCGCGAACTACAGAGGCAGCTAACTATCAAGGTCTTAACGGTGCATTGAAAGTTGCTTTTTCGGGCGGAAGCGTTATGGGAATGAGCGTAGTCGGGCTTGCTTTTATAGGGCTTTTTATTGTTCTTATTCTTTCGACTTCAATTTTGGGCGCGGATGAAAATAGTTTCAGCACTAAAATTTTACCCTTAGCAACGGCTTTCTCTTTAGGAGCTTCTTCAATCGCTTTGTTTTCGCGTGTAGGCGGCGGTATTTATACTAAGGCTGCTGATGTCGGAGCCGACCTTGTCGGTAAGGTAGAAGCGGGAATTCCTGAAGATGATCCTAGAAACCCCGCAACAATTGCAGATAACGTCGGAGATAATGTAGGCGATGTTGCAGGTATGGGTGCAGACCTTTTTGAATCTTTCGTCGGCTCTTTGGTAGGTGCAATGATATTGGGTCTTACTGTTGTCCCGAGTGCGGCTTCTTTAAAAGTTCAGATGATGATTCTTCCTCTTTTAATCGCGGTGGCAGGGCTTATCGCTTCTTTAATCGGTACCTTGTTTGTCCGGGCAAAACCGAATTCAAACCCGCAAACGGCTTTGAATATGGGAACTTTCGGAGCAGCTATCATTGCAACCGTTTTTGTCTTCTTCCTTGTAAAATTCATTATGGGCGATGCAACTTTTGACACCGGAAGAAATTATTTGCATGTTTTCTTCTCAACGATTATAGGTCTTGCTGCCGGTGTTATCATCGGTATCATCACCGAATTCTATACCGGAACGGGTAAACGCCCCGTCAAAGGAATTGTCGATTCTTGCGAAACGGGTGCGGCAACAACAATTATTTCCGGTCTTGCGGTTGGAATGAGAAGTACGTTCCCGGTTATCATTTTAATTGCAGCCTCTATTTGGGGCAGTTTTGCGCTTGCAGGTTTATACGGAGTCGGTATTGCTGCCGTCGGTATGCTGGTAACTTTGGGTATTCAGCTTGCAGTTGATGCATACGGTCCTATCGCCGATAATGCAGGCGGTCTTGCAGAAATGGCGAAGCTCCCCGAAGATGTAAGAAAGATTACCGATAGCCTTGACGCTGTTGGAAACACTACCGCAGCTATCGGAAAAGGCTTTGCTATCGGTTCGGCGGCTCTGACGGCAATTATCTTGTTTACTTCATTTAAGGAGCAAGCTGCCGTTACAGACGTAGACGTTACGGTAATAAGCGTTCTTGTCGGCATTTTACTCGGTGCCGTATTCCCATTCCTCTTTTCGGCATTGACAATGTCTGCTGTCGGAAAGGCTGCTCATAAAATGATTGAAGAAGTACGCAGGCAGTTTAAACAAAAACCGGGTATTTTACAGAACACCGAGAAACCCGATTATAAGCGATGTGTTGACATCAGTACTCAAGCCGCTTTACGTGAAATGATTATTCCGGGATTGGCTGCGATTGCTGCTCCAATTCTTGTCGGCTTTATCGGAGGCCCGCAAATGTTGGTAGGTCTTTTAACCGGCGTAACGGTTTCGGGTGTTGTTATGGCTGTCTTTATGTCCAATGCCGGCGGGGCTTGGGACAATGCAAAAAAAATGATTGAAGGCGGAATTGCAGGCGGGAAAGGTTCACCCTCGCACAAAGCAGCCGTTGTGGGCGATACGGTAGGAGATCCCTTTAAAGATACATCAGGACCCTCAATCAATATTTTGATAAAGCTTATGTCTATGGTTTCGCTAGTTATTGCTCCTATGCTTAAAGCATATTGGGGATAACCCTAAGTCAACTTAATAAATAAAGCGCAGGGGATTTTCTCTTGCGCTTTTTTGTTTCAACAATCGCAGCGTATATTTGACTTTAAAAAAGTTAAATCAACATACCCCGACGCAGAGCGTACGTTGCGCAGCAACAGGGTATTAAACCCTCCACACGAATAAACGCTTCCGCTCTTACCGATTTTAGTTTCCAAATAGCGAAGTGCGGCATGTTTTTTTGGAGAACCTATTTCATGATTATATAGGAGTGATTTTTTGTTTGCCGATTGCAAGAGGAAACAAAAATGTATATAATCGTTTAAATATGAAATATAAGAATCTACCCGTCTATGAACAAAAAGACAGGATTTTACAAATGCTTGAACACAATCAAGTTATTGTTGTCGAAAGTCCGACAGGGTCGGGAAAAACTACGCAGCTGCCGGTTATTTTACATGAGGCAGGATATAGTAATACAGGACTAATCGGTGTTACTCAGCCGCGCCGGATTGCGGCTCTTTCAGTCAGCGAATTTATTGCTAAACAACTCGGCGAAAAAATGCCCGGATTAGTGGGTTATAAAATGAGGTTTGAAGATATCACTTCACCCGAAACAAAAATAAAGATAATGACCGATGGAATTCTTTTGCAGGAAATGAAGCTCGATCCATGGTTAAGTAAATATTCCGTTATCTTGGTAGATGAAGCCCATGAGCGCAGTTTAAATATAGATTTTATTTTGGGACTTTTAAAAAGAATTATTGCCGAACGGAAAGATTTTAAAGTGATAATTTCTTCCGCAACAATTAACACCGATTTGTTTTCGATGTATTTTGACGGCTGTCCCGTTATAAAAATTGATGCTGTTACATACCCTGTAACGCTTATTTTTGACCCGCCTGAAATAAAGGCTTCAACCGAAAGTCTGAATGCCGAGACCGCATTGATGGACAAAATTGCTTCGATAGTGGGACGTATTTTAAGCGAGGGCAGAAGCGGTGCTATTTTAGTTTTTCTACCCGGCGAGCGGGCAATTAAAAACTGTATAGAGCGGCTTTCAAAAGAATCTTGGTTTAGAAAACTTTTTACACTCCCGCTTTACGGAAGACTCAGCAAAGAAGAACAAGAGAGGGTTTTTAAATCCGCTCCTTTCGGTAAAAAGAAAATCGTTATTTCTACAAATATTGCGGAAACGTCAATAACCATAAACGATATTGCAGCTGTAATAGATTCGGGACTTGCAAAACTTAACTTTTATAATCCGTTTACGTTTACGTCAAGTTTAGATGAAACCGTAATTTCAAAGGCTTCTTGTAATCAAAGGCGGGGCAGAGCGGGACGCACACAAGAGGGGGTATGCTATCGGCTGTATACGCGAAAAGATTTTGAAGAACGGGAGCTTTATACGCTTGAAGAGATATACCGCACGGATTTATCCGAAGTTGTAATGCGTATGTCGGAATTAGGAATTTACGATTTTGAAAATTTTGATTTTATTTCGCCTCCCGGAAAAAAAGGAATTATCGGAGCCGTCGATACGCTCAATATGCTCGACGCATTGGAAAAAGACCATTCTCTAAGCAGTATAGGAAAAATGATGTGCCTTTTTCCGCTTGCTCCGCGCCAGTCGAGAATTATTGTCGAGGCAATTACGCGTTATCCGGATCTTGTAGAAGAAGTATTAATTGCAGCGGCATTTCTTTCCGCCCGCAGCCCTTTTATATTCATTGACGGCGAAGAAATTGAATCGCGCAAAGCGCATGCACTCTTTGACGAACCAATGGGAGACTTTGCTTCTTTTTTAAAACTTTCTAGAATGTACGCCCAAACATTGGATAAAGAACGCTTTTGTAAAATCCACTATCTTGATGAACGCATAATGGCTGAAATTACAAATATAAAAGAGCAGCTTGAATTGATAGTTTCGGATATGGGAGTTCCGATTTTATCCGGCGGAAAAATTGAAGACTACTTAAAATGCGTTGCCAAGGGAATGATTCAATTTGTGTG
Source organism: uncultured Treponema sp. (assembly GCA_938045195.1). GTDB lineage: Bacteria > Spirochaetota > Spirochaetia > Treponematales > Treponemataceae > Treponema_B. Next base: position 4,542 of record CALINC010000097.1, read on the forward strand.
CGCCTCTCAAGGAAAAGACGGCTACCGAACCCTTACAACAGAAAAAATTTTTATTCACCCCGGTTCATGCATGTATAAAGGTAAGCAGGAGTTCATAGTTGCAGGCGAAATTGTACGCACATCAAGAATGTATGCAATGTCCGTTTCGCCGCTTTCAAAAAAAATAATTGAAGAGGTCGCTCCCGCTCTTTTAAATAAACCCGAAAAACAACCGCATGAAAAAGAAAGTAAAAATCAAACCGAAAAACAAAAGCTTCAAGAAAATTTTGTAACTTTGTATGGGATAAAATATGAACTAAAAAAAATAAAAGGTAAAAAACTTCTTATTCTTCCATGGGAAAAATTTAAAACAACTGCGGCTTTAATACGCGAAAAATATTCCGAAAAAAACAAAACCATAAACGGGGCATTAGAACAACTAAAAGGATTGCGCGGAAAAATAGAGTTTGCAGACGGCGAATTGCTTACCGGTGAAAAACTCGATTTAATTTTAAGCATTGTAAATAATTTTAATGTGGAACCTTTAACAAGAAAAGAAATTGAAAGTTTTCAACTTAAAAATAAAAATTTTGTTTTGTCTGAAGATGCTGAAGCCCTTTTATCATATATTCCGTTTTTGTTTAGAACAACAATTGCGAAACAAAGAAATAAACAATTAGGCTTTATTACATTGTTTTGCAGCGGCGGAACTTTTTGGTTTAAAACATCAAGAGGTTTCCACACGGCATTGCATGAAAGCCTTGTTTCAATTCAAAGTTTAATTGACCTTGCCGGCGAAAATTTTACTCAGAAACAAAAACAAACCGTAAGTTTTCTTTATGCAAAGATGAATAAGGTTTTATAAAAACTAAAAAGAGTGATACTTTTTTATTACTTAACTGTTTATATTCTATAAAATATGGAGATGATTGGAAATGATAATTAAACATAATAACTTTTTGCGATTCGGTTTTTTTTATTTTTTTGTTTTTGCGGTTTCTGCAATATTTTTTTCATGCGGAACAATACCGACAGAAGCAACGGTTTCTCCGGACTTGACACCGACGGAACTAAACCAAAAAGCACAAGAAGAGTTGGATAAAGGTTATATAAAAAGTGCATTGGCTTATTATGAAATTTTACTGAACAGATACGGGCAAGATGTTTCAGTGCGTACCGGTGCGGAATATGAAATTGCGCATATCTATATAAAGCAAAAAAAATGGCTTGAAGCAGACCGAATGCTTAAAATGATAATTAACCGCTATGAAACGGCAGGAGGGGCAAGCATTTCGCCCAAATATTATGTTTTGGCAAAGAATGACTATGCTAAAACACAAGAACACATTAAGACTAAAAAACTTAATAAAAATAGTACGGAAGAAATTAAAAGCACTGCTGAACAGCAGCCGGCGGATACGCCCCTTCCGCAGACTGATACCGAACAAAAATAAAAAAATTAGTGTAAGGTATACAAAACGAAGTGCCTGCATCTTCCGTATACCTTACTATTGCTTTAACTATTTTGCAAAGACCGTTTTTTCTATCCACGTAAATATATCCGCTTTGACTTCTTCTCTATTTATTTCATTTAAAATTTCATGTCTTGCGCCTTCATATAATTTTAATTCGATATTTTTTATTCCGTATTTTTCATAGATAGAACAAAGTTTTTTAAGAGTTTTTCCGCCTGAAGAAACGGGATCTGCCGAACCCGCTGCAATTAAAATGGGCAGTTCTTTTGGGATTTTTGCAATGTTTTCCGGTTTATGAATTGATTTTAAGCCATACATTAAATCTCCGTAAAATCCGGTTGTGCAAATAAACCCGCAAAGATCATCTTTTATATATTTTTCCACTTCATTTTCATCTCTCGAAAGCCAATCGAATTTTGTTTTAGGTTTTTTTATTCCTTTATTATAAGAACCGAAACTTAAAGAATTCATCAGTTTAGAGATGTGCTTTTTTCCATAAAAAAGAATATTAAGTTTTGCGATAATCGAAGCGGTGCCTATAATAGGATTAGGTCCTGCGGAACCGCTTAAAATACAGGCATTGACGGTATTTCCGTAGTGTTCGATATAGCTTTGCGTGATAAACGAGCCGAAAGAATGCCCCAATATAATAACCGGAACATCGGGGTATATTTTTTTTATCTCTTCATTTATTTCTCTTTGGTCGTCTACAACGCGTTTAAAACCGTGTTTATCGGCAAGGTTGCCTCTTATACTTTCAGCACCTATTGTTTTGCCATGCCCCCTCAGGTCGGGTGCAAAAACGGTAAAGCCGCGCTTACAGGCATCTTCGGCAATATCGTCATACCGTAAAGCATGCTCCGCCATTCCGTGTATGATATGAATTACCGCTTTGGGGTGTTTTTTAGGCAGCCATTGATGCAGTGCAATAGATACACCGTCTGTCATTGTTTGATAAATAGTTTGCATATTACGCTCCGGTATTCAGTATATATCATACAAATGAAATTTTCAATTGAATTTTAAAACTTTTAAAAATTTATTCACGCTGAGACGGTAATTACCCTGATGCTATCCGGGCGGTATTGCGGTTCAATTAAATTTTCAAAATGATAAAGATTTAGGCATTTGTACCATTTAGTTTTTTTTAAACGAAATTCTTCCTGCAGCAGAAACAGTTAATGTGTATTCCGTATCGGGAGTAAAATTGCGTAATGGGATAGTTTCTTTTTTTGCGGAAGAAAAAAATAAGAACAAATACGGAGAGAGAGCTGCCGACTTAAAAAGAGTTTGAATTGCCTTTTTGTCTTCTTTGGAAAAAAATGTGTATCCGTATGTTGCGGGATAATTATTTTTTGAATAATAAGGAATGAGATTTACGCCCGTTCCATGTTTTGACTTATCCGAAAAAATTCTATACGGAAAGACAAGATTACCGTTTTTTAAGTTAAGAACTATACATTCTATATTTAATTCCCAGCCTTGCCATGCCCGCTCATATCTACCGCATAATGCACCATTCGGCTCATAAAAAGAAATTTCTGCACTTACTGTTTCGGCATTCCTTCCCAAAGTTTTTATTATGCAGCCCGTATTAAAAATAGACAAATTGGAATTCGCAAGATGTTTTTCGGCATTTTCAATATTTAAAGAATAAAAATTAATAAGTATAAATACTGAAAAAAATAAAAAAGAAACTAGCGAGAAAATAATTAAAAATCTTTTTTTGTTTTTTAATATTTTCATTTATGCTTCCAATAATTTTATAAATTCTTCTTCCGTAATAATGGCAATTCCTAATTCTTGAGCTTTTTTGTTTTTTGATGAACCTGAATTAGGTGTATTGGTAACAAGGTAACTTAAACCTTTTACAACCGATGATTTTGCAGTGCCGCCTTTTTCTTTTACTTTTGCTTCAGCTTCCGGTCTTTTCATTGAGGTTAATTCACCCGTGAAACAAAAGCTTAAATTTTTTAATGCCCCTCCCCTATCCGCCGCTTTCTCTTTTATTATGATATTTCCCGAATCTATTAGTTTTTTCATTTCCGGTTTTAATGTATTTAGGTTTGAGACAAGCGTATGCGATAATACTTCTCCGAATTGATACACATTTGCAAAATCTTTTTCACTTGCGGTAAATAATTTTTCAATTGTGTCAAAACCCGCCTCTTCAAGTTTTTCCATCATCACTTCGCCGATGCCGTCAATATCAAAACCTGCGATAAATTGGGTTAAGGTAATTTCTTTTTTTAAATGAAGCGCATTATAAACTTTTGCAGCGGAAATATCGCCCATGCGGTCTATATTTGCAAGTTCTGCTATTGTGAGTGTGTATAAATCAAAAATGGAATGTATACGCCCCATATCGAACAGTCTTTTTATGAGAGTAATTCCGAAATCGCGGATATCTAAAACGCTTATCCATTTTTCTATCCTGTGATGAATAAGTTTGGGACAAGTACTGTTGGGGCAAAATAGGCGAGTTCCCTCGTTTTTTAATCCGGTTCTGCAGGCGGAACATGTTTTGGGATATTCAATTTCGGTAGTGCCGGCAGGGTTTTCTACAAGTGCTTCTATTTTTGGTATAATTTCGCCGCGCTTTGTTACTATAACTTTACTGCCGATTTTTAAATTAAGTGCTTCGATAATATTAGGATTTGCAAGGCTTGCCCGTTTTACTGTGGTACCTGCAAGACGCACCGGCTCAATGAGTGCAATGGGCGTATATGTCGCTCCTGATTCGCTCCACTCTATACCGCATAATGTTGTAACCGCTTCTTCCAAACTGAATTTAAATGCTATTTGTTTTTCGGGGCGCGCACGGCTGACATCTTCGGGGTCTATTATATCGTTTTTTACGACGAGTCCGTCAATATCAAAGTCAAGGCTTTGACGCAGCTGCATAACTTCCGCACGGTATTTTATTACCTCTTCTATCGTTTTACAACGCCGCATATCAACTGTTATAAAACCTAAGGTTTTTAACCAATTTAGTTTTTCCGTTTCGGTTTGAAAAGGGGTATTTCCCATAAAGGGCTTTCCGATTGTTCCCGGTACAGCATCATAACAAATGACGGTTAAATGTTCGCAGCCTTCACCGTTTTTCTTTTTCATCAAACCGTTTGCCGCATTTCTGCAATTTGCTTTATCGCTAAAAAAAGTCCGGTGAATTGTTCGGAGCATAATAACTTCACAGCGGATACCCCCCGAAAAAGGAGTTTCGCCGTCTGCGCCGAATTTGCCGGGTAAATGTTTTACAAGGCCTTGCATTTTTGCGGCATTTTCGGTTATATCGTCACCGATTTTTCCGTCGCCTCTAGTTACGGCACGCGTAAATCTTCCGTTTTCATATTGCAGTTCAAGGCTTGCCCCGTCAAGTTTATATTGAACCAGAAATTCGGTAAAGGGCATTTTCTTTGCCCATGCTTCAAAGGATTGAGGATTTGCCGCTTTTTCTTGGCTTCCCATTGGAATAATATGTCCCGATTTTGGAAATCCGTCAGTAGACTCTTTCGGTACCGTAAAAAAAAGCCGATTTTTAGGATCGAGTATTTTTAATTCGTCCCATAATTTATCAAATTCGGCATCCGAAATTTCGGGTTCAAAATTATAATAAAGGTCTTGATGTTTCTTTATAAGATTTTCAAGTTCCGCAACACGGTTCGGTTTTTTCATTTTTGTTCTCCGTATATGGCTTATGGAGGTTTACAACATAAGCGGATGAGGGGAGTCGAACCCCCGTCACGAGCTTGGGAAGCTCGGGTAATAGCCGTTATACGACATCCGCAGTTACATGCTATATAATATACAAAACGGGAAAAAAAAGCAAGACGTTAAATATATATTATATTAACGCTAAATTAATTTTCACCCACTGTTTATAATTAGTGCATTAAAATGCCCTTTTAGTATTTTTATAGATTTTGCAGCAATAGGAGCGGCGTTTTTAATCACAACAAGCCTTAAATCTAAGGTAAACCTCTAAAAACTGAGGTTTTAGAGGTTCCCACTATTTATTTACAGTGTTTTATGATATAATACCGTTCATGGCAAACACAAACGATAAAGACAGAATGTATATCTTAGACGCTTACGGGCTTATTTACCGCTCGTACTTTGCGTTTATTTCCCGCCCTCTTATAAACAGACGAGGCGAAAATGTTTCGGCTCTTTTCGGTTTTTTTAAAAGTCTGCATGCAATATTTGCAGAATATCATCCTAATCTTTTTCTTGCCGCTCTTGATTCCAGAACGCCGACTTTCCGCCATGAAATGTACGGAGAATATAAGGCAACCCGTGATAAAACTCCCGAAGAACTTCACGCCCAAATCGATAAAATTGAAGAAATATTAACTGCGATGAAAATCCCGATACTCCGTGAAAACGGTTTTGAAGCCGACGACATAATTGCTTCGGTTTGCGCAAAAGCAAAAGCGGAACAACGGCAGTGCGTAATTATTTCGGGCGATAAGGATTTAATGCAGCTGGTAGATAAAAACGTAACAATGCTGAAACCGGGTAAGGTTAAGGCTTGGGAAGAATGCGGCGAGGATGAGGTAAAAGAGCAGTGGGGCGTTAAACCTGAATTGATGTTAGACCTTTTATCGCTTGTCGGAGATACTGCCGATAATGTGCCTGGAGTAAAAGGAATAGGCCCCAAAACAGCCGTAAAACTTTTGGAAGAATACGGCAGTTTGGACGGCATATTTGCAAATGTCGAAAAATTAAAAGGTTCCTTAAAAACGAAAATAGAAACCGGAAAAGAAGACGCATATTTTTCAAAAAAACTTATAGCATTAAACTACACTATTAAACTTGAAAACCTTAAGTCGTACTCTTGTGCAAATCTTAACTATGAGGCAGCAGCGCGTCTTTTTATAAATGAAGAACTTCCTAATATAGCCCGCCTTTATTCTTCCGGTATAAAAGCGATTAACAAAGAAAATAATCCGCAAATAGTAACGCAGACGGGTATGCAAGAAAATACAAAAACGGATAAAACAGAAACGGCTGCGGCGCAAAATCAAGATACGGTTTTTGAACTTCTGCCTAAAGAAAACTACGACGGAATCGATTTGCCGCAAAATAAGGGCAATTATATTTGTGTGAATACGGCTAAAGAACTTTTTGACATTGTCGATAAAGCCGTTTTACAAGGCATTGCCGCTTATGACTGCGAAACCACAAGCCTTAACCCGCTTGAAGCAAAACTCTGCGGTTTTTCTCTTGCCTTAAAAACGGGTGAGGCTTTTTACATTCCTTTAAAAGCTCCCGTTCCGGAACTCGGCGAAACGGAACCCGTGTTAATCTCTTTTGAAGACGCACAAAAAGCGGTTTCAAAATTATTCACCTCAAAAATAACCTTGGTAATGCACAACGGTAAATTCGATATTGAAGCAGCACTTTGCTCCGGCATTTTTAAAGGAAGCAGCGGCAGCTATCACGATACGGAAAAATTGAATTTTACGCTTTTTGACACAATGGTGGCGGCATGGCTTTTAGATCCTAACCGTTCATCATACGGAATGGACAAACTTGCCGAAACTATCCTCGGTGTAAAAACCGTCAAATTTACAGACCTTGTAAAAAAGAATGAAAATTTCGCTTCAGTACCTTTGAAGAAAGCGGTATTTTACGCAGCCGAAGACGCGGATATTACGTTACGTTTATATGAAAAATTTGCACCGCTCATAAAAGCAAATAATTTTGAAAAACTTTTTTATGATTTGGAAATGCCTGTTACGCTTCTTCTTTCAAAAATGGAAATTGCCGGCATTCACTTAAAAAAGGAAGAGTTGCAAACATATTCGCAGGAATTGGGAATCGAAATTGAAGAAGCCGAAAAAGATATTTACCGGTTGGCTGGGCACGAATTTAATATTGCATCGCCGAAACAACTGCAAGAAGTGTTGTTTATTGAACGGAAATTGCCGACGGGGAAAAAAACAAAAACCGGATATTCTACCGATACTTCCGTTTTGGAAGAACTTGCTATCGAAGATCCCATTCCTGCAAAAATTTTAGATTATCGTGCATTAACAAAGCTAAAATCAACGTACACGGATGCGCTGCCGAAAACTGCCGACACAAAAAATAGAATACATACAAGTTTTATTCAAACCGGAACGGCAACGGGGAGACTTTCAAGCCGCGATCCGAATTTACAAAATATCCCGATTCGAGGAAATGAAGGAAGAAAAATCCGCGCTGCTTTTCAGGCTGAAGAAGGTTTTAATTTAATTTCAGCCGACTATTCACAAATTGAACTTGTAATTTTGGCGCATCTTTCAAACGATAAAAATTTAACTGAAGCTTTTAACTTAGGAATTGACGTTCATGCAAAAACCGCAAGTTTGATTTTCGGTATTGAAATCGAAAAAGTAACAGCCGATATGCGCCGTATTGCAAAAACAATCAATTTCGGCGTTATGTATGGAATGAGCGCATTTAGACTTTCCAATGCTTTGCGTATTCCCCGCAAGCAGGCAAAAGAATTTATCGATGCGTATTTTGAAACATATTCGGGAGTTTCACAATTTATGAATAAAATTTGTCTTCAAGCTGAAAAAACGGGAAGCGTCCAAACCATATTGGGAAGACGAAGATTTTTACCTGCGATTAACAGCAGAAATAAAGTAGAAAAAGCCGCTGCAGAACGTGTTGCCGTAAATACGCCTATTCAAGGCTCAGCTGCGGACATCGTAAAAAAAGCGATGATAGCCGTTGATAAAGTAATTACCGAACAAAAACTGAATGCAAAAATTCTTTTGCAAGTTCATGATGAACTTATTTTGGAATGTGCCGAAGCGGAAACCGAAAAGGTAAAAAGTATTGTAAAGGAACAAATGGAAAATGTCATAAAACTTTCGGTACCGTTAAGAGTCAGCATTGAGTCGGGCAAGAGTTGGGGAGACTTCCATTGATAATATGGAGCAGATTGTAATTTTTAAAAAATATTTTGACACTTTATATAAGTGCTTGAACAAAAATCTTAAATATGGCACAATAAAAAATACTTGGAGTATGCTGTGAAAATTATTTTATTAACATTGGCTGTGTCTTTAAGCCTATCTTTGATACTCGGAGTTCTGCTTGGAGTATTTAAAAAAATCTTCCATGTAGAAATGGATAAAACCGTTGCTGCAGTGCGGGCTGTTTTGCCGGGTGCGAATTGCGGTGCCTGCGGTTTTCCCGGATGCGACGGCTTTGCTGCGGCTGTTGCTGCAGGGGACGCTCCCGTCAACGGCTGTCCTGTAGGAGCTGCTCCGGTTGCTCAAGCTATCGGGAAGATTATGGGTGTTGAGGCCTCGTCTTCTGCAAGAGTTGCCGTTTTAACTTGTCAAGGTTCTTATGATGTTTGCCGCAATAAATGTTCTTACATCGGTGTAAAAAGCTGTAAAGCGGCAAAACTTTCGATAAACGGAACAAAAGAATGCGATTGGGGCTGCATGGGCTTGGGGGACTGTGAACGGGCTTGTCCGTTTGATGCAATTCATATAAATACGGCGACGGGCTTACCTGAAGTCGATTATGAAAAATGCACCGGCTGCGGTGTTTGCGTTGCTCAATGTCCTCAGCATGTCTTGATAACCGTGCCGATAGACAGAAAAGGTGCAATAGCCTTGTGTGAATGCCGAAATCCGAAAAAAGCACACATAATGAAAAACTGCAAGCACGGTTGTATTAAGTGCTTAAAGTGCGAAAAAGTTTGTCCGAACGGAGCTATTAAAGTTACAAACGGAATTCCTATAGTAGATTATTCTCTTTGCAATTCTTGCGGCAAATGTATTGAAGGCTGTCCGACAAAGGTGCTGACCTTGGTTCAGGATAGAATAGCGGTAAAGACGGACTGTTCATGCTGCAGCGGTTGTAAAAGCGCATAAAGCGTCTATAATTGACGGAATTTATACATGAAAAGCGGAATTGTTACCATTATCGGAAGACCGTCAGCAGGTAAGTCTACATTTTTAAATACGGCTTGCGGTGAAAAAGTTTCGATTGTGTCGCCGATTCCGCAGACAACCAGAAATTCTATTCGGGGTATTGTAAATACTTTAAAAGGACAAATCGTATTTATTGATACACCCGGCTATCATATTTCAGAAAAAAAACTTAATTTAAAATTACAAGAAATTGCAAAATCACGGCTTGAAGAAGCCGATGCCGTTCTATATCTTGTAGACCTTTCGAGAGAATTCGGCGATGAAGAAAAAAATATCTGCCGGCTTTTGCAGGACGTGCAGAATAAAGTTATCGTAGGCTTAAACAAAGCCGATGAAGCAAAAGAAAATGCCGTATATGTAATGCAACCTCTTTCAAAAAATCTTAAAAAAATACCGCCCGGCAGATTTATTTTACTTTCGGCTTTAAAAGGTACGGGGATAGATAGTGTTCTTACCGAATTGTTTGCGCTTTTACCCGATGGCGAAGCCCTTTATCCGCCTGAGTTTTACACGGATCAAGATGTAGGTTTCCGTATTACTGAAATAATTCGAGAACAAGCAATTGCACATACGCGCGAAGAAATTCCGCATGCTGTGTATGCAAGTATTGAAGATATTCAAATGCGTAAAAACGGTAAAGAACTTTGGGTGCGCGCTTTTTTATTTACGGAGCGTGAAAGCCAAAAAGCAATGCTGATAGGGAAAGGTGCCTGCACTATAAAAAGCATAAGGGTAAAAGCTATGGCTGAAATGCGGAAAATTTTCCCTTACAAGGTTCAGTTGGATTTACAAGTAAAAGTAAATAAAAATTGGCGCCAAAAAGAAAATATTATAAAAAAAATAACTGAAAGTTAAAAAACGCTCCCGCAGTCATTCAAAACGTGTGTTATCATACAAATTTTACTAAATAATTGCTGTTTTCTTATTTATTTTATTGACAAAATTTTCACCTTATGATATATTTTACATATAATCATTTGAACAATTATTCAAATATGCAGATGGAGGATATTTATGGAAAAACCTGAGAATAGAAATATAGAAGGTGAAGAAGAGCTTACAGGAATTTTTAATCCGGAATCGGTAGCTCATGCGAGAACAAAAATGCCCGACGAAGAAACAATGAGCGACTTAAGCGATTTTTTTAAAAATTTCGGAGATTCGACACGGATTAAAATAGTTTCGGCGTTGATTTCGGGCGAGCTTTGCGTTGCCGACATTGCTGAAGTTTTGGAAATGTCCGATTCCGCAATTTCGCACCAACTGAGAATTTTGCGGCAAGCAAAAATCGTACGAAGCCGCCGCAGCGGAAAACAAATGTATTATTCAATAGATGACGAGCATGTTGCAATTTTATACAGCTTAGGTTTAGAACATATTCGGGAGGGAAAATAATGGAATTCGTAAATAATCATACGCATAAATACGACGAAGAACAATCTTCTTGCGGTTGTAATCATACCACCGGTGAACACGGTCACGGTCATGATATGCATGAAACACATTCGCATAATCATGACGGACATTCCTGCGGCTGCGGCGGCCATCATGGAGAACATGCGCATAAACATGAACACCACGGGCATGAAGCGCATCATGAACATTCCTGCTGCTGTACAGAGCATACGCATGTGCATCATGAGCATACGCATGACGGACACTCGTGCGGCTGCGGGTGCGAACATAGACATGGTTCTTCCAAAGAGATGATTATCCAATTCGGTTTGGCTGTAATCTTCTTTATTACAGGAATTTTATTTTCATTTGTATTTAACAATTATACCGTTTTTGCTTTTAATTTTTTTGAATTTAAAATGTCCGCTTTATTTTTTATTTTTTCATGGGCTGCGGCGGGTTATACCGTTTTATTTGCCTCACTTAAAAATATCGCAAAGGGAAAAATATTTGACGAAAACTTTTTAATGTCTATTGCAACTATCGGTGCTTTTTGTTTGGGTGAGTGGAGCGAGGGTGCTGCCGTTATGCTTTTTTACAACTTGGGTGAAATTGTGCAGCATTCGGCTGTAGAAAAATCGCGTAAATCAATAATCGGCTTAATGGATTTGCGTCCCGAATTTGCCCGCCTTTATGAGCCTGACACTTCACACAGCGAGGACAATTTGGTTGATCCTGCAAGTGTAAAAATCGGCTCGCTTATTTGTGTAAAACCCGGCGAAAAAATTCCGCTTGACGGAATAGTAACCGAAGGCATTTCAGAACTTGATACTTCTTCTATGACGGGAGAAAGTATTCCCCGCAGTGTGCGGCAGGGTGAAGAAATTTTAGCGGGCTTTGTCAATTTGACGGGTGTCCTAATTATCCGCACTACGAAAGATTTACAAAATACAGCCGCTTCTAAAATGCTTCGTTTGATTGAAGAGGCTCAAAATCGAAAAGCGCGGGTAGAACGTTTTATTTCTTCTTTTGCAAGGATTTACACCCCGATTGTTACTATTTCGGCGGTTTTAATTTCAGTACTGCCGCCTATTTTTAATGCCCTTATTTTTTCAATGCCGATTATCGGCTTTGAAACATTTTCTCCGTGGATTTCGCGCGGTCTTGTTTTCCTTGTAATTTCATGCCCGTGTGCTTTTGTAATTTCCGTTCCGCTCGGTTATTTCGGCGGAATAGGCAGAGCAGCCAAACGGGGCATTTTGATTAAAGGAGCGGATTATATCGACGCGCTTTCACGAAGTTCTGCGGCAGTTTTTGATAAAACCGGTACGCTTACAAATGGAGTTTTAAGCGTCTCGCAGATTTTTCCTGCAAAACAAGCTGGCAGTTTTAAAACCGAAAATATAAGCAGCGTGCCGCGAGATTTTGGAGTTGAAAAGCTGAGCCTTGAACAGCAAGAAATTTTACGGCTTGCCGTCATTGCAGAATTTCATTCTTCACATCCGATTGCACTTGCTCTTCATAAATTCATAAAAGAAAAACTGAGTATTTCTGACTATGAAGATTTGCAGCATACAAAAGTTGCAGACTATGCAGAATTTGCAGGGAAAGGTGTCGGGCTTTCTTATAATGAAAAAAAACTTTTTGCAGGAAATTTTGAATTTATAAAAGAAGAAGCGGCTCATATAAAAAATGATAATTTGCAAAATTATCATTTTCAGTCCGAAGAAATCGGCGGCGGTACGCAAGTTCATATTTTATATGGAGGCGAATATTTCGGATTTATCACATTAAGAGATACGGTAAAAACGGATTCTAAAAAAGCCTGTGCGGAATTATTTTCTCTCGGCATCAAACGAATAGAAATGCTTACAGGCGATAATGAAGTTTCTGCCCGCTATGTTGCAAACGGTTTGGGAATAAAATATAGCGCAGAACTTTTACCGCACCAAAAAGTAGAGCGTTTTGAACAAATTACAAGAGAAGTAAAAAATGCTGATAAAAAAAGTTCGGTCATTTTTGCAGGGGACGGCATAAACGATGCGCCGGTTTTGGCAAGGGCAGATGTCGGTATTGCAATGGGCGGAACAGGAAGCGATGCCGCCATTGAAGCTGCCGATGTTGTTTTGATGAACGATAATCCGCGTTTAATTGCCGAAGCAGTGCGGGTATCCCGATTTACACGGCGAATAGTTTGGCAAAATATCAGTTTGGCATTTTTTATAAAAATAGGCTTTTTAAGTTTGGGGGCTTTAGGAATTGCCGATATGTGGGGAGCGGTTTTTGCCGATGTAGGCGTTGCTCTTTTGGCTGTTTTTAATTCGTTAAGGGCTGTAAGAAAATAAAAATATTAAAAATTGAACATAGTTCAACTTGATATGTATCAATTATTTAAAGCTGCATTTATAAGGCGGTGATATTTTAGCCGCATTATAAATACGAATGGTTTAATACCCCGCCGCTCTGCGCCGGGGTTATTTATTTTATATCCGGTGTTTTCTTTTCTTGTTTATAATGTACAAATTTTCCATTGTTTAATGGTGCGTTTCCTTGTATCAAAACTTGCACCGACTAAAATAATTTTTTTTCCGCATGCGGCATATTTGCCCGCATAGTTTTTTTCT
>CALINC010000098.1 GCA_938045195.1 uncultured Treponema sp.
AAAAAGATTAAAAGACGATGAAAAAAGAATAGCAGCCGATAAGCAGCGTGCTAAAAATCGTAGTGAAGAGTTAAATAAGAAAATTGCAGAGAATGGTTTAAAATATGACAAGTTAGCGGATATAAAAAGGAAAAAAATTTCATCTAAATTAACTGCTGATGCAAAAATCAGAATTCTAGAAAAGAAAAAACAAGGATTGCTGGCTTTAAAAGATGGAACAGTATCAAAGACAAAAGATTATTTTCTTCAAGAAAATACTGACTGTGAAAAAAAAGTCAACCAGATTGAAAATATGCCATACTCTGCCATAGAAAAGGATGAACGCGGAAAAATTACAAAAGCAGCTAAGAAAGAACGACAAGAAAAAATTAAAATTGCTAGAAAAGAATCAGAAGACCGCAAACAAAAATACTTGGAAGATCAATATGCATCAGTTGCTTCATCCTATGAGATAATAAGGCAGGAAGTAAGTAAAGACATTTTAGACCTACAAGAACAAACTGAATACTCTCTTCTTAATAGTAATTTACTCCGTTTTGGTAACTATGATGGAGCAAAGGAAAGTTGGGTCGCTTATGTCAAACTAATTCTTGCAGGAGAGGAAGTGTCAAGTGAAAAAATATTTATCCCATATAAAAATATTACCGGATTATCCGGAGGTTATACAACAGAAGTAGAAAAAAACGATTATAACTCAAAGGTTGAAGAGTACAATAGTTATTTTGCAAATAATATTCCTGTTATTTATGTTGAAATTAATTACGATATTATGCCAGCGTCTATTAAAAATCCGTCTCAATATAAAATTAAAATAAATTCTTATACTTTCAAAAAAATTGAAAATGATGAAGTTATTTACAAATTAAAAGCTAGATCGAGCACAAAAACGCTTTCAATAACACCGGCTATTAATATAGATTATACAGCTGAGCTCACTCAACAAAAAATAGGTAAGGAAGTAGATGCATATATACAACAAATAAAAAAAGAAGAACAAAAAAGAGAAAAACAAAGACAAAAAATATCGGGTAATACCGCAAATTCCAATATAGATTTTTTTGGTAAGGGATATTTACCTATCGGTCTTGAAATAGGAGTACAAAAAAGTAAAAATATTGATATTAACTTTGGTATAAATTCGGCATATCTTTTTTATCAAAAATATTTTGATGTAGGACCAGAGTTAAAAATATCTTTTTCAAAAGAACAATTTAATTTTAAAATAGGTGCAAAAATACAAAAAAAACTTTATTATGATTTATACTTTGCAGGAGACATTGGTTTGGATTTCTTTAATGTTAAACCTTCTATCGGTGCCTTTATTGGAGCAGAAGTAGGTTATCAATTCTTAGAAAATTGGAGTATATCACTAAAATTTGATATAAATACGCAACCAACATTTTTATTTTTGCTTGGTGTAAATTATTATTTTAGGTAGTTTTTATATGAAAGAATTATTTTTGTTATTGTTTTTGTTAACAACCTCTTGTATATCTGCAAAAGCGCCGGATTGGTATGAAGATATTGAGAATACATATCCGGAAAGTAAATATATAGCCCAAATAGGTTATGGCGAAACACGGCAAGCTGCAGAAGCTGATGCCATTGCAAGAATATCTAGATTTTTTCAAACAAATATTTCTACAAATACTGAAGTTAGTCAAGCCTTTATTGCAAATAACGGAAATATAAATTCAAACGAAGAAATAAATACTCATATTATAATTGAATCACAAATGAAACTGTTTGCGGTTGAATATTCAAAACCTTATTTTGATAAGTCATTAAAGCAAACAGCTATTGTTGCATACATTGATAGAAACAAAGCATGGAGAATCTATGAATCAAAAATTCAAACTTATTCAGATATATTTTTGCAACAATATAAAGCTGCTGAATCAAAACATGACAATTTAAAAAAATACTTTTTACTGCTGGCAGCAATAGAATGCAGTCATGATTTTATGGTTGCATATGATTTTGGAACATTGATTAATCCTTCTAAGTGTAAAAAATTATACGGATATGTAAATGATAAAGTTCTTTCATTAAATTCAGAAATTAATGATTTAAAAATGGAATGCACAATGATAATCACTGTAAAAGGTGATACATCCAATACTATTTATCGAAAACTCTCATCGCTTTTAAGTAAGGAGGGATTTGCTATACAAAAACAAAAAGCTCCTTATCAAGTCAAAGCTGAGTATATTTCAAATATAAGCTATGCAAAAGATGAATATGGTGAAACTTTTACTTCATATCCGGGAATTGAAGTTGTAATTGAAAATAATGGGGTTGCTATTTTTTCATACAGTAAAACATGTTCAAAAACCGTTGCATTTACAAAGCAAAAAAATATTGTAATGTCTTCTCAAAAAATTGAGCAAGAACTTGATATAAGTTTTTTAAAGGAATTTTCTACTTTCATTAGTAGTAAATAATATTTTCTTACAAGGAGTTGTATATGAGAAAATTTAGTGTACTATGCATTTGCTTAGCTATAGCATCTGTATTACTGGCGGGGTGTCTTTCAACAGGAGAGGCAACAAAAGAAGTACCTAAAAAGCAAGCACGATATACTCGTGAAATGGTCGACTGGACAGGTGCTAAAACCGGACAGGATTTGCCTGATTGGCTTGTCGCTGCTGACGGAGGAAACGAAACAGACCTTAAAAATGCTGATGGACTTGATTCTGCTTTAGCAGGAATGTACTGGATTGTTACAAAAACTGAAAGGAATTCTAATGGAATTGATTCAAAAGCTCTTAGAATGACACAAGAAGCTGCAGACGCAGAGTATATGCAGACAATTGCACGTACTTTAAATAGTGCTGTAGACACACGCTTTAGTGGAGTATTGTCATCAAATGAGGATGCGCAGAAAACTTTGACGGCTGCTGCTGCAATGGCTCGCTTTACAGGTTTTAAAAGAGTTAAAGACGGCTATATACTTGTCAACACAATAGATAAAACTACAGGAAAAGAGACTATGACCTATGAGGTTATTCGCATTTATGCTTGTCCTATAGATATATGGCAAAAGCAAGCTACCAAGTATATTCAGAATTTAGGATTAAATTCAGACAGTGAAGATTTAAAAAAAGCTGCATCAATGGCTGATGATCTTGTAAAAGATTTAAAGCCCGGCTTTGCCGAATAAGCATTCACTTGAATTGAATTTTATTCTCAAAAAACCTCCCTGTAACAGCTTTTACAGGGAGGTTAATTTTTATTTGCCGGACTGTTATTCTTTTGTAGGTTCGGTATATAACTCGAAGGATGTTACTGCCGAAGGCAAATTTTCTACCAAGGCCGGAAGGGAGAGCAATACCGTATCCTGAAACAAAGGTATCCTAAATTCTCCGACAAAGTCATCACGGCCGTCAGCAAATCTTATAACCACCTTGTGTTTTTGCCCGCGTAAAAGAATTTTATCCCGCTCGCCTTTAAAAAGTTCTTGCGGTTCTTTGCCGTCAAAACTTATTTCAATACTGCCGAGGTGTGTAAAACTTCCGTCATCTGCTTTTTTATTTTCAAATAAAACCGTATGTGTTCTACCTAAAATAAACATAAGCGCAATTAGTAAAATATATAGAATCGGTAAGATTATTCTTATAATCATTACCGCTTTTTTTGACCGTATTCTCATTTATTTTTTCCTCCTGCCTGCAGCCGTAGCTCCGAGCGCTTTTTTTCGGCGTTACGCTGATTCCGGGCTGCATATAAAACAAGCGAAAGAGCGATTGCAGCATACCCTGCAAAATCTCTAAAGTACTCGCCGATCATAGCAGAACCCAAAAGCTGCTGTCCTGCCATAGGTGTAACTATGTATAAAAAGTGAAGAAGCACAACGCCTATAAATACGTTTTTTATTGTTACACGGCTTACGGAAGCACCGCCTACTAAAATTGCAGCGGCAGCAAAAAAACCCGTCTGGTCATGTGCATTGTAGGTACTCATATTCCCCATATTCTGCAAAAAAATAATCTGACCGATGCAGGCAAGCACCGTCGAAATTATAATCGAAACAATACGTGTATGTTCTACCGCAATACCTGCCGAATTCGATACTTGCTGATTTTGCCCGATAGCCCGCATGTCTTGCCCCAGCTTTGTTTTTCTAAACCAGACAATAAAAAGGCAAAGCGCAATTATAATAAGGTATGAAAGTACCGGAATTCGTAAACCCGCAACGGTAAAAGAAAAAGCCTTATCCAGCACTTGACGGACGGGAGCCAATTCAAGCGTATTCCGTACACCAAAACCGCGTGAAAGCCGTATTGCATTATTGTGCATAGGAATAACCGACCCCATAAGATACAAAACGACAAATTGGTACACGCCGTTAAAGAAAAAACCTAAGATGTAACTAGTAACCATTTCCCTGCCGCGTGCACGGTTTAAAATGGAACCTGCCGCCCAGCCTAACACCACCGAAAGAGGCATACCGATTAAAGCGGCAAAAACAAGTCCGTAAATTCCGCCGATATTCCAATCCATTGCAAAAATCAAACCGATTTGTCCCGCCATCGCACCTAAAACCATACCGAAATTGATACCCATACCTGCCATAATCGGCAAAATTAGGGAAAACACTAAAAACGAATTTCTTCCGATTCTGGTTAAAATTTCTCCTATTATGTGATGTGCAGAAAGACCTGAAACGGGAATTGCCGCAAACGAAATTACAAGAAAAAGAAGAGAAACAATATTATCCGCTAAAAAATCAAGCGGTGAAAATTTTTTTAATCTATTACTCAATTTAACCATATTTTACCTCGTCTTTTGCGTTTTACGCGTTAAAGCATATAAAATCATTCCGTTTGAAAGCACGATACGGATAACTTCGGACATATCGGTTTGTAAAACGCTGTTAATAACCGACGGTGTCATCGAGAGAATACCTTGGAAAAGAATAGTTCCTACGACGACATTTAATATGGATGCCTTATTTACCGAAGCTCCGCCTATTAGAATTGCCGCAACCGCCGGAAACGCCATATAAAGCGGAGCCTTATACAGCTGAATAAATCCGAAACTTTGCTGATACAGCAATATACCGATACCGCCGCAAACCGTTGAAAGAATAATACTAATTGTTCTTGCTCTATTGATACTGACACCGCTTGCACGGGCAAAATCCGGATTAGAGCCGACAGCCGTAAGAGCTGTCCCTGTACAGGTACGCATAAACGTTTTCATCAAAAACATACACACGGCTGCAAAAAGAATAACCCCTGTCGGGAATCTAAAAGAGCCTATTTTAAATGCTAAAAAGTTATTTAAAATATTAAGCCAATAGCCTTCAAGCGTAATGGTTGTACGCAAACCTTCCCCCGAATATGCCCAAACCATACTCGGATTTGAATACGGCAAAATAATCCATAAAATAGCCATAAACGTAACCGTCGCGAAACCGATGTACATCGCTATGGTCATCTCTTCGCCTTTTACCTTATTTAAAATGCAGCTGTACCCGAAGCCTATTAATCCTGAAAAAATTACGGTAAGGAATAAAGCCGTCGAGAAACCTAAAAGACCGGTTAATTGCAACTGCATTGCCAGAGTCGAACCTAAAAGCCCCCCGATTACTCCCAAAGATAAGCCGAAATTAAGCCCGCAGCCGGTTTGAATCATCGGCACCATCGCAAGCACCATTAAGACATTCATTCCGAAGCGGTTTGCAATATCCGAAAGCGAAGCTCCGATACTTACTTTTACAAAAGGGGCGGCAATAAAAAGGGACACCAAAAATAATAAGATAATGATACGCGGAATACCAAAATCGGCAATAAATTGTTTAATTTTTTCCATTATTTTACTCCTGCCATATAGAGGGCAAATTCAGCCGGTGCTTCTTTAGGAGAAAGAATTCCTGCAACTTCACCCCGAAAGACGATTGCAACCCTGTCGCAAATTGAACGCAGTTCTTCAAGTTCGCTGGAAATCATAACAATCGTTGTTCCGTTTTCTTTATTTATTTTTCTTAAAGCGTCCAAAACCAAAGCCTTAGCACCCACATCTATACCGCGCGTAGGTTCCGCAACAAAAAGAATTTCAGGTTCCAAGCAAAATGCCTTTGCCAAGCAGATTTTCTGCTGGTTTCCACCTGATAATTCTTTTGCCTTTTGCCGGCTTCCGGTACACTTGATTTTAAGCATATCAATATACTTGTCTGCAAGGGCGTGCATCGCTTTTTCGTCCCTTAGTTTGACAAGGCCTCCTAAATATTTTTTTAGGTATTGCTTTTTGGACTGAATTGCCGTAAAAGCTATATTCCAATCAAGGCTTTCGTCAAGTAATAGCCCTACGCCGCGTCTATCTTCGGAAACAAAGGCAAGCCCGTCCAATAAAGCTTGCTTTGTATTGTTTAAGGCAACTTCTTTACCCTTAAATTTTACGGTTCCGCCTGAGGGAAATATACCCATAATCCCGTTTGGAATACCGATTTTTCCTTGTCCTGCAAGCCCGCCTATACCGAAAATCTCGCCTTTTTTAACTTCAAAATCGGCATTACGCACTATCTCTCCCGGCATATCCACCCAAAGATTTTTTACTTCAAGTACGGTTTCACCGAATTGTCTTTTCTCCGAAGCGGCGGTACTTTGGGCAATTTCTCTTCCCACCATTGCCGCAGCAATTTTCGGAATATCAGTTTCGGAAGTTTTTACGTCTTGAATCGACTTTCCGTCGCGTAAAACCACAACTCTATCGCAAATATCAATAACTTCCTGTAAGCGGTGCGAGATAAAAATTACTGCAATACCTTTACTGCTCAGGCGTTTTACCGCTTTTAAAAGAATCTCCGCTTCGGATTCAGTTAAAACTGCCGTCGGTTCATCTAGTACCAAAAGTTTTACATTATCTCTATCTATTTCACGCGCAATTTCTGTAAATTGTTTATGCCCTACCGGCATTTCTGAAATAAGCGTTTTTGCATCTATAGAAACGCCCAATTCGTTTAATACGTTTTGAGCTCTGTCATTCATTTCTTTGCGTTGTAAGGCACTCAGCCTCTCGGTAAATAAATCTGATAGTATAGAAGGAGTTTGCAGTTCTCTGTTAAGCATTATATTTTCTGCTGCCGAAAAACCCGGAATAAGCGAAAACTCTTGATGCACCATTCCGATTCCGGCATCAAGAGCATCAAACGGGCTTTTAAAAGTAACTTCTTTCCCCCTGATGAGAATACGGCCGCCGTATCCTCCCGTATCTCTAATAACAGGCATTCCGAACAAGATGCTCATAAGCGTAGTTTTCCCGGCTCCATTTTCGCCGACCAAACCTATTATTTCGCCCTCTTTTAACGAAAAATTTACATCTTGCAGAACCTGTGTGCCGGAAAAATCTTTGGAGATATTTTCCAGCGTTAAAAAATTGTTAGTATCCATGCCGTTCTGTCCTAAATTAAAAAGGTAAGAAAACACCGATTAAGGCAAGCCTCAATCAGTGTTTTTCTCTAAAAAATTTTAGTTGGAAAATTTAATGTTGTAGTATTTTTCGTTAATTTCCTGTTGTGTTGAAGGCAAATAACCTTGACCGAAAACATACGTGTCCATAAACATTAATGCATGATTCTTTGAGCGGACACCGGTACTTGCGTCGATATATGCAGCACTCAGCCATTTAGCTCCCGGAGTAAATTTCCCGAAAGCCGCCGACAGATGAGCCATATTATGAAGTTTTGCTTCTCCGTCAATAACGCGCCGTGCATATTCACCCAAACCTGCCGAAACGGTAAAGCCTAAAGAATAAGCCCACGTTCCGAATCTGCCTTTTCCGCCTTTTTCGACAACAGCAGCTTCAACCTTTTTTAGGATTTTTTGGAAATCGCCGGCTTCTGCGGATAAGTCGATACCAAGAGCTCCGGGGTATCCCATTAAAGGTGAAGGCAGGTCTGCTTCAATAAACATACCGCCGTATGCAAAAAGCTGTTTTAACAAGGGCTCCGTATGGGCATCATTGGTACAGAAAAAGCATGTTTCTTTTCCGTATTTTTCAATCCACTGCGGAACTTTTTCCAAAATAAACTGCTGTGCGCCGGCCGTTCCGACATCGCTGGTCGGGTCGGGAGCAGTTTCAAAATGGAATTCCATACCTAAATCCTTACATGCCTCTTCAAGGATTTGACGGCGCAAACCCAAAGTTTGATAGGACATGTGGCGCGGGAAAGAAATATGCACAAAGTGTTTTGCTCCGATTTGTTTTGCAGCCCATGCGATAGTATAACCTCGCGAGATAAAATCCTGAGAACTTACCATATCGGCAGCGGCATCAATTACTAGCGGATCTTCATGTGCCTCGCCTGCAAAAAGGAGAATATCAGGTCTCTTTTCGCGTACGCGCTTAAAGGCTTCCGCCGTTCCCGGAATAGCTTGATTTACGATAATCGCTTTCATCTTAGGATCATCGGATAAGGCTACAATCTGAGAAATTGTAGTTTCCTGCTGCGACATAAAATCATCGGGATAGGTAATATGCTGAATCATTCCGCCCGATTTTACCGAGCCGTAAAGTCTGATTAACTCTTCGGCACCGCGTAAATCGTCTTCGGACTGCGAGACGGTTCCGGTCATAATACCGATGTGGTAAGCGGCTTCTTTTTTCTCAGCCGCTTCGGATTTTACTTCTTTCTCTTCCTTATTGCAGCTTATAACCGAAACGGTTAATGCTAACAATAAAACTACACTAAACAAAGCTTTTCTTTTCATCATAAAGCCTCCTCATAAAATTCGGCACAATATATGTCCGCCGATAATAAAATTGTACCATAGGAATTTTGAGTTGTCAACTTTTTTTTGTCAAATGTCAAAATTTTTCTTACATAAATTTAGTAAAGCCGCTATATATGTAAAAAGGAATATCTTTGTTAATTATGCTAACGGATATAACGATTCGTTTAGTGCTATCTTTGAGTGTACGGAGATATTGGAAATTTCTCTACTTTGTGTTATATTATATATTATGGAATATGAATTTAAAGTGCGGCTTTCTGAAATCGAAAAAACGCTTGATAAGGTTTTGCCCGAAGCTATAAATGACGATTGGAAAAACGCTTCTTTCGGAAATTTTAAAATAAGTCCGCAAGAAAGAGATTTTCTTAATATAGTAAGACCTGCAGCCGATCTTATGCGGCGCGGCGGAAAAAGATGGCGCCCCTTATTGGCTGTGTTGTCTTGCGAACTTGCAGGCGGAGAAATGCGAAACGTATATCCGCTGACCCCTCTCGTAGAACTTTGTCATACGGCAAGCCTTATTCATGATGATATAGAAGACGGTTCGGAAACACGGCGCGGCGGACAGGCAATTCATATTAAATACGGAATCGATACGGCAATTAACTCAGGCAGTTGGCTTTATTTTCATGCGATGCAGGTAATAGATACCTATGACACCTCCGCCGAAACAAAAAATCTTCTTCATAAACTTTATCTGCTTAATCTTAGGAGGCTCCACTTGGGGCAATCTATGGATATAAGCTGGCATTCCGTACCCGATTACATTCCCACAAAAGAAGAATATCTTGCAATGATAGAGCTTAAAACAGGTTCGCTTTCAAAACTGGCTGGAGAACTAGGATTTGCCGCCGCCGGAAAAGGTGAAAATGAAATAAGCGGATATGGGTGCCTTATGATGGAAGCCGGTATTGCTTTTCAAATTTTAGATGATGTAAAAAATATTACTGCGGGAATTGCAGGAAAAAAACGCGGCGACGATATTGTTGAAGGTAAAAAAAGTCTTCCGGTAATATTCTGCACAGAAAAAGACCCCTCTTCAAGAAAAAAACTCTCGGAACTTTTTGCCCGTGCCGCAAAAGAAGGAATAGAATCTTCTGCGGTAGAAGAAAGTATTTCAGTTATTCTCAACTCCGGTGCGGCGGAATTATCAAAACAATACGCAAAAGATATTGTTGAGGCTTCAATAATTAAGCTTCAAAAAAAATACGGACGGAATAAAGCGGCGGACTTAATTGCCGAATTATTCCTTTCAATATGCGGGGTATAAAATGAAAGAATCACCTCAGTTTTTTAATGATACGGGTGTCAGTATGTCTTTGCAGGGATTGCATAACGAAGCAATTGCCTGCTTAAAAAAAGGTTTATCGCTTGATCCGTATAATAGCCTTTTATGGCTTAATTTAGGACTTTCTTACTATGCTGCTGATATGCAAGATGATTCAAAATATGCTCTTGTTCAATCATTGAAATACAACCCCTATGAACCCGACGCTTGGGATTCTCTCGGCCTTGTACTGCACGAAACGGGAGATATGGAATATGCGGAAAAGGCATTCCAAAGTGCTATAAAACTGGAACCCTCAAACGGAAGAATTTGGAATAATTACGGTACTCTTTTATTTAATACTGAAAATTATAGCGGCGCACGGAGAGCTTTTGAAGCCGCCGTTACACTTGCCCCCGACTTCGGGGACGCAATTTTTAATTTACGCGACACGTACATAGAATTGGGTATACAAGATTTGGCTGAAAAATGTAATACTATTTTAAAAGACATCAATTATAAAGAATAAAAATGAAGATTTTATATATTGCGGAAATTACAGGTAAGGCAGGCGTTTGGCTTGTAAAAACAAAATTACATGATTTAAAACAAAAATATTCTCCCGATTTTGTAATTGCTAATGGGAATTCGGCTACGGGTTCCGGAGGTTTGGGAAAACAGCATGCAGGCTATTTAAAAAAACTCGGAATAGATTGCATAACGGCGGGAGACTTGGCTTTTCAAAAAAAAGATTTGGTAGACGTTTTGGATAACACTTTTTATGTTTTACGGCCGGTAAATCTCCCATATACATCACCGGGACGCGGTTACAAATTTGCCTACAGTACGAAGAACGAAAAACTTGCAATAATTTCTTTACTGGGAAGAATCGGTTCTCACAAAATAATGTCGGAAAATCCGTATATTGAAGCCGAAAAATTAGTAGCAAAATTGCAGAATGAAACCGATTTTATTTTTATAGATTTTTCTTCTTTTGCTACTGCAGAAAAACAAGCCTTGGCCTTTATGCTTGACGGAAAAGTATCCGCAGTAATCGGTTCCGGTACACGCGTACAAACTGCCGACGAGCGTATTTTGCAAAAAGGTACTGCCTACATTACCGATGCCGGCAGAACAGGAAGTCTTAATTCTGTGGGGGGCTATGCGGTTAAAGAAAAGCTGCAAGAATATATAAGCTGCCTGCCGGATTTCGGCAGAGATACTTGGGAACGCCCCGTCATTCAGGGGTTATTTTTAGAAATCGGCGCACAGGGTAAAGCCGTAAAAATCGAAAGAGTTTTTGAGGAGAGTGAACCTTGCGAAAATATGGAACCGTAATTTCCGTAATTAAAGAAAAAAACGGTTATGAAAAACTTGGAATATTATTGGATAATTCTCAAATCGAAAATTCCTGTTCCGTTTCTTGCGGAATGAATATGTGCCCGTCCGTAAAAGAAAAAACAGAGCGGCGATGTGCCGTATGCGGAGGCTGCAGCGCAGGTAAAAACCGTTCAGGTCTTCTTGCGGTTTCGGGTAATAGAATTACCGCCCTAAACAAAACCGGTAAAAACATAAAAGCGGGAGACAAGGTTGAAATTGAAACCGATGAAAAAAAAATAAAACTGCAAACGCTTTCTTCAATTATTCTGCCTATTCTACTCTCAATAATTTTTGCTCTAAGTTTTTATTTTTTTTTTAAAACGGAAGATGCTTTACTTGCAGGAACTTTTTTAGGGCTTGCTGCCGGTGTTTGCTTTGCACTATGTGTAAAAAAAATTTTAGGTGATATAATGTTGCCTACCGTTTATAAATCAACACCCCCGACGCAGAGCGTACGTTGCGCGGCAACAGGGTATTAAACCCTCCGCACGAATAAAAAAAAATAATTTTTATTATTTTATACCTTGAATTTTTATCTCTATTGTTATATTATAAACGGCAGAGTAGCGTGAAATTTCATATTAAAATTGTATAAATAATAGGGAGAATAAAGAAAAAGAAATGTCTAAAATACGCAAAGGTGATAATAATAGCCCTATCGGTAAAGTTAAATTTCCTATAGGGGCAAAATTGGTTATTATTATTTCTATACTTATAATATTGTCGGCAGGTATAATTACCGCATTGGTTACATGGTTTGGAACGCAGGATGTAAGACTTACTGCCGAAGAAAACAACCGGACGGTAAATACGCAGATAGCAGCATCAGTAGAAAAAGACTTATCTTCAATTAGAGCAAATGCGTTCTTGCTGCTGGATATTTTGAATACCTCAGGCAGTTCGGGAACCTTTGCAAAACAAACAACCGCTTTCTATTTTGAGCGGAATCCGTCTGTTGCGGCGGTTCTGGTTACGGATTCACACAGAACGAACGGGCTTGAGCGCAAATTTTTAAATACGACTTTTTTCTTAGCAAACGAATTGGAACCGTCTTTAGTGGATTCCTTTTTAGAAAATAACCGTAATGCTGCAAATATGGCGGAAGAGGGGATAATGCACATTTTAAACGCTTCCCCTGATTTTAATATGCCTATGCTTGTTCTTTTTTATCCGTACCGTGAAAAAGGCTTACAACAGGGCTTGGCAATATTTTTCTCTACTGAAAAACTTTCGGACAGTTTCGGTGCAGGAACATTGCAAACTACTTTTCTTGTAAATAATGCAGGCGATGTTTTAATTCATCCGGATTTTGAAATTGTAAAACACGGTGCAAATGTAAGCAATTTTTCTCTTTTTACAACAATGCAGGAAAACGGAGATACTAACCGCCAAATGCTTTTTGCCGATGATACCGGAAAAAAATATTTCGGCTCATATACGCATCTTAGTTTAGGTGATATTGCGGTTTTAACGACTGCCGAAGCGGACAAAGTTTTGGAACCCGTTTCGGAAACTACCAAGCGCAATATTTATTTAGGCATAACGGTTTTAGCCTTGTCGGTAATTTTTGTATGGTTCTTTTCCAAGTCCATCAGCACGCCGGTAAAACTATTGGCTTCGGCTGCAGGACAAATTGAACAAGGCGAATATGAAATAGATTTGCAAGCAAAAACAAATGATGAATTGGGGCTTTTAACGGCAAGTTTCGTCCAAATGGGTAAGGGTTTGGCTGAAAGGGAACGATTAAAGGATTCTTTCGGCAGGTTTATAAATAAAGAAATAGCGGAGCTCGCAATGCACGGTAAGCTGGCATTGGGCGGCGAAACAAAAAATACAACGATTTTCTTTTCGGATATACGTTCGTTTACGGCAATTTCCGAAAAACTTCAGCCGTCTGAAGTGGTAGAATTCTTAAATGAATATATGACGGCAATGGTAGAATGCGTAAATAATACCCATGGTGTTGTCGATAAATTTATCGGTGATGCAATTATGGCAGTATGGGGTGCTCCTACAAGCTCCGGCTCTCCGGAACAGGATGCCTTAAATTGTATACGGGCAGCACTTCAAATGCGTGCAGCTCTCATCATCTTTAACCGCGGAAGAGGCGGTGATAAAAAACCGATTATCCGAATCGGTTGCGGTATTAACTCAGGTCCGGTTGTTGCAGGACAAATAGGTTCTACAAAACGAATGGAATACACCGTTATCGGCGACGCTGTAAACCTCGCTTCGCGTACCGAAGCTCTCAATAAACCGATGGGTACGGATATTCTTATCACGGAGTATACCTATAGTCTGGTAAAAGACCATGTAGTAGTTGAAGAAATGCCCTCCGTTACCGTTAAAGGAAAAGAAAAACCCTTAAGAATGTTTGCCGTAATCAATATGCCTAATGAAACGGGAATAGCGGGTGCAGGCGCTAAAGGACCGAAGACATTAAATCAGATAAGACAGGCCTTGGGTATACCAATACCTGATTTTGCAAAGGTGGATCTTGATGCAGACGAGAAAAAATATAAGATACAAGCCTAACAGCATTACAAGTATCTTGCTTGATATAACGGTTATTATACTCGCACTGATTGCGGCAAGCCTTGCTTTGTTTCTTTTTATTAGTAATTTAACGAAAACCGTAGTACGGAGTGATAAAAAACCGATAGCAATCGTTACGTTTAAATATAAAACGGTGCAGCGTAAATTTTTGGATAGAGCCGTATGGGACAGACCTATGCAGCACTCTCCGGTTTATAACGGCGATATAATAAAAACCGCCCCTTATGGAGAAGCAAAACTTTTCTTTAACGATAAAAATGTAGTCGATATAGGTTCCGACACAATGATTCAGATTTTTGTTAAAGATGAGGAAGCTGAGATAGGTTTAACCGAAGGAGCTGTCTCTGTGCAAACATCGGGTTCTAAAATGAAAGTTAACTCGAATAATGCAACTATTACCGTAAATGAAGGCTCTTTACTGCATGCTGATAAAACGGATACTGAAAATTTAAAATTGGTAGTAGAGCAAGGCGAAGCCGAATTTGCGGAATTAACGGCAGACTCGCCCGTAAATGCGGAAGGTCAATATGATGTAAAAACACTCGCAATGAACACCGTTTTTCAAACAGGAGCTGAAGCAAGCCTTGTTATGATTACGCCTGCTCCCAATATGAAGATTTTAAATCAAAATGAGGAAAACAGCAGCGTACCGGTACTATTTAAATGGTATTCATCGTTTCCGGCAAATGAAGAGCTCATTTTGGAAACGTCAACTGTAAACGATTTTTCTCAAAATAAGCAATCATTTTCCGTAACCGGTTTAAATGAGATAACGATAGAACAAAAATCGGGTACCGTATATTGGAGAATATATCCTGCAAAACAGGGGCAAAAAGCAGAGGGGAGTTTGGACGGTAAATTAACCCTATTATCGGCACCCGCACCTGTTCCCTTGCTTCCTGCAAAAGACGGCACATATTTTTATAAAAAAGTTTTGCCTTCGGTGCGGTTTTTATGGAAAGGAAACGATATGGCGGCTTCATATTTAATTGAAGTTGCCGATAATCCCCAAATGCAGAATCCGAAAGTATCCCGAATTGTAAATATGGAATCTCTTACGGCTTCCGATTTTACGGCGGGTACATGGTATTGGCGTATAACGCCCCGTTATCTTACTTCCGCAGAAAACACGGCGGTTCCGTCGGAAATTTCGTCATTTACTGTGGAACAAAAACAAGTACTTCCGGAACCGGAATCTCTTTTTCCGCAGGAAATTGCCGATACGGCAAATGCAAAAAATCTTACCTTTGCATGGAAGCCTGTTCCTGAGGCAAAAAAATACAGGATTACAATTGCAGACAACAAAAATATGAATAATATTATCGTTGACGAAATAATAAGTGCTAATTTTTTTGAGATAAAAAATGCCGCCGCTTTATTGCCGAATGGAGATTATTATTGGACGGTAACGGGGCTTGATGATACCGGCATAGCCTTAACCGAAAGTACTGCAAGATCATTTAAAACGCTTGATGCCGATGCAGTGTTGCGTTCAATATTTCCGCCTGACGGATATATCCTTGCGGATACGCTTTGCCGTGATACCCGTTTTACGTGGAAAACAAATCTGGCAGGAGAACAAAATTTTCAAATTTCCGGCTCAAAAGATTTTTCAAATCTTGTTGTAGATGCAAAAACTGCCAATTCGGGCTTTGACGGCGTAGAATTGGACCAGGGCACATGGTATTGGCGTGTTATTACAAGCCTTGGCGGCCTTGGCGGCCTTGACGATACCGAAATAAAAACTGAAACAAAAAAGCTTATTGTAGCACCTCCGCTGCCCAAACCGAATCTTATTGACATCGGTAAACAAGCTATCATTATGCCTGATGAACCGAATAAATTTAAATGGACACCGGTTGCGGAAGCGGACTACTATCAAATTAAAATATCAAAACCGGGTTTGGACGAAAAACCTCTATACGAAAATTTATTTATTACCGATACGGAAGTAGAGCTTGACCTTAGCAATATTACCGACGGACTGTATATCGTAAGTATTCAAGGATTTGCAACCGCTAACCTAACAGCCAGCCGAAGATACGGTATTGCAGAAGACCGAGAAATTTTCTTTAGGCATTTAATGCCTGTCGAACTCAAATTTCCGGAAAATAATGCTCAAATTAACGGCATAAAAGCAATGCTTGAACCGTCCGTTCTAAAATGGTCATCTGTAGAAGATGTAGCAAATTCTACCGTTACTCTGAGCAAAAGCGGACAAAAAAACCCGGTGTTTGTTGCTAATAATTCAGGTTTTACCGTACAGCTGCCCCCTCTTGAGGCAGGTAAATACACATGGCGTATTGCGGCAATGAGTACGGACGGCTTGGATATTTCGTCGCGTGAAGATTTTAATTTTTCGGTTTTACCGATTCCTCGATTGCCGGCAGCGGATTTTATTTCGCCGGAAAAAAATGCCGTTTTAAACGCTTCATTCTTTAAAAATAATAGAACAATAACATTTAGCTGGAATAAAATAGATGATGCAACGGAATATTCTATAATAATTTATAACGAGAAGAAAAGGAATAAACCGATATTTACGGCACATATTCCTGCAAATACGGCAAATGAGAATCCGGCGATAGAATTTAAAGAACTTTCACTTTTATCGCGGGACACTTTTTTTGTGGAAGTAAAAGCAATACGAAAGTTAAAGGACGGTAAAGTTTTCCAAGACGGAATGATTTCAACATTGAAATTTGAAATAGATTTGCCTATTAAAAACAAAATAAAAACAAATGAAACCGGAGTTTTATATGGAAAATAAAAAATATTATTTTGCTGCTGCGGTTTCGGTTTTTATACTGCTTAATACCTTATTTGCCCAAGTTCCGGATGCGAAAACCGAAACTGCTCCCAATGCAGAATCTGAAACGGAAAGTTCAGCTAAAAATTACTTTATAAAAGAAAGTGAAGACGGTGTTATCTTAATTCAAAGGCTTTCATGGGAAAATATAGAAGATATTTTTGGTTATGAATTCGCTCTTGAACAAAAAGATAATTTGGGAAAATGGAAAAATATAGACATAAAACGAACGGAAGAAAATTTTGTTGATGTCTCGCTGCCGCCGGGTAATTACCGCTATAAGGTAACCGTAATTAACTTATTGGAGCAAAAAGAGGCGGAAAGTACCTATAGATATTTTGACGTACGCGTTGCATATCAGCCTGAAGTTACTTCCGTATCACCGCAAACCATTCACTTTGATGATATTTATGGGGATGTTATCACCGTTTCGGGGAAAAATTTTTATGAAGAAACTCAATTTTCATTAGTAAAAGATTTAGGCGGATACCATGCAGGCAAAGTAGTTGAATTGGATAAAACCGGCACAACTGCAAAGATAAAATTCAATATGACAAGAATTATTCCCGGCACTTACAATGTACAAGTTACGGATGCCAGCGGTTTGCAAGATAATAATAAATCCATCGTATTTAAATTTCAAAAACCTGTTGACTTTTATATTTCTGCAGGATATGCCTTTTCCGGTTTTATTCAAAATGCCGTATTTAAAGAATTTTTTAATGCGGATTATGCAGCACTGGGAGCAAATGTCCGTATGACGCTTATTCCCATCAAAAGAGGCTATGGAACATTCGGGTTTAATATTACAGGTTCGGGAATGTATTTGCATAGCAAACACTCTAGATATAAACTAAAAGCCGGCTATCTTTTGGGGCAGCTTAACTTTGTATATTTAATTCCGATTATACATCATAAACTGAATTTTGATTTGCATTTGGGCGGAGGAGCTGCATTTTTAGTAAAAACACAATTTTCTTATACAACCTTTAAAAGCCCGGCTGAATGGTTTTGGGGGTTGACGGTGAACGGCGGTACGGCACTGCAAATTTACTTGGTAAAAAAATTATACCTTGAAATAAACTTAGACCATATTATTGCGTTTAAAAAGAGTTTTCCTTTGTACACAATTCAACCATCGCTCTCTTTGGGATGGGAATTTTAATCGGAGTTTGATTGCTGCCGCTTTTTAGAATTGTGCTCTTTTATGATACTGTCTAAATTTTCGGCTTTTGAACGCGTAAGGTATGGTTCCCCAAAAGCAAAAATGCGGTTATCGTTTAAAACATATAAGGGCAGGTTTTCCATAACTGCAAATTTTTCGTGAGGATATGTGTCTGCGGCAGCATGACTGCCGATGCCGGCTCCCTGTTTGTTGAGCGTTAAAACAAAAGGGGCGTTTTCCTGTGTATCTGCCGGAGTAATCGTATACGTCCCAGTTTCAAAATTACGCAGTATACTTCCATTACTTGTAATACAAGAATAAACCGAATCGCCGCGTTTTAATAATTTTGGAAATTCGTAAGAAGTACCGTCCGAGCTTTTTACATAAGCCGGTTTTTCGATGTATGCTAAATCGTCAAGCCAATACCGAAAACGTATATAATCTTTATCCGTAAAAAAGTATGCGTCAATAGATTTAAGCGGCTCTTCGGGGTACAGTAGAATACCGTTGCGCTTCCCCTGCTCTATCCAAAAACCGTAAAGCGGTTTTGTTCGGGCATCTAAAGCAGGAACAGGCTGCTCTACGGACGATTTAAATGGTATGCGTTCATAAAATGATGTAAAAAGTTTATTATTTTCTATACAAATGGGAAGTATTGAGATTTTTTTTACAAGAGGATATTTGATATGCATATAAAATAAAGTGCTTTGATTAACTTGTTCAAAATCTTCAAGCCAAACATTACAATTCAGTTCTTCGGTATAGACAAATGTGTAATACGGTTTTAATACGACCCTCATGTGTAATGCTGTGTGTTTTTTTTCCGTATAGGCATCCATTTTTTCGGTATTGTCTAAGACTGAAAATTCGATAAACCGCTCTTTATTTTCCCAAATACCTACGATGGAAGTACCGGTCTTATTTTCGGCTGTATTTTGTGCAAGTACCGTATTTTCAGCCAAAAGAAATACCGATATAAAAAAAAGAAGCTGCGCTTTTTTTAAGAGACCTGTGGAGTGCATACGTTTTCTCCCATAAAAATATTTTTTCAAGCAGTTTTGTTTTAGCAAAACTTCATACAATATACGATGTTTGCCGATGAGGCAAACTCGCCGGATAAACAGTGAGGCAGAATTCCTGCCGAACTGTTTATCATACCTCCCATAAAAATATTTTTGACTAACATTAGCTTATTATATAACATATTTAAAAAAAAATCACTAACTTTTAGAAAAAACTCTTTACATTTTACAAAATATGTTTATAATTAGAAATTAGTGTTGTATATTGTAATGTAACAAAATTGCTAAATTAAGGAGATGTATAATGGCAAATTTAGATTTACCGCAGAGCCCCAATGTATTCCATCCGGAAAAGCCTAGTGCTGTCGGATCTAGAAACTCGTTGGCGCAGGACTATCGTGATCAGCAGAAAGAAGTGAATCAGCTGATTGAAGAAGAAACAAATAAAGTGTTGCACCACTTAAACACCAAACTGCCTAAAGAAGTCCTTGAAAGACTGGATGTAATGGGCGGTGTTAAAGAAAAGTTGTATAACTACTTTAACCAGAACTACCAGAACATGTTCAACCGATACATGGTAACGGCTGAAGATGAAATGCTGAAGAAAGTTCGAGGATTTATCGATCGGGAAGAAATGAAAGTTCTCGACCGCTATACGCCGAAAGAAATTGCCACGCTTCTTGACGCAGTAGGCGGAGCCGATAAGTTTAACACGGGCGAAATTGAAAAATCAATCGTCAATATGTACGGACACTTACAGGGACACGTACAGCGGGGTGTAAACGATTTGGAAACATTGACGAACTCGTTATTACGCCAAAAAACCGACGTAGGAGCTTTCGTTCGAGGTGAAAACGCTTATTCAATTGTAAAGTGTGCATTTAAAGACAACCTTTATAAACCCAAGACCGTAACGGACGTTAAACTTTCCGTCAATATTCTTGACACGGAACTTATTAGCCCGATTTTCCAGTATCAGGTAACCGTTGAATATTTGATTAAAGACCTTCTTTCAAATTACTACATAGATGCAATCGACAAAGAAATCGAAAAAATGAAAGACGCTCGAATCGACCAAGGCTTGGAGGAATTATCGGATGGAGCAATTATTTTTGAAAAAATGAATAAGGTGCCGACGATAACCGATGACGATATTGACAATCCTAAGAGCAAGCGGTATGACGTTGTTTCCAAACAGCTTATGGAAAGAATCAACAATCTCCGCGCTGAAATCGATCCGGAAACTTTCGATCAGTTGAATATCCGCGAAAACTTAAAGAAGATTATCGACCTTGAAAACATCAGAAACCGAGGCTTTAACACTGCAATCAACTCGCTTACTTCTATTCTCGACACCTCAAAAATGGGTTATCAGTATATCGAGAACTTAAAGAATGCACGCGAATTGATCTTACGCGAATATGATGATACCGATGTTGCAAATCTTCCCGATGAAAGATATCAGATTAAACTCAAGTACTACGACAATGCCCAGCTTTTAGCGGAACGGCAGGGTTATGAGGTTATGATGAGTTCTTTTGAAACCGAAATTCAGCACCTTTGGGATGTTGTACGCACAACCTACGAAAAATCAAAGTTTATGACAAAGGTTTCGGACTTTGATGATTTAGCGGGACGCTACAAGAAATACATCAAGAAGAACATCAAAGATAAGAGCGGCGAGCCTTTATATGAAGACACCGCTAAAGTTTGGGACGAAGTTTCTTTTATTAAAACTCCCGAAACCGAAGTTGAAAAGATGAACAGAACTTATATCTACGAAAAAGATAAGCTCCGCAAGAAGCTCATTCTTATGAGGAAAAAGCTAAAGGATCTGTACACTTATCAATATCCGATTGAAAGACGGGTTGTTGAAGACAGACTTTCTTTCCTTGAGGCAGAATTTAATAAATTCGATTATCTTATTAACCCGTTCCATCTTCAGCCGGGGCTTTTGCTTGACCTCGACATTACGTCAATCAAGCGAAAGAAAGCTACTCTCGATGGTATGGCAAACGTGCTTAATGAGTTCTTGCATGGCGTATCGAAGGGCTTTGCCGATGCAGCGTTTGCTTCGTTCAGCCGACGACGCTCTACGGTTCGTGCCGACATTGCACAGAGTTTTGCAGCTGCCGAAGATGATCCTAAATCGAGTGCCCCAGCAGGACGATCTCAGTTTATCGATATGATTAACAGTACTCCTGCTATCGAAGCTCCTGCAGCTGCAGAAGTTGTTTCGGCTCCTGCAAAAAGAGGTGCGCGAAAGGGTCCTGCCAGGACGGCAAAAGCCGGCGCGGTTGACTCGGGAAGAGGAAGACGAAGGGCAAAATCGGGAATCAAGGAAATTTAATTTGATTTATGCGGAGGGTTTAATACTGCTTTTCGGAAATAAGGAGTATTAACCCTTGCTGCAACACCTTGAGAGTGCCATATATTGATGCTTGCATCGTGATATGGCGGTTGTTCGTATTGTAACCGATAAAATTTACGCCCCCTGAAACACCCCGTTTCGGGGGGCTTTTTCTTAAAAAACAAAGGATGTGTGATAAACAGTTTGGCACAAATGGTGCCTCACTGTTTATCTTCGAGTTTGCCTTTCGGCAAACGTCGCGTATTGGAGGTAAAAATGAAAAAATATGTTTTATCGTTTGACCAAGGGACGACAAGTTCCCGTGCGATTTTGTTTGATAAACAAGGACAAAAAATTGCTTCCGCCCAGCAGGAGTTTACTCAAATTTTTCCGAAGCAAGGCTGGGTAGAACACGATGCTATGGAAATATGGGGAAAACAAAGCGGTGTAGCCAGAGAGGTTTTAGAAACCGCAGGTGTTCACCCCGATGAGATTGCGGCAATCGGTATTACCAATCAGCGTGAAACTACCGTCGTTTGGAACAAGCACACCGGCCGGCCCGTGTATAATGCAATCGTTTGGCAATGCAGAAGAACCGCAAAGATTTGCGATGAATTAAAAGCAAAAGGTTTTTCCGAAAAAGTAAAAAATAAAACTGGCTTGATAATCGACGCATATTTTTCGGGTACAAAAATAAAATGGATATTAGATAATGTTGAGGGGGCAAGACCTCTTGCAGAAAAAGGCGATTTGCTTTTCGGCAATATAGACACATGGCTTATTTGGAATTTAACGAGAGGACGCGTGTATGTTACCGATTACACAAATGCTTCCCGTACTATGCTTTTTAATATTCACACACTGGAGTGGGACGAGGAATTATTGCAAGCCTTGAATATTCCGCGTCAAATGCTGCCCGAAGTAAAACCTTCAAGCTGCGTATACGGTGTAACGGACGAATACACATTCGGCGGTGCAAAGATTCCGATTGCAGGGGCTGCGGGCGACCAGCAGGCAGCTCTTTTCGGGCAAGCGTGTTTTCATGCGGGAGAAGCAAAAAATACATACGGCACAGGCTGCTTTATGCTGATGAATACAGGAGAAGAAATTATCCAATCCGAAAACGGCTTGCTTACAACAATCGCTTTCGGTATTAACGGGAAAGTCCATTATGCGTTAGAGGGGAGCAGCTTTGTTGCGGGGGCTGCAGTGCAGTGGCTCCGGGATGAATTAAAACTTATTTATAATGCACATGAAAGCGAGTACTATGCCAATCTGGTAAACGATACAAACGGCGTTTATTTTGTCCCTGCCTTTACGGGACTAGGTGCGCCATACTGGGATATGTATGCGCGCGGTGCTTTAATCGGCTTAACACGCGGGGCAAAACGGGAACACATTGTCCGCTCGGTTTTGGAAGCAATTGCATATCAAACGAAAGATATTTTATCTGCAATGCAAAAAGATTCAAAAATAAATTTGCACTCTTTAAAAGTTGACGGAGGAGCTTCGGCAAATAACTTTTTAATGCAGTTCCAGTCCGATGTGCTAGGTGTACCCGTATTGCGTCCGTATGAAAAAGAAACAACGGCGTTAGGGGCGGCATACCTTGCAGGTTTGGCGGTCGGCTTTTGGAAAGAGCAAAAAGAAATAAGCGATATTCAAAAAATAGAAAACAAATTTACTCCCGCTATGCAAAAAGAAAAAGCCGATTATCTGTACGCAGCATGGAAGCGGGCCGTTGAGCGAAGTCTTAATTGGGAGATTTAAACTCCTATGTTCTTTGTTAAGCAGAAAAGCAAAACTTTTTAGTTTTTCTCTCACAAGATTATATGCTTGTTTGTGCGGAGGAGTTTAATACCCCGACGTTCTGCGCCGGGGTATGGTGATTTATTCTTCTTGCTCTTCCATAAAGGCTTTTGCTTCTGCAATTACCTCATCGGCAACTTTTCCCGAAATGGGGTCATAGTGATCGAATGACATTTCGAACGAACCGGTACCGCTTGTCATTGAGCGTAAATCAATCGCATATCGTAAAAGCTCTTTGTGGGGAACTTGGGCTTTTATTTCTTCTATTCCGCTTGCCGGAGATGATTGTCCGAGTATTCTGCCGCGACGGGAAGACAAGTCGCTCATAATATCGCCGAGATAATTATTTTCTACAAAAACCGTTAAATTCATAATCGGTTCAAGAAGAATGGGACCTGCATTGCGCATTGCATCTTTAAATGCGTTACGGGCTGCAATCTTAAATGCCATTTCAGATGAATCTACCGGATGTTCTTTTCCGTCAAGAACCGTTACTGCAACATCAACAACAGGATACCCTGCCGAAACTCCTTTTTGCATAGCTTCCAAAACGCCTTTTTCTACACCGGGGATATATCCCTTAGATATAGCACCGCCGAAAACAGCATTGGTGAATTTATAATGTTCGCCTCGCGGGAGTGCCTCTATTGCCAAGACAACGCGCCCGAATTGCCCGTGTCCGCCCGACTGTTTTTTGTGCGTATATTCAGCCTGTGCTTTTCTGTTAATTGTTTCGCGGTATGCAATGCGCGGAATTGAAGTTTGTAAGTCAATTTTTGTTTGTTTTTGAATCTTATCCAAAATTATTCCGGTATGTAAATCTCCCATTCCCGAAAGAACATTTTGTTTTGTTTCCGCATTAAAAGCAAATGAAAGCGTCATATCTTCTTCGCATGCTTTAAAAAGGAGCTCGCTGATTTTATCATCATTTTTTTTATCGACGGCAGAAACTGCAAGCGAATAAATAGGTTCGGGAGTTCTTAATTTTACAAAAGGAGCGGCATCTTGAGAATATGCAAGCGTGTCATTCGTTTTTGTACTTGCCAGTTTTACCAAAACCCCTATATCGCCTGCAAAAAGCTCTTTTACTTCGGTAAGTTTTTTCCCGCAGGGTTTAAAAATTTTTCCGACTCTTTCTTTTTTTTGCTCGCGTAAATTGTAAATTTCCGAATCGGCGGATAGTTTGCCGCTGATTACTTTAATATATGAAAGCCTGCCTGAAAATTGATCATTCGAAGTTTTAATTACGATTGCAGAGAACGGAGCGTTTTCTTCAAGTTTAACTGAAGTTTCTTGTCCGTCTTTATCGACGGTACGTTCAAGACTACCCGCAGGAGAGGGAAGAATTTCTGAAATAAATCTTAAAAGCGATGTTAAGCCTGCATTTTTTAAGGCGGAACCGGCGAAAAGAGGAACAATTCTGTTGTCTGCCATAGCAAGGGTTAAACCGCGCGAGATTTCTTCGGGTGATAATTCCCCTTCATCTATGAACTTAACTAAAAGCTCTTCATCGCCTTCTGCTGCGGCACCTTCCAAAACTTCAAGAGCTTCTTTGTACTTATCCTTATATTCTTCGGGAATCGGTATTTCCGTTTCTTTTCCATTATCGAATTTATATGCAACGCCGTGAAGTACATCTATAACACCGGTAAAAGCCGCTCCTGTTCCAATAGGAATCGTAACAGGGAACACATCCACCGAAAACTGTTTTTTTACGTCTGCGATACAATTATCAAAACCTGCTCGCTCTTCATCCATTTTATTTACAAAAACCATACGGGGTTTATTACGCCGGTCTAAGTCGCGCCAATATTTTATAGTTTCAATTTGAACGCCGGAGCGCCCATCCAAGATAATTATTGCAGCCTCTGCCGAGCGGAAAGCGGCTATTACTTCGCCGATAAAATCCGACGCGCCCGGAGTATCCCAAATATTAATCAGCTTATCATCTTTTTGTAAATTAACTAAAGCCGAATAAATAGATATTTTTCTGTCTATTTCTTCTTGGGTATAATCCGTAACGGTTTTTCCCGAATCGGTGGATTCGGCTTTATCGATTACGCCTGCGGAAAAAAGCAGGTGTTCTGTAAGACTTGTTTTACCGGATTGACCGTGTCCGGCGACGGCTAACGTTCTGATTTTATCGGTTGAAAATGCCATAATAACTCCTTTTTAATAGCTTATTTACCTTTGTATGATACATCATATTCTTAAAAAATTCAAGACTTGAGTTTTTTCGTTTTACACCGCTTGACTTATAAAACTAACTGAATATGATAAAGGCGGTACCTATTATTTACGAAGAGAATTCTATGACAAATAAAATTACAAAAATTTCAGACAAGAGTATTTTACACATACACCCTTTTGAAGAATTTATTTTTGCCGAAACAAAAACTTTAATTCTCGGCACATTTCCCGGAAGAGATTATACAAATCCCGAAATGAAAAATGAAACCGATGATTGGTATTACGGCAATAAAAGAAATAAATTTTGGAATTTATTGGAATATGCACTCGGATACGATGAGAATTCCTTAAATACAAAAGCAATAAAACAGGAAATATTACGTAAACACAATCTCGGCATAACGGATATCGTTCAAAGTGCATACCGCATAAATAACAATAATGATGATGGCAGCCTTAAAATTGAGAAGGTAAGAAACCTTAACAAAACTCTTAAAGATTATACTAATATTAAAACTATAATCCTAACATCAAAAGCTATGTATAAAGATTTCTTTACAAAAAATTATGTTAATTGCAGTAATGCCGTTTTGCAAAATGATAGAATGGAAATTAAAATATATCAAGGTGAAAAAATAAACTTATATTATTATGCGTTTAATAACAGACGGATTCTTGTAATTCCCTTATATACACCAACCTACAGAGGAAAAATATCATTTGAGACAAAAAAGAAAATATATAAACAAGTCCTCATATCCGTCGCTTGCTATTTTAATAAAAAAGCGGTATAATTAAAAAATAGTGTGGGGTACCGATGAAAAAAATTGTAATTATCTATACGTCAATTCATCATAAAAATACCGAAAAATTGATTACCGGAATCTCAAAAGGCGTGCAAATTGATTTTTTTAAAGCTGCTGAAGCACACAATGTAGACTTTTCACATTATGATATAATCGGTTTTGCATCCGGTATATATATGGGAAAATTTCATAAATCGATATTCGCTTTTTTAAAACAATACCAAAATGCCGTACCGAAAAAAGCCTTTGTTCTGTGTACCAGCGGAATCGGCTCCAGTAGGTATGCACAAAAATTTGCCTCGTTCATACAAGCTCAAGGTTTTGAAATTTTGGGGAAATTTGAATGTAAGGGCTTTGATACATTCGGCTTATTCAAATTGTTAGGCGGACTTGCAAAGGGGCATCCTAATGCTCAAGACATTGCGGACGGGACGGCATTTATAAAACATATTATTCAAAAGTAAATACATACGATGTATTATTAGGAATGCTTTATGAATGCAGATGAACGTATGTTGCTATTTCTTGATAAATCAGGCAGATTTATCCGGCAGCCGAAAAAACGATAGACTGAATGTGTTAAAATATTTACAAGTAAAAATTGAAATAAATATCTGCTATTCAAAATTGGAAGTAAATAACATATTAAAAAAATGGCATACCTTATATTCTCTCCCCTAAACATAATAGAAAAAAGAAGAAAGTATAGGGTGGTAGAAAAAACTATCCTGAACGGGGCATTTTCTCCCCCTATACACACATGTAAGGCAAACAGTAAAACTCTCATCCGATAGACTTCCGCCGCCTAATCGGATGAATTCTTTCTGCTTAGCACCGCCGTCCTTGATGGTTTTGAAAGGACTTTTGCAAATAGGCAACACAAATGCCTGCATTTTTAAAATATTAGAAGCCCTTTGCTTTTTGAGTTTCTACCAGCTGCACCAGTGCTTTAATATAGCATGCCTTTCTCATTGGAACGTGATACTTTTCTTTGACATTCCAAACAAGTTCAAAAGCCTTGACCATTTTTTCGTGGAGACGTGTGTTTACTTCATTCTCGCTCCAATAAAAACCCTGCAAGTTCTGCACCCACTCAAAGTACGAAACTACCACACCGCCGCAGTTTGCAAGCACATCGGGTACAACAGTGATGTTCTTTTTCTGCAAAATAGCATCTGCTTCGGGCGTTGTCGGTCCGTTTGCCGCTTCTACGATAATAGACGCTTTTATATTGTCGGCATTTTTTTCCGTAATTTGATTTTCCAAAGCAGCGGGAATTAAAATATCGGTTTTCAGTTCAAGTAATTCCGCATTGCTTATACGTTTAAAATCACCTTGAAACGAATCTAAGAGTTTGCGGTTTTTTACGTGTTCCGTTATTGCAGGAATATCAAGACCTTTTTCATTGTAAATTGCCCCGGATACATCGCTTACTGCAATAACTTTTCCGCCTTCTTTTGCAATCAGTTCTGCCGCAACGCCTCCGACATTTCCCATACCTTGAATGACGACGCTTTGTCCTTTTAAGGTTTTATTCTGCCGTTTCAAAATCTCCTGACAAGCAAACATCACACCGCGTCCGGTAGCTTCGACACGTCCTAAAGAACCGCCGAGCGGAATCGGTTTACCGGTGATAACAGCAGGAGTAAACTCGCCGGCTGCATTGCTGTATGAGTCCACAATCCACGCCATTACTTTAGGGTTTGTTCCCACATCGGGAGCGGGAATATCGGTTTTAGGACCGATAAAGCGGGAAATTCGCCGCGTATACTCTCTCGTCAAGCGTTCAAGTTCTCCATCGGAAAGTTTAAACGGGTCAACGGCAACACCGCCTTTCCCGCCGCCGTAGGGAATATCTGCGATAGCACACTTAAAAGTCATCCATGCCGAAAGCGAACGGACTTCATCGATGTTCACATCTTGGTGGAAGCGGATACCGCCTTTTGCAGGTCCTCGCAGCGTTGAATGCTGAACCCTGTAACCCGAAAAGACCTTAACGTGTCCTGAATCCATTTTTACCGGAACCGAAACATGCAATTCTCTCTCAGGAGTTAAAAGAGTGATATAATCATCTTCCTTCAATCCTGCCGTTTTTGCGGCATCTTCAATAGTCGCAACAAGTT
Organism: uncultured Treponema sp.; assembly: GCA_938045195.1. Taxonomy (GTDB): domain Bacteria; phylum Spirochaetota; class Spirochaetia; order Treponematales; family Treponemataceae; genus Treponema_B. The sequence goes on from CALINC010000098.1 coordinate 28,216, forward strand.
TTTCATAAGTACTTGCCATAGTAAAATCTCCTCTCTATTTTTTATGACGGAGGGACAACCATACATAATAGGTTTTCTTCCCGTCTAACTTTTCGCCTTTGCCATTCCAATTTCAAAGGCTTTTTTGTTTATATCCCGCATTTTTTCGGGAACTTTAGAAAGCATGGCTTTTAGGGCGACATCTTCAGGAACGATTTTTGTTAAGGCAACGGTTACCCCCAAAGCTACCACCGATTGGGTAAGAACATTGCCTACTTCGGTCTTAGCCGTTTCGATTATCGGGATTGGAAGTATGTTCCATTTTTTGTAATCTTCTTCGGCAGGTTTTACCAGTTTGGGTTCTATAACGATTGTTGCCCCCTCCTTGACTCCGCTTTTATAAAGGTCATAGCTTTTTTGGGCGGTAGAAA
>CALINC010000099.1 GCA_938045195.1 uncultured Treponema sp.
GCTCTCCTTTTGTCAAAATTGATTTATTGATTGTGTAGCTTTCATCGATAAAAATTCCTCCGCCGGTACCCTGCATCGTATACACCGGGATTCCTGCACTGCTTAAAATATCCATATCGCGGTAAATAGTACGAACCGATACGCCGAATTTTTTTGCAAGCTCCTGCGCCGTCGTTTGTTTTTTGTTGAGAAGAATAAATACGATTTCAAAAAGTCTTTCCGAGCGCATAGTTAAACTCTATTATTATACATAAACTATGCATGGCTCGTTATAATATGGAATGAGCGAGTCATGTGTAATAAAGGTTAGTTTATCAACTTTTGCTTGCGAAAGCAAAAGTCTATCAAAGGGGTCATGATGTTCCGGAACATTTACCGGGCGTTGTAGAGTATTAACAGCAAGAATATGCTGCCGATCTATTGAGTATTCTAAAAAGCCCTGACTTTCACAAAGTTCTATAAATCTTTTAGGTGATAAACTCATTTGTTTCGGCTTCCGGAAATGTTTTATACTTATTTCCCACACAGAGACAAGAGAAAAATAAATTTCATTTTCCTCGTTTTCCATAATGTTACGAGCCTTTACTGAAAGTTGATCATCTCCCGTCAAAAACCAAATCAGAATGTGAGTATCACAAAGTATTTTCATCACACAGCTCCAAAAAGTTTTGCTATTTCTTCATTGTCTTCATCAAAGTTTTTTGGATAAGAAAATTCTCCTCTTGCGATACCGAAGCAACGTCTTGTTTTTTTAGTCTGTAAATTAGCTGTTTCAATTACTTTTATATTCTTTAAATTATCCGCAATCTTATGGAGAAGTTGCATTTTTTGCTTGTAAGGCATATTTAAAACACTAGTTTCTATTTGAGCATACTGTTCATAAGACATAATTTACCCTCCTTGTTTTAATCATATCACAAAAAACACTAGGTTTCAAGCTACCTGTACGAAAGATCAAAACGGGCGAATGAAAAAAATATGGTTTGATGAAGTGAACAGGCTTGTATACCGAGTGAGCAAAAATACTTTAGAAATTCTTTCCTGCCGTGGACATTACGAGCATTAATCGAAATGCGGTTACATATAATAAATAGAGTATTATCTAATTTTATTGAACAACACGGGAATCTCTTATATCATCGATAATTTCTTCTGTGCTTCTAAAATCTTCCCATGAGCCTGCAAGTTTTAAAAATTCCTCTGTAGCATTTTTTGTTTTTACGGGAGCAGAAGTAAAATAATCTTGTAAAATTGTAATAACTTGCTGACTGATTGAGCGGTTATCTCGTTTTGCTGCGAATTTTAATCTATCATATAAACGATCATCCATATCACGGACTTGTAAAATTGCCATACTATGTCTCCAAGTATATTATATAAGATATTGTATGAAAAATCAAGCAAAATTCATTATATAAACAAATTCGAGAAGATTTGGAATTAATAATTAACAAAAAAATCAAAGGCTCTTTTGTTAAAATCTTTTGCTTCTTCATATGCAGAATGGCCATAATCTTCATACATATAAATTTCACAGTTCAGTTTATAGGCAATTTCATTCGATGATTTTCCTTCAACAATTTTATCATCTTTTCCGCCCAAAACAAGAACAGGGCATTTGATTTTCACTAATTTCTCATAAGTGTTACAGGTCAAACAGGCTTTTGCCATATTTATAAATCGAATCGGGTTTTTAGGCTTTCCAATTTTTTTTAACAACGGGAAAAATATTTTGTATTTTTTCAAATAGTTATTTGAATACATTTTTTCAAAAAGATCTTGGACCAAATTTTCATACAAATTACTTTCAGCCATTTTTATCCAATTATTCACACAATTAATTACTGTCGGATTATTTTTTGAAAGAGTTACACCCAAGCAAAGTTTCTTGACCAACTCAGGATATTTGATAGCCAGATTTTGTGCTATCATTCCACCTTGCGATATTCCAAAAATATTTGCATTTGAAATATTTAAGTGCTTCATACAAAAAGATAAATCATCTGCAAAATTTTCAACTGTAGCAGTTTCCGGAATATCATTTCGTTTATCAAAACAGTAAACTCTATATTTTTTTGAAAAAATGCGATACATATAAGCGATGAATATTCCGTTCCCTTTTACACCTCGTAATGATAAGCCGGGAATTAAAACCAAAGGTTCAGTTCCCTTGCCGAAGACAACATAATTTATTTGAGAATTATCTAATTTTATAGAAGCTTCTTTTATCATTTTCCGTCTCTCCAATATGCAGCAGTATATAAATATAACACTCACTTAAGCTGAATTACTCTTATTGGATTACTCTATTGGTGTAGAATTTTGAAGTTCTTTTATTTTATTTGACACAAAATCATAAATGGTTTTCATATCCGAAAGAGCTTTTGCAACATGATATTCCTCTATATTTAATTCTTGCGGATAGCGGATTTTTACACCATACGGTGTAAGTGCGTCAGCTGAATTTAAAATATTCTCAGAAAAAGTTACACACTCTGAAAGTTCATCCGCAAGTAAGCTTAAATCATGTGTTTTTTGCAATTCCCCGTCCATAGGCAAGAATTAATGCCTTTAGCATCTTCTCTGCCGCCTGTTGGCAATGATAACAGATTATCTCCATAGGCTTTGGATACTGAATTTCATTCAGATGATTTGCAGAAATAACATCCATATCCGCATAGCGAATCCATTCTTTTACATCACTTTCATTTTTCATACAGTACAACCCCCTCACGATCTACGATATTTTCAAGGGTCTTGCGGGTTCTTCTTTCTTCAAAACCGGAAACAGAGCCGACAACTATATCGACCGAACGGCGCTTCAAACCGCGCAAGGAGCGATAAGCTTTTTGGGAAACTGAAAGCCTGTCTGTTATAGAATCTGACATTACAAGATAAAAATCATAGTCGCTATCATCCTTCTCTTCATTCCTTGCAAAGGACCCGAAAAGGTAGATTTTTTGAGGATTTACGCTTTTTTGAAGCCTCTCGGCAATAGCACGGATTTCATTTGTTATCATAGTCTGCTCCTGACAACTTTATTATATCACAATATTCCACATTTATATGTAAATTAAATAAATCTTATTTCCGCAATAAAGTAACTTAATAAGTATTATCATTTTTCACCATAATGGGTTCTACACTGAATTATTTGTATTACATTATCGACTATTCTATAAACCAATCTATTTTTTTTATCTATCCTGCGGCTCCAGAATCCTGACAGATTTCCCTTTAATGGCTCAGGACAGCCTAAGCCATTATGACCATTTCTTTCTATATCTTTAATCAACATATTGATTCTTTTTAATGTTTTTTTATCTTCTGTTTGCCAATAGACATAATCTATCCACGCATCTTCATCCCATGCTTTAATCATTTGCCTATTCCACTATATCATGCACTATATATTTCCCTTCATTCATTCGTTTAGCAGCAGCATGTAGTTTTTTTTGATTATATTTATTATAAAAACCTCTTTCATCACTTATAATTTTAAATGGTATACCGCCGATTCTTAATGATTGACGAATGAAAATATTAAATGCAGTTGTCATATTCATTCCTAAACTGTCAAAAAGCTGTTCAGCCTCTTGTTTTACTTCGGAATCCATTCTTATGTTGACATTTATTTGAGCCATAAAACCTCCTAATTTATACCTATATTTTATATATAATTATATATAATGTCAATAATTATATATAAAATATAGTAATTTTTGAAATAAGCTATCTTTACTATCTTTTCAACAATGCAAGTCGCATTTAGATTGTGAAAACTATCAAGAAAATAAAAAACCCGACAGGCAAAAGGAGGAGAAAAACCTGTCGGGAAACTGCAAAGGAGGTATATTGGGTTTTCATATATTGCGTAATCACATACAGGAACAAATATTATTGAGTTTCGGTATATTTTTTATGCAAAATAGAATAAAAAACTTATATATTAGGTATGAAGACACATACAAAACAAATTACATCCTTTCGGTTTCTTGTCATAATATTTACCGCATTGCTTAATATTTGGATTTGCGGCGGATTATATGCCGAAACCGTTGCCGGAACTACGGAGTTTTTTATAAACCATACTTTAAAATTCCCCGGAAGTTATAGCATCCTGTTAAATGCGGAAAATAATATTTTTGAAATAAATTCCTGCATAAAAACAAAAGAACCCTTACCGAAATTTAAAATTGTACCCGCAGGGCTTTCGGTACGGTTTTCACCGCTTTTGTACGGAAGTCCTAAAAAATATTACCCCGCTTTGTCGTTCTTTTTCGGTAATCTTCATTATGCGGCTTTTTTAAAAGATTGCTCAAACCCCGCTTTTCCGGTTCAAAAACCTTCTTCAAGCGGTATACAATTTTTCCCGAAAAATTTTATAAAATGTTCGGCTTCGGGGAATTATATAAGCAAGGCTGTAGAATTCAGTTTGAATAATTTTAATCTTTTCCTTTTGGCGGAACAAAAAGAAAAAGCCGAAAAACCCCGTTTTCATGTGTCGGCGGCTTATAAAACTCAAGACATAAACGGCGGAAACACTTCTTTGGCGTGTAATTTTTATTCGGTCTTCTTTCCTAATGCGTATTCGGAATTTGATAGCACGTATAAAAATTATAATTCGCTTTATTCGGGAATATTTCTATTTTCAACGGAAACCTATTATGGCGATTATGCTTTTATGTGCTTGGGCAGTTTGAGTTTGTCGTATAAAACCGCAAAACCTCTTTTGGCAAGCAGAATGGAATTCAATTTTTTTAAAGATTATGCAGGCTTTGATGCCGGTTTTAGTTTAGAGCAAAAAAACTTTTTGGGACTGAAAGGTAAAACGCAAAAAGAACATATTGCCTTTTTCTTCCGGCCTCAATTCATAACCCGTCTTTTTAAGATAAATACAATTTATAATTTTTCAGCCGATTATAAAGAAAGAGAAAAGAAACATTTTTCTCATTCGGGCGGTTTTGATTTTAAAATAGGAAATTTAAATTATCTTTTTAAAACATATCTTTTTTATGAAAAAGAATTATGGAATTTAAAGTCTGATTTTTCAATTAAAAAGGTCCGTTCATGGCAGGAATTATTTTTAGTCGGTTGTACATTCAATTTTGAACATAAAAAGAAAAATCCGTTTATAATTAAATCCTATGCCGTAAACACCGAATTTAAAATAAATTGCGGCAAATTCGTCAAACTGGGCATTACGGGGAATGTCTCGCAAAAAAACATCGTCGTTTCAAAGAAAAAACAGCCGTCAATATTTGAATGGAAAAAGCCGGATATTGAAAGCAGCCTTTATATTGAAGCGGCAAAAAAAATAAACGGCTTTAGTCATTCTATAAAAAGTGAATTTAAATTTACAAACATAAAACCTTTTGTTTACTTTTCGCTGGGTTATAAAATCAAAAAATGAGTGTGCTAGTATTTTAATCGTTTTTTTTAAAAACACTCTTTTGCAGTTTATAAATAATTTTATACGGTTACTTGACCGATTTTCTTAAATATGTAATAATAAAAAAATGCAGGCGTTCAGTTTTGCAGAAAAAATTTTAAATTTTAGGAGACTAATGATGTTAGCACTTTTTATCGGAATTGTTTTAATCGCTTTTACGGTTATTGCCGCACTTCCTATGGGTTTGGCATGGGGACAGGACATACTCCTCTTTTTACGCGGAGGACTTCCCATTTTTGCCGCTTTCGTCGGACTTATTTCCGTATTTATCGGAATTGCCGATATTAAAGACAAGCAAGATGCAAAAAAAGAAGAAGCTGCAATGAAAGCTGCCGAAAATAAAGCGGAATAGGTTGTTGACACAATTTTCTTATTTTTATATAATACTTGCACCCACATTATCTGCATATATTTATTGTAGAAGGTATACATAATGAAAACTATTTTTGTAAAAGAACATGAAGCTTTCCGCTCATGGTACTTAATTGATGCCGCAGGGAAGCCCCTCGGACGTGTGGCTGCACAGGCTGCTGCGATGTTACGGGGGAAGCATAAAACCTTTTTTGCTCCTCATCAGGAAATCGGCGATTATGTAGTAATCGTAAATGCTGAAAAAGTTGCCGTAACGGGTAACAAAGCAAAAGACAAGATGTACTACAGACACACCGGTTATGTAGGCGGATTAAAAGCCGTTAATTTTAACAAACTTATCGCAAAAAAACCTACGGAACCTTTGATGATCGCAATTAAAGGAATGCTGCCTAAGGGAATTCTCGGAAGAAAACTTTTGACGAATGTTAAGATTTATGCAGGAGCGGAACATCCTCATAAAGCACAAAACCCAAAAGCGGTAGAAGTATAAGGAGCAGCAAATGAAAAATATTGGAATGGGAACAGGACGCCGGAAAACATCGGTTGCCAGAGTATACATTCGGGACGGCAAAGGCAAGCTCTTGATTAACGATAAAGATATTAACGATTATTTTGCTACGGCGGAACAAATCCGAATGGCTAAAGCCCCCTTGTTAGTAACTTCAAGCGAATCAAAGTACGACATTGTTATTACGGTCTGCGGCGGCGGATTAAACGGACAAGCCGGAGCTTGCTCGCATGGAATTTCCAGAGCCTTGGCGCAAGTTGATGCTTCCAATCACGCCTCGTTAAAAGCAAACGGCTTACTTACGAGGGACTCGCGAATGGTTGAGCGAAAAAAATACGGTCAACGCGGTGCACGCCGAAGATTCCAGTTCTGCAAACGTTAAACCTTTTTATATTGCTGATATATGCAGCACTTCTTCAGGATTGATCAAAATTATCAATTCTGAAGGGGTGTCCTTTTTAACTCGTGGGGAATATTTTGAGAAAGACGGTTTTGATAACCTTTTGGCAGCTTCCGCTATGCAAAACTGCGGCGGTAAACCGCAAGGAGCATTGAATGCCGATGCTTTAGGCGTTTTGCTAACTGCCGTCCGTAAATATGCTGCCGAAAAAGAAGCAATAGCTTATTTAAACCGTGCAGAACACTCGCGGTTTCAGTTAGAGATAAAGCTGAAAAAAAAAGGGTTTTCACAGGAAGAAGTGCGGTGCGCGTTGGATTATTTAATGCAGAACGGTCTTTTGGACGATGTCAGATTTGCAAGAGCATGGCTTAATACGCGCAGAATAAGCAAAAAAGAGGGCAGGATAAGGCTTGCTTCGGAACTTGCGCTACGTGGAGTCAGCTTTAGTATTGCACAAAGGGCTATCAACGATTTTTTTTTGGAAAATCCCGAAAAAGAAATTTGTTGTGCGGCTTTAAAACGGCAAACAAAAAAATATTCGGATAAGCGCAAACTTTTGCGGTCAATGCAGAGATTGGGGTTTTCTATACATCTCGTAAATATGTGTTTGGAGGAAAGTAAAATAATATTCTAAGTATTTACTTTAAAAATTATGAGCAAAAATGAAAGCAGACGGCGTGTAAAAATGTATTCGGCACTTGAAGTTGCCAATATGTGCGGTGTTGTAAATCAAACTGCTATCAATTGGATTAGAAACGGCTATCTTAAAGCCTTTAATACTCCCGGCGGTCAATATCGCGTGTATCATGAAGATTTAATTTCTTTTATTAAAGATAGAGGAATGAAAATTCCTGATGAATTATCCGGTGCCGCCGTAAATGCCCATTGGAATTCGATTATCGTTGTAGACGACGATAAGGTCTTAAATGAAGCTATTGCTTCTTTCTTACATAAAAATATTCCGGAATTGACGGTTTATCAATCTTATGACGGTTTCGACGCAGGAACTCAAATAGCCAAATTTAAACCCGGTTTTATTATTTTGGATATTGATCTGCCGGGAATAGATGGAAAAGAAATCTGCAAAAAAATAAAGAGCGATGAATCTTTGGGAGAGCCGTACATAATTATCGTTACCGGTCTCCAAGATGAAGATTTAAATAACCAAATGCTTATGCTTGGGGCTGATTCTTTCTTTAAAAAACCCGTCGATTTTTTTGATATTCTGAACGAAATTACCGGAGTTATGAGCTGAACGGAATGACTGCCGACGCCGCAAAAACTACAGTTGTCGAGATAGGCAAAAAACTGTTGAAGGTAAACCTTACGGTACGCACGTGGGGCAATGTCAGTGTCCGTATCGATTCCGATAATTTTGCAATAACTCCTTCAGGTTACGGGTACGAAAATATAAAACCGGAAGATGTTGTCTGTCTCAATCTACACAAACCCGATTCTTTCGGGGACATTCTGCCGTCTTCAGAAAGGCTCTTACATTCCGAAATTTATAAAAAAGATATATCAATACATTTTATAATTCATACTCATCAAAAATTTGCTTCTGCCGTTGCAGGCTGTTTACATTCAATTAAAATTAAAGATGAAAAAATAAAAAAATTGCTGGGCGAAGCCGTGCCTGCCGCACAATATGCTCCAGCGGGAACAAAAGAGCTCGCTTTAAACGCAGCGTTGTGTGTAAAAGATGAACATAATGGTGCCGTTCTTATGCCTCATCACGGAGCTGTTTGTTTTGGTAAAAGCGAGGCGGAAACTTTTTATTGTGCAAAAGGCTTGGAAACGGTTTGCGAAGATTTTTTATATGAAGCATTGCCGGAGTTTGCACAATTTGTAAAAAACCGTTTTTGCGGTGAAAACCAAAAAAATCATAAGTGCTTAAATTTCCCTGTAAGCAAAAGAGGGGATAAAGCGGGGAATTCTTTTAATCTTTATAAAAAAATATACAACGCATATCCTGAAATCAATTGCATAGAGCTTTCCGATTTTCCGGCTGCTTTTTATGCTGCAAACCTGCAAAAAAAGAGTGCTTCGGTAATTCCTGCATTTTTAGAAGACTTTGCCCAGATTGCGGGTGCAAATATTTTTTATGCTGCCGATTTTGAAAATTGCGAAGATGAAATTCTGCAAATGTTAAAAAACAGAAATGCCGTTTTAATTAAAAATTGCGGAGCTTTATGCTGCCTTTCGGATGCCGCCGATATGTATGCTTTAAAAGAAATATTAGAGAAAAATTTTTTGGCGTTTTTTCTTGCGGAGAAATATAAAAATTATACTCCGCTTAATTTGCAGCAGGCTGAAAAAATGCGAACCGGTTATATAAGCGATTATGCCAAAAGAGGAATTGGATATTAGGATGTGTGATAAACAGTTCGGCACAAATGGTGCCTCACTGTTTAGCCGGCGAGTTTGCCTCATCGCCAAATATCGCTTTATTATATGTGCTTTTTCACTTCGTTGCAAAAGCACTGAAAAAACTTTTTTCAAAAATTTGATTCGCAATCCGCTTTAGCGGATACGATGAAAAATTTCCTTACAGAACTAAAGCCGCAAGGCTTTTGATAATTTTTTCAAAAAGTTTTTATGGGAGTACATCAAATGAAGTATTTAAAATTGGGGAAAACATTTTTTTCCGTTTTTTTTGTTTTAAGTTTTATATTTGTTTTAAGCTGTTCAAATGAAACTTCCACCGAATTGGAGCGGGAAGAAAAATTCAGCCTTGAATACGGCTCATTTGAAGACCAGCTTAATTTGTTTAATCTGAATAGTTCTTATCCGCGCCCCGATACTCAGCTTTTTATGAAAGAGGGAATTTTTTATATTGCAAATTCCGGCGGACAAAAAATTTTAAAGCTGTCATCATTCGGCGATTTACTCATCTTTTTTTATAATCCCGAAACCAATATGCCCCCGCCGTTCGAGAATGCTCCTCTTGGAGAGGCTTCACATTCCGAAGAGGAACATGAGACGGATAATGAAGATAATAATGATAATGCGTCTGATAAAAAAACGGAAGAGAAAGAGGAGGAACAGGCTGCTGCCGGAACACGGCGTGCGGTAAAATATAATTTTAACCATCCTTGCCTGCTCACAGTAACTAATTCCAAACATCTTTTTGTTGTAGACAGTGTCGCAGATGAGCGGATTGAATATGACCATGAAGAAAATTTAGCCCTTCGCGATGTTATTTTGCATTTTGATGCGGATGGAAATTTTATTGACTATATCGGGCAAGAAGGTACCGGAGGAACGCCGTTCCCGACTATTGAAGGAATTCATACGAATGCAAAAAATGAATTAATTGTAGTGTGCAGAACTCAAGCAAGTTTAAAAATTTATTGGTATGACAGTACCGGATTTTTGTTATATAAAATTCCTATATTTTTTAACACTCTTCCAAATCCATATTCAGAAGAAGAAAAAGTTTTTTCGTCAGTAGATAAAGTTATTCCCGATTTTAATGAGCTTCGGCTGTATGTAAAAATAGATTATTATGCTGAAGAAAAAGACGCGGCGACGCAAGCAAGTTTAGGTATTAGTTACGATAAAAGCTGTTTGTATTTTTTAAATTTAAAAACAGGAAAATATGAGCGCAAAATGGATTTGGATTCCTACGAGGGGACGGAAAGTGCAAACGGTGAAATAAAAAAATTTAAAAAAGTATATGAATTGATCGGCGTTACTGAAAACGGTTGGTGTTATTTAACGACACCTACTGATGCAGGCTATGCCCTTGAAATAAATGATTTAAAATCACAAAAACGTTATAAGAAAAATTTAACCGTAGAAAATTTTGAAATGATGTATAATGCTTTTAATGTTTCATCGAAAGGAATTATTTCTGCCTTGCTTGCTTCAGAAGATAGAGCTGTTGTAGTTTGGTGGCGCGCCGATAAAATAATCGGGGTTAAATGATGTCGGACGATTTATTTGAAACAAGAGAAAAAGCTCCTCAAGAAAATTTTATGCGCTACAATCGGGAAGCGCGCTTAAAGAATGCTTCGGAAAAAGTCAAACAGCTCCACGATCCGGATTTTATAAAACGGCAGGGGCTAATTAAGAGCTTAACTTCTACGCGCGGCTTGCGGTATGTTTTTTTTAGTATTGTAATTTTGACGGCTTTCGGTTTTGTTTTATCTTTTTTTACTTCCGATAAAAATATAGGTAAAATCGCCGGAATAAAAACGGAACTTCATAGTTTTGTCTATAACGGAAAAGTTTTAGCAAATATAAAATTGGAACAAAAAGAAAATGCCGTCATAAATGAGCCGATAAAAGTTCAGGTTACATTTTTTGATAACAGTAAAAATAAAATTAAATCGGTTTTATTGGAAAGTGTGTACACGGGTGCGGAACTTAGGTTTTCTTCGGAAGATGAAACGGGTACCGCAAAAAAAATTCAAGCGGATATTTTAATTAAAAATAAAATTTTAAGTTTAACTCAAAAGGTGAAATAATTTTAGAGTATGAAAAAAAATACAAAATGCAGAATATGCAAAGAGTGTAACGGATACGGTTGCATAGGCGAGCTGCCCGGAATGGGCGGAGTTTTTGAAAATGCAAATTTTATTGCAAACTGCGCCGATTGGAAAAAATATTATTCTGCTTCAGATAAAAATTATTTACCTAAAATAAGACTTGCACCTATGGCGGGCGGCATCGAAAATGCCGGTTATTTTGATGAACGGCAATTTTATTTTGATTTGATAAAAGGTGCCATCAATGCCGGTATACCCTTAAGCATCGGCGACGGTACTCCTGATGAAAAACTTTTTTTTGCGCTTGATGCTTTAAAGTTGTATAATAAGAAAGCTGCCGTTTTTTTTAAACCCTATCCGCAAAAAAAAATTTTTGACCGCATAGAGCTTGCCCTAAATGTTGCAGAAATTATCGGCGTTGATATCGATGCCTATAATATTTTAACAATGCGGCATCTTGCTCATCTTGAAAAAAAAACTGCTGAAGATTTGAAAGCTTTAAGAAAAAAAGCAAAACTTCCATTTGCAGTAAAAGGCATCTTTACGCTTTCCGATATGGAGCTTGTAAAAGAGCTAAAACCCGAAATTGCAATTATTTCAAATCATGGAGGGCGGATTGAAACTGAGCGCGGCAGTACGGCAGACTTTGCATTTTTTCATCTTAAAGAAATTGCCCGTTATGCAGGCGAAGTTTGGATTGACGGCGGTTTGCGTAAACGGGAAGATTTTATAGCTGCCGGCACTCTCGGTGCTTCTGAGGTTTTATTGGGCAGACCATGTATCACGGCACTTCTTACCGATAAAGAAACCGGAATAAAGAATATGATAAGAAAGATAAATATAAAATGAAAATGCGATTAGATAAACTTTTAGCATTAAGCGGTTTAGGTTCTCGAAGCGGAGTAAAAAAAATATTGCACAAAAAAAATTGCTATGTGAACGGAGTGCGTATTACAAATTCATCATTTTATGTTGATCCTGAAATTGACATGATTACTATAGACGGTAATAAAATTAGATTGCGGCCTAATATTTATTTAATGATGAATAAACCTGCCGGCTGTGTAACCTCCACAGATGACCCCGTGCATAAAACCGTAATGGATTATCTTAAACCGCCGTTTTCAGATATAAAACTTTTTCCTATCGGAAGATTGGATATAGACACGGAAGGTTTAATTTTAATTACGGACGACGGTGAATTAACTCATAAAATCACATCACCGAAATCGGGAACCGTAAAAACATATTATTTGGAATTCTCTGTAGAACCTGCTCCCTATGAAATTACCCGATACACGGAATTATTTAAAAACGGAGTTGTTTTTAAAAACGGATATAAATGCCGTCCTGCACAATTTGAAAAATGCGGGAACAAAACCGGTTCCGGAAAAAGCGGTTTTTTAATTCATATAACGGAAGGAAAATTTCATCAAGTGAAAAAAATGGGCTTGGCTGCCGGAAATGAGCTTTGTTATTTACGGCGTATATCCGTAGGCGGTGTTAGTTTGGACAATACACTAAAACCGGGTGAATACCGTGAGCTTACAAATGAAGAAATTGAACGTCTTAAAGCCAATTGAATTTTTTATTTTTTTTACCTATACTAGTTAATTAATTTTCGGCATATTTTGTAAATGAAAAAATTATTTTGTGCTTTTGTAATTTTAATTTTTCTCATATTTATGGCATTACCCGTTTATTCTGAGGGGAAAAAAGTAACGATTAATTCTGCACAGTATACTGAATATAAAAAAATACCGAGTATGCCCGATAGCGGAAACAAAGATGCTGAAGATATTCCTAAAGACGAAGTAATAATTTTTACGGGAACAGTATCAATTTCGGTTTCGGACGATAGTTCAACATCAACTATAAAAGCTGATAAAATAATTCACAATAAAACACGTGATACGCTTGCGGCTTTCGGTAATGTTGTATATGAACGGCATGCCGGTTCGGCATCAGGCGAATCATTTAAGGGTGAATATTTATTGTTCAATATAAAAAAATTGGAAGGTATTTTTTTAGACGGAATAATAGAACAAGCTCCTACAAAAAAAGGAAAAGAACCTTTTAGAATTCACACGGGAATTGCGGGAAAAAACGAAAGCGGTGTAATAGCTTTTAAAGACGCCTTATTGACAACAAGTAAAGACGATGATCCTTTATGGTCTATACGTGCAAGCCGAATATGGATTTTGCCGGGAAATGAAATGGCATTTGCTAACGGTTTTTTATCTGTCGGCATTGTACCTGTTTTATATCTTCCTTTTTTTTACTATCCGTCGGATGAAATGCTTTTTCATCCGGTCTTCGGCTTTAAAAATATTCAAGGAGCCTTTGTTCAAACAACAACATATTTACTTGGACGAAAACCGCTGCCTAAGGCAGAAGAGGTATCTTCATTTTCAAACTTTATGCAAAGCGATACTCTTAAAAAACAAAAACTTGAAGGATTGTTTTTTAAAAAACTCGATGAGACGGAAGACAAAGTTGCAGATTCTTATTTAAAATTCTTAGCCGATAAATATTCTGCATTAGGATTTATGTTGGGGCTTGACGGAAAATTTTACCCTCCAACCGAATATATAAAGCAAATAGCATTTCATACATTGTTCGGTGTTTCAAATACGGTATATACCGAAAATAAAAAAACTTCTTCAAAGTATGATAAAAACGGAAAAGTAAATAAAAACTCGTCAACTTTGTTAGGGCTTAAAGTTCCGTTTAGATATGATATTAATTTTGCAATGGATATAATAAAGGACCCGCTTAAATTTTCGTTAAGCATGCCGCTAATGTCGGACCCTTATTTTAAAAAAGATTTTTTAGCTAGAAGTGAGGATATGAATTGGTTTAAATACCTTTTAGACAAAGATAAATTAGCGGCTATTGAAGGCCCCGCAAAGGTTTCCAATTTTTTATGGAAAGTAGACGGTTCGATAAGTCCCGTGTTTAAAATTGTGCAGCCGTTTATCAATTCAATATCCGTTGAATCTATTACAGGCTCATTTAATTTTGAAAATAAAAAGAACGAACAACTTTCCGGTCAAGAAAGTTTATATTCTCCCGAACGGAATTTCTTCTACCCCAAAAATTTAGTGCCCGAATTACGCGCAAGAATGAGCGGCACTCTTTTTTCCACTTCGATGCTGCAAAAAAAAAATACGCAAAGTGTAAAAATTGATTTAGAGGGAATTAAAAATCCTTTTGATGAAAACTTTGCCCAAACATTAAAAAATGAAATTGAGAATAAAAATTCGGATAGTTCCGATACTGAAAGCAGTCGGGAAGATATAAATGAAAAATCTGCAAATGAATTTGACGGGCAAAATGACGAGGATAACAAAACTAAAGAAGATAAAGCTCTTGAAGAAAAAATTAAACCGCTTAAAATAATATTTCCTCAATTTCATATTTCGCAAGAGCAAACAAACAAAACTTCCCATAGTATAAATTATGACTTAACATATAAATTAAACGGATTGGCACAAGAAGATATAACATTTGATTACAAAAGCTGGAAATCGCCTGCCGATATAAATTTAAAATCATTTTATTCAAACTATTATAAATTAAACGGATTAGTATCGTTTGACAGTAAATTTTCATATAATCATGGTTTGTTAAATATAAATAACTCATTTGAATTGCAAGGTAATTATCAAAAACATCCGTGGCATAAAGATAAGGATAAACTTGAAGAAACCGAATTGATTAACTATAAATTGAGCGTTTACTCTTTAAAGAATTCCAATTCGATAAAATGCAGCCCGCTTATTTTTCATCCTATTTTTAAACCCATTTATTTGGAATGGGCAATGTCGGAAATATTATTGCAGTCCAAATTTACCGGTACATATAAAAAACCTGTTTGGGCACAAGAAAAAATAAAATGGGAAAAAGAATTTATTACAAAACATTCAGCAGCCGTAGGTATGGGTTTTATTTTATATGATTATACACAATTGATAACATCAACTATCAATTTGCCTCCGCTTTTACAGGCGTATTCATTTTCGGGTAGTTTTAAGCTGCCCTACACTTCGCTGAATCTTTCAACAAAATTGTTTGAAAAAAAGGCAAAATCTGCCGAAGAGATGCATAAATTAAAGAAATGGAATTGGGAACCTTTTAAAGCAGAAGTAAAATTTTCTTTTCCGTTTAATATTTCTCTAAGTCAATCATATATTTATAACATTGCAGATAAAACACATGATACATATTCTCTTTCGTTTGGTTGGAAATACATAAATGCTTCGTATAATATGGCTAGAGAAATTCCATATAAGTATGATACTGTAAAGGGGTGGATACCGAAATCAACTGAAAAAAAATTTATACCACAGTCATTAAATTTTAATTTTTCCAACAGCTCTTCTCCGATTGAATTTTATTTATGGCGAAATAGAATTAAATTTCAGTTTACATTTTCTTCATCGCTCAATTTCAATTTAAACCGTGTTACCGATAGTTATTTTACTTTTTCACCTAAGATAACTTTTAAGATACATGAATTTCTAGATTTTAGTTTTACCTCTAATTCACGTAACGATTCGATTGCAAAATATTTTCAAGATATAATAAATTTCCCCATTCTTATTCCGGGTGAAAAAAATATACTAAAAGATTTGGCTTTATCGTTTTACTTTTGGGATGATAATGCAAGGCGGATGTCGGCATTTAAGTTAAAATCATTGGATTTTGAATTAACGCATTATTTAAAAGATTGGATTATGAAGTTTTCCTATTCGGTAAAACCTATATTAAAAACCGAAGGCGCTCGAAAATTGTATAAACTCACTCCGACAATCACTTTTGCAGTTCAATGGAATCCGATAGGAGATATAAAGGTTCAAGCAAAACAGGAAGAAAATAAATTTACGGTTAACCGAGGTGAAATAAAATAGCAAAAAATGGTGCGGTATATTTTACAGTTATTCTTCTTTCCTAAACAACCGGTAAAAAAGCAAAAGTATGTTATACCAAAAATATCTGAATATATTAAACATTCTAAACGGATTTTTTAAAATCTGAATAAGGTAGTCGTACCCTTTTTCAAAAGCGGCTTCGGATGGACGGTTTTTAAATTTAGAAAAAATATCTATAACGGAGGCATCGCGGATAAAAATACCCGATTTAAAATGTTCTCTGTTTCTGTAAACCCATTTTCTTCCGCCCGGTATTCCGGAACTAATAATTACTATTGACGGTTCGGCTTTAGCCATTGCAGAAATAATATGCGGTTCTATGGATTTGCGGTAATAGCCGGAAAAACGTCCGACAATACGAATACCGGGGAAAGTACTTTTTACATTTTTTTCCGCTTTTAATAAACTTTCTTGTCTGCCGCCGAACAAATAAAGACTTTTATAATGAGCATCTATTACATTTAGAAATTTTATTATAATTGAAAACTGTTGCCGCCGCACAGGAATATCTTTTTTTAAAAAAGCGGCACCGCGTATTAAACTTTTTGAGAGCGGCAAACAAAGAGCAGCGTTTTGTACCATGCTTCTAAATTCATTATCATGCCGTGCTTTTAAAACATCCCATAGTGTCATAAAAATAATTTGCTGCGGTCCTTGTTTTTGCAAAAGAGCCATAACGGTTTCGTCAATGTCTTCCTCTTTAAGAACATCAAGCGGAACGTTTAAAAAGTTAATTCGTTTTACAGACATATTTTCAAGTCTCCATCTTATAAAAAATCAAACCGTTAAAATCGTTTGAGCGGCGGCAAGTGCATAAATCGCAGCGGTTTCAGCACGAAGTACGTTTGTCTTTAAATGTACTTCGTAAAAACCGTTTTTCAGTAACAGTTCTCTTTCGGTAGGACTTATACCGCCTTCACATCCTATAGCCAAAACAACGGTTTCTGCACCGGCTTTTAAGCATTCAAAAATTGACGGTTCTGCTTTATCTACTTCGGTAAACATCAATTTTGCCGTTTTTTTACCGCCGGTATATTCCGTAAGCGAGTTTAAAACGCAGTTTAAGGGAGCTGCTTCAAAGAGCTGCGTATCTACCGGCGAACCAGATTGTTGACGGGCTTCGCGTACAATTCGGCACCGCCTTTCGGTTTGATTTTTGTTTTCTTCCCGTACTACGGAAAATTCGCCCAAAACAGGAAAGATAACGGCAGCCCCCGCTTCAGTGCACTGGCGCACGGCTAAATCCATGTGCTGTCCTTTTATAAGCCATTGCATTACAATAAAAGAACACTGCGGTGTAACAGTTTTTCCGGCTGAGCTGCAAAGGAGTTTTAGTTCCACATACCGTTTTGCAGTGTTTATATTAAAAACTTCAGCCTGCATTGTGCCGGCATCGTTGAGTGAAACCTGTAATGTTTGCCCCGCTTTTATTCTGCGCACGGAAACAAGATATGTGTAATCTTTTTCCGTAAGCCGGACTATTCCTTCTTTATTGGGCTGTTTTGAAACTATTAACTGTTTCATTTTAGCTTAGGTTATTTCTTTTTTTCCTGTTCTTGTTTCTTTTTTGCTTTTTCTTCTTCCTGCATTTGTAAAAGCGTTTTTGTGTTTTTTAACAGTTCATTTACATTTTGAGTATTTAAAACCTTTACCGCCGCTTGAAGCTGATTATCATCGTCAATATCGATAACGGGAGCTGCATGCGAACGGTGATATTCGTTTTTTATAAGAGGCAATATCAAATTTACTGGAATCGCGTATTTTTTTTCAAGCACTTTTGCAAAATCAATCATTTCGGCTCTTGAAAGCATTTTCTTACTTCTTGTAAAATCTGCAATTTCTGACGTATTTAAAAGTTTTATGGCATTTTCTTCCTGTTCGGGCGTAAATTGCGGTCTTTTTACTTCTAAATCCGGTAAAATGCCTAATTTGTCTATATTTGCCCCGCTGGGTGAATAATATCGGGCGGTGGTTATTTTTACCGATTCGTTTTGCGTCAAGGGAATGATATGCTGCACGAGTCCCTTGCCGTAAGATTTTGTTCCTATGAGATATGCTCTTTTATGATCTTTTAATGCGCCTGAAACTATTTCGGAAGCACTGGCAGACCCTTCGTTTATAAGAATAACCATAGGCATCGACGCAGGAATTTTTGTGCCGAAGCGTTTTGCATTATAACTTGCATTTGCCGATGCGACACGGCCTTTTGTTGAAACGACTTCTCCCGATTCTAAGAAAATACTTGAAACATCAATGGAGCTTGTTATAAGCCCTCCGGGGTTATTGCGCAAATCCAAAATTAATTTTGAACACCCCTCTTCTTGCAGTTTGGTTATTGCTTCAATTATTCTCTTTGCAGAATTCGGATTAAATTCTATCAAGCGTATATATGCAATGTCTTTATCTATTTTTGTAAATTTAACCGTCGGCACTTCAATAAGGGCTCTTTTTATTTTAACTTCAAATTCCATAGATTTTCCGCGTAAGATTTTTAAGGTTACTTCCGAGCCTTCTCTTCCGCGCAGCATATTCAGTACGTCTTCTTGAGTTATGTCTTCGGTATGCGTTCCGTCTATTTCGGTTATATAATCTCCGGATTGCAGCCCCGCTTTCCATCCGGGAGTATCTTCAATGGGGCTTGCAATTTCTACATAGGCGGGTCTGCCCGGCGTTGAAACGGAAGCCTTTGTTATGTGAACGCCTATTCCGCAAAATACTCCGCTTGTCGTATCTTGTAAGTCATACCCGACAGAAGTATTTTTATAAATATAGGAAGTGTAGGGATCTTGTAACGAATTAAGCATTCCCTCCATTGCACTCTTATAGAGAAGCTCAGGGTCTACTTCATCGACATAGTCGGTTTTAAGCATTTCATAAACCGATTCCAAAAGCTCCATATTTATATCTGCCGAATTGGAATCTTCTTCATCATTGGGTGCTGCGGGAGCCTGTTGCGGCATAAAAAAAACTGCGGCTAATAAAAGTCCCGAAAAGATAATAGTATTTATCCATGTAATTTTCTTGCTCATTCTTCCATTTTCAAACTATATCGAAGATTTGTCAAGTACCCGTGATAATACGTAAGATTGTATCTTGCTTATTTTAGCGTTTTAGTATATAATATGTTCTTGTTATGGTTTTAGATAACTCTGCCGATAATAGTTTTTTCTCAAGCCCTCAAGAAGTTTTAAAGAGTGTGTTCGGTTATGATGAATTCCGTCCGTTCCAAAAAGAAATAATCGAGCAAATTTTAGCGGGAGGTGATGTGCTGGCAGTTATGCCGACAGGCGGAGGTAAATCTTTATGCTATCAAATACCTGCGATGATTTTTAAGGGACTGACTGTTGTAGTTTCTCCTTTAATCGCTCTTATGCACGACCAAATACGCTGCCTTGAAACATTTGGGATACAAGCAGCTGCCTTAAATAGCTCTCTCGATTGGGAAAAATACTCCGATAATATACGAAAGATAAAAAGCGGCGAGATACGTCTTCTCTATGTAGCTCCGGAAACGCTTCTTACCGAACGATGTAAGGAACTTATTTCTTCCGTGCAGGTAGACTGCCTTACGGTTGATGAAGCTCATTGTATTTCCGAGTGGGGGCATGATTTCCGCCCTGAATACCGGCAGCTCACGAAAATACGCAAAATAATTCCGAAAGCGGCTTGTTTGGCATTAACCGCCACCGCAACTCTAACCGTTCGTGAAGACATAAAGAAAAATCTCCACTTAAAAAAGCCTAAAGAATTTGTTGCAAGTTTTAATCGGAGCAATATTTTTTTAGAAGTAAAACAAAAACAAAAACCTTTTGATCAAGCCGTTGAATTCTTAAAAGAACACAAGGGCGAAAGCGGAATAATATACTGCTTTTCAAGAAAACAGGCAGACACCCTTGCCGTACAGCTTTCCGTATTGGGCTATTCCGCAAAACCGTATCATGCAGGTCTTTCCGACGAGCTTAGGCAAAAAACACAAAACGGTTTTATCAATGACGATATTCAAATTATAGCCGCAACAGTCGCTTTCGGAATGGGAATAAATAAACCCAATGTCCGCTTTGTCATACACTTTGATTTACCTAAAAGTATCGAACAATATTATCAAGAAATAGGACGGGCGGGACGGGACGGGGAGCCGGCTCACGCTCTTTTATTGTTTTCGGCAGCAGACATTTTTAAACTCAAATTTTTAATGCAGGATAAAACGCCGGATGAAGTCCGTAAAGCCGAAAAAATGCTTTCTGCAATTAGTAATTATGCCCAAACCAATAGCTGCCGCCGAAGAGCTTTGCTGAAATATTTTGGAGAAACGGTTTCTTCTGAAGAACTCGCAGAGATTCAAGGCGATAGCCCCTGTTGTGATTTTTGCAGCAGAGAACAAATTGAAAAAACCGATGTTACGATTCCTGTGCAAAAATTTTTATCATGTGTATTACGGACAGGCTGCCGTTTCGGTTCAAGTTATATTATAGATGTTCTTTTGGGTTCCAAACAAAAACGGGTATTGGAAAATAAACATAATGAGCTTTCGGTTTGGGGCATCGGCACAGAGTTTAACCGTGAAGGCTGGCTGGAACTTGTGCGTATTTTGCTTGCGGAAGATTACCTCATAAAAGATGAAAATTATTCCGTGTTATCATTGACCCAAAAAGCAAAAGATGAACTTAATGCCCGCACCCGGATCTTTCTACCCATTGATTTAAATAAAAAACTTTCAAGCGAAGAAGATTCAAGTGCAAAAATTGATGCAGAAAAACAAAAACGCAAAATCCTTTCGCCTGAAGATTTACTCGACGAAGCGGGGCTAAAACTTGTAAAAATCCTCAAACAAAAACGCCGAGAACTGGCAGAAGAAACAAATATACCGCCGTATATTATTTTTTCGGATAAAACGATTATTGATATAGCCGTCAAAAAACCGCAATCTATTGAAGAACTGGATTTTATTTTCGGTATCGGCAAAGCAAAAAAAGAAAAATACGGCAGCATAATTTTAAAAGCCGTATCCGCAGGAAAGAATACATATTAGCTTTAACCGCACCCGCTTTTAATTTTGTAATTTCCCTCTTGACTAATTTTTCTACATAGTGTATTATGCTATCTTACTGTATTTTATATACGGTAAATATCTGGTATATTTTGGGTTTAACCCGGGAGGTTATAGTGGTAAAGATCAGATTAAAGAGAATCGGAACAAAGAAACGCCCGTACTATCGAATTGTTGTTCAAGATGCACGCGAACCGAGAAACGGTAAAACAATCGATGAAGTAGGCATTTATCATCCGATTGAAGCGGCTGAAAAGCAAATCTCTTTTAACGGCGATAAAATAAGAAGCTGGATTGAAAAAGGTGCACAGCCTACGGATACGGTCAGACGCTTACTTAACAAAAAAGAATTCACTTTATAATTGCAAGTGAAAAGGAAAGTACAATGCAAAAAGATTTAATTGAATACATTGCCAAATCTTTGGTAGATGACCCCTCTGCCGTTGAGGTTAAAGAAACCGAAAACGAAAAAGGTTTTGTGTTGGAGCTTAAAGTAGCTTCCAATGATGTCGGCAAGGTTATCGGCAAGCAGGGTAGAATTGCAAAATCTATTAGGACGCTGCTTAATGCAAGCTCAGGAAAGTCCGGAAAGCACTATTCGCTTGAAATTTTAGACTAGTAATGGAGCTTCTTGCAACGGGATGGATCCGCGGTGCTTTCGGGCTTGACGGATTTGTAAAAGTTGAAAGTTTTTCCGGGGAGTATGAACACTTTTTAGAGTTTGATACGGTTTTTTTACAAATCCCTGCGAAAAAAATAGGAGAGAAAAATATAACAGAAGTCCGGTTTGAGGTAGAACAAACTATATTGCGTCCAACCGGTGCTCTCTTAAAATTAAAAGGGATAGACACTCCCGAAGCCGCTAAGGTGTTAGCGGGTTCAGAGGTGTTTATCCCGCGTAACAAGGCTGCCGTCTTAAAAAAAGGCGAGGTCTATGTTCATGATCTTTGTAATTGTTATCTTGTATGCGAAGGTACCCGTATTGGAAAAATTACAAGTGTAGCAGAAGGCGGGGGCGGCTATCTTTTGGAAATTCTTAAAGAAAAAGATTGTGCCGGTAAAACCTCCGAGGCTGCTGCGGTTTCCGTCTTTTATGTTCCTTTTAATAAGGAATTTATCGGAGAAATTGACATAAAAGCCGGAACTGTGGAGCTTATGCACCGCTGGATTCTTGAATGAGATTCAATGTGCTGACCTTATTCCCTGAAATACCGAAAGCCTTTTTTGAAACTTCAATAATGGCAAAAGCGGTTGAAAAGGGGATTATTAGCTGCAATTTTGTAAATATCCGGGACTTTGCTTTCGACAAGCACCGCTCTTGTGATGATTTAACCTACGGCGGCGGAGCCGGAATGCTGATGCTTCCCCAGCCGCTTGCTTCGGCATTGGATTTTGTAGATGCTTCAAAAAAACGGGTTATTTATGTAACTCCGTCCGGTAAACCGTTTAATCAAAAATACGCCGAAGCACTTGCCTGCGAGGACGAATTGGTATTTATTTGCGGAAGATATGAGGGAATCGACCAGCGGATTATCGACGAATATGTCGATGATGAAATTTCTGTGGGAGATTATGTTATGTCATCCGGCGAACTTGCGGCACTGGTTATTATCGATTCCGTGTATCGTTTGATAGACGGGGTTATTTCAGGAGAATCGCTTGAAGAAGAGAGTTTTTCGGATTCTTTGCTTGAGTATCCGCAGTATACAAGACCGAGAAATTTCCGGGGCAGAGAAGTCCCGGAGGTGCTTTTGTCCGGTCACCATTTGAATATTCAAAAGTGGCGTTTAAAAAAGCGGATTGAAAAAACGCTTAAAAACAGACCCGATCTTATTGAAGAAGCAAAGAAGTCGGTGCTTTGGACAAAAGATGCAGAAAAAATATTTAAGGAGTTGCAAAATGAGTGATCTTATAATGAAGATTGAAGCAAAACAAAAAGCTGAAAACCCGCCGGTTTTCCGAGTAGGCGACACGGTAAAAGTTCACTTTAAAATTGTTGAAGGAAAAACCGAGCGAATTCAGATTTATGAAGGGTTGGTACTTTGCTTTAAAAATGCCGGAATCGGCAGAACATTCACCGTGCGGAAGAATTCAAACGGTGTGGGCGTAGAGCGCGTTTTTCCCCTGCATTCGCCGCGAATTGCAAAAGTAGAAGTTGTACGTCCCGGTAAAGTGCGCCGAGCAAAGCTATACTATATCCGTGAGAAAATCGGTAAGGCTGCAAAAATTAAGACCAGAATCGAAAGCAAAAAGAAATAAAACCATCATACATATTTTAAACGGAAACTCAATCAACTTTGAGCTTCCGTTTGCCGTATTATCGACTCTCTTAACCCTGTATATCGGCTGGAGTAAAATCCGGTAAACTCTTGCATTTTTGTAATTTTTATTTTATAATCACTCTTTGAAAATTATGAAACAAAGCGAATATTATGCCGTTCTTGGTATAGGGTCTGACGCTTCTATTGCAGAAGTAAAAACGGCTTTTAGAAAAAAAGCAAAAATTCTTCATCCCGATTTAAACGCTTCTTTCGCTGCTGCGGAAAAAGAAAAATCCGAAACAGAGATGCGTCTGCTTCTCTGCGCTTATCAAAACATATTAAAAGAAAAAAATGCGAATAACTCTTTTTCGGAAGAATTTGATTTTTTTACGCAAAAGCCGCACGGTGAAAACTTCGATTACCGGTTTTGGCTTTTAAAACGTTCGGATTACGAAAGTAGAGCCAAGTTAATTTTTTTCGATTTATTTCATGGGCTTGAAGGTGAGGCAGTCGAAGAATATAATACGAGGCGTTCTGAAGCCGGCGGTTTCTATCTTTCAAAATATTTTAACCGCGAAGATTTTATGGATTGCGGATTTGTTCTTGCCGAAGAACTTTATTTTAGGGGCGAATATTATGAGTCTTTTTTGCTCCTTGAAGAAATTTTTTATTTGGAAAAAGAAAGCCCGTATTTTAAACACTTTTTTCCCGAAGTTGAAATTTTATTAAAATCGATTCTACGCGATAAACTTTATCGGTATGTTGAAGACGATTTAGCACTTGACTGTTATGAAGCCGCTTTAAATTTCAATTTTAAAAATTCGGATAAGGCTAATATTTTGCGGCGGTTAGCCGAAATTTACAATAAATTCGGCGACGGCTTTAAGGCTCAAAACTGTTTTAATGAAGCAGTCCGTTTAAGCCCGAAATTGGCGGGCTTAAAATTTTAAATGAGGTAATTGGAGTAACGTATGATTATTATAAAAACACCGGAACAAATAGACGGGATAAGAAAATCGTGTAAAGCTCTTGCGCAGCTTTTTGAAGAATTGAAACCGGTAATAAAGCCCGGAAAAACAACAAAAGAATTGGATGATTTTTGTGTTGCATATATAAAAAAAATCGGAGGAAAACCTGCATGGTATTCCGAAAATTTTCCGGGTGCTGCATGTATTTCCATAAATGAAGAGGTTATACATGGGCTACCGGGCAAGCGGATAGTAAAAGACGGCGATTTGGTTTCAATGGATATAGGCATTGATTTAAACGGCTATATAAGCGATGCCTGCGTAACATATCCTATAGGTAATGTCAGCAAGGAAAATTTAAAACTGTTGGAAGTTACGACGCAATGCCTCTATGCAGGTATTAAAGCATGTAAAGCCGGAAACCGTATATCCGATATTTCCAAAGCCGTATACACTTTAGCTACTGCGCATAATTACGGCGTCGTTTATGACTATTGCGGACACGGTGTCGGCTTAGGCGTGCATGAAGACCCTAGTATTCCTAACGTACCTGAAAGAATGCGTCCTAATCCCCGTTTGCGTGCAGGGATGGTCGTTGCAATCGAACCGATGATAAACATCGGTACCGCCGATGTTGAAACAAAAAAAGACGGCTGGACTGTGGTAACTGCCGATAATTCCGTTTCTTGCCACATGGAACATACGGTTGCTATTTTTGAAGACCATACTGAAATTTTATCAAAACTGTAATCGGTTTAATATGAGGGATAGACTATGACTTCCGTAATTTCATGGAATGTAAACGGAATAAGAGCCGTTGAAAAAAAAGGTTTTTTGAATTGGCTGAATACCGAAGCACCTGATATTCTGTGTTTGCAGGAAACAAAGGCTCGCAAAGAACAGCTTTCGGAAGAATTAAAGGCAGCTGACTTGCCCTGCGGAAAATATTTTACGTATTGGGCATCTGCAAAACGAGCCGGTTATTCGGGAACGGCTATATATTCAAAAAAAGAGCCGCTTTCAATCCGGACAATTGGCTTAAAAGAATTCGATGATGAAGGCAGAGTTATCGCCGCCGACTTTGAAAAATTCTCAATTATTTCGGCATATTTCCCAAACTCGCAAGAAGCCGGTGCAAGACTTAACTATAAACTCGCTTTTTGTTCTGCGATATTACAATTTTGCGACGCGATAAAAAAAGAGGGAAAAAATATTATCCTGTGCGGAGATTATAACATTGCCCATAAGCCTATTGATTTGGCAAATCCTAAAGCCAACGAAAATAACCCTGGATATTTCCCCGAAGAGCGGGCATGGATGGATGTGTTTACAAGCTCAGGCTACACTGACACTTTTAGATATTTTTGTGCGGAACCGAAGCAATATACATGGTGGAGCTACCGATTTCATGCCCGCGAAAAAAACATCGGATGGCGTATAGATTACCACTGTGTAAATAACGAATTTGTTCCCGCACTAAAAGAATCGGTAATCCTTAAAGAAGTACAGGGTTCCGACCACTGCCCGATAAAATTGGTATTTTAAATTCACGAGACTTACTGAACGTACTTATAAAAAATGCGGGGCTGTCCTGAAAGTTTAAAACATCCTATTTATTTTAGAATAGTACTATGTATAATCTTTGTTTAAGTTTTATACAATCGAAGAACACATTATCAGCTTTGCTGACGGGGCATCTGTAAAAAATCTAACAAAGTTTTTTGCAGCTTCCCTATACTTTTGGTCAACCGCAAATTAAAAAATCAGTTGTTTTCAATCTCGACAAGCTGTGCATCAGGAGCATTTTTGCGTACGGATTCTATGCCGTTTAAACAACTTGCTTTTGTTTCATAAGCTTCACCTACGGCAATTACTTCACCGTTTCCTGCTTTTAGCCTAAAGCGGAATTTATTTGCTTTGTCTTTGTAAATTTCAAATTTTCCTGCCATAATAAAATCCTTATAGTTATATTATTGTTAGTATAACCGATATTTACGGATTTGTAAAGCCCCTTAATAAAATTTTGCTTTTTTCCAAATTATAATCAAGGCATTCCGTGAAAGAGCATACAACAGAATTTATATTCCTTATGTCTCATATAGCTTTAGGATTTGGCATCTATAGTAGGTAAAAATTGATTTCCGCTTGATAATTTTACCCTGATGGACTTTTTTCGGCTTTTCGTATACACTGAAAAAATGAGTGAAATTTGTTATCTTGCGAAAATCGGCGAAATAAACTTAAAAAAAGGAAATCTAAAAGATTTTGAATTGAGGCTTTCTCAAAATTTACAAAAATATCTTATTGGTGCAAATGCGAAAATAAAGGTTCGTGCCGGAAGAATGTTTGTTACGGTCAATGAAGCGTTCAGAGATAAGACGGAAAATGCTTTGAGTAAGCTCATCGGAATTACCGGCTGGGCGGAAGCAATTCCCGCAGAAAAATCGTTTGATGCAATTGTGCAAGTCGCACGGCAAGAGGCAATTAAAGCCCGCGAGGCAGGCTGTAAAACATTCAAAATAGAATCTCGGCGCGGCGAAAAAACATTCCCGATGAAGTCCTACGAAATTTCGCGGGAAGCCGGCGGCGTTATCCATACGGAAGGAATTCTTACTGTTGATGTCCACAATCCCGACATTATCATTTCGATAGAAATCCGCGAAAAAGCCTTTGTTTACGGCATTGAACATAAGGGCAGGCGGGGTTTACCGTGCGGCTGTTCCGGCAGAGGATTGCTGCTTCTTTCGGGCGGAATCGATTCACCTGTTGCAGGTTTTAAAATGCTCACACGCGGGATGAAACTTGATTATATCTATTTTCATTCACACCCGTACACCCCGCCTGAAGCACAAGCTAAGGTTGAAAAACTGGCTGCCATTCTTGCCGAGTTCGGGCTGGGCGGGTATCTTAATATTGTTCCCTTTACGAAAGTCCAGCAGCGTTTAAAGGAGAGAACCCCTGAACCGTACTTAACACTGATGATGCGTATTTGTATGATGAAGATAGCGAATATGACGGCTTCGAGTATAAACGCAAAATGCTTAGTTACCGGCGAAAGTTTAGCTCAAGTTGCGAGCCAAACTATCGAAAACATCACGGTTACTAATTCATTTGCGGAATATCCCGTCTTCCGTCCGCTTATCGGTACCGACAAAGAAGACATCACCAATCTTGCAAAACAAATAGGCACCTACGAAACTTCAATTCTTCCGTATGAAGACTGCTGCGTTATGTTTTCTCCGAAGCATCCCGTTCTTCATGCCGCCCTTACAGCTGCAGAAGATATTTTTGCCCGTCTCGAAATTGAAGATTTATTAAAAGAAGCATACTCTCAGCGGACGGTAAAAAAATTTGAATGGACGTAGAAACAAGAACACTCTTGTAAATATCACTTAGCAACATGTGAAAAGCGAGAGCTGCTCGGTTCTTCAAGCCATTTATTATATATATGCAAAAAAGAAAACTAAATTAATTTAGGTATTAAATATGAAGCAATATACATCTTACCTTTTTGATATGGGTTCTACCTTATTGGAATTCCATAATCCAAAATGGAATGAAAGTGAAATACTTAAAAACGGTCATAACCGTATGATAGCTTATATTTCTAATATTTACGGTAAATTCATTGCCGATAAAATAGACAAAGAAGTTATTTTACCTTGGTATGACTATGTTGAAAAAGAGCGTAAAATTAAGAGAATAGAATACCGTATTTGTGAAGCCTTGTTCTTAAAATTTGGAGAGTTGGGTATACATGTTTCTTATAAGGAAATTATTGAAATATTGAAAAAAGATTATCTTGATTTTTATAATTATGCTCATCCGAATGAAGGAGTGATTGATTGCCTTAAATTTTTAAAAGAAAAGAAGTGTAAAATCGGTGTTGTTTCAAACATTATGTACCCCAAAGAAATATATCTTGAAATTTTTAAGAGAGAAGGGCTTGATTTATTTATTGATAATTATACTTTCAGTTATGAAAATACCTATATGAAGCCTCATTCTTCTATTTTTTTACGAGCTCTGATGCCGCTGGATGCAAAAATTTCGGAAACGCTTATGGTGGGCGATAATGAAAAAG
>CALINC010000100.1 GCA_938045195.1 uncultured Treponema sp.
CCGTAACTTTGCATTTCAATTAAATATGCGGCATTATCCCGCTTAAATGCGGAATTGACGTAGGGCAGAACAATGTCGTTAATTGCATCTTCGGCGACACCGTCTTTTACGAGCCGGCAGTATGCCAATTTTAAATTCTGTTTGTACGCAACTCTATCGATAAAAGGAACAAGAGGCGATAGACAAATGGAATCTGAAAATCTTTTATGCCCGTTTTGTGCGAATGCCCTTGACTATATACACAAAATAATGTATTTTATAAACATATTGGAGATTATTTTATGATAAAAAAACACAAATTGATTGCCTTTTTTGTAATGGCATTTTTTCTATTTATGTCCTGTAATAACAATTATCTACATAAAACAAAACAAGTTGTTCCTGTTACGGGCATTGCCCTTACACCAAATAAAGATAATATTTCCTTGGTAGCCGACACTAATCGTAAAATAGAAGCGCATGTTATACCCGACAATGCAACGGATAAAAAACTCACCTATACTTCGGATAATGCAGAAATTGCGTCTGTAAATGCCGACGGGCTGATTACGGCAAAAGCGGTTGGAAGTGCAAACATTACGATTAAAGCGGCGGACGGTGTTTCAAAAACGATAAAAATAACCGTTACCGCAGCGCATATAGCAGTAACAAGCATTGTTCTTTCTCCCGAGGAAAACACTGTTTCTTTGGTAAAGGGAACATCCCGCCAACTGACGGCACAGGTAAAGCCGGAAAATGCAACCGATAAAACGCTTACCTTTTCGTCGAGCGATAATAGCATTGCGTCTGTAAATGCCGAAGGCTTGATTACTGCTCATAAGATTGGCGAAGCGGTTATTACAATACAAGCCGCCGGCAATGTTTCAAAAGCAGTCAAGGTAAATGTTACTGCCGCACCCGTTGCTGTTACGGATATTGTGTTTGATCCCGCGCTGCCCGCTAACCCGCTCCCCTTAAGCGTTGGAGGAACCTATCCGCTCCATGCAAAGGCACAGCCCGAAAATGCAACGGATAAAAAACTCACCTATACTTCGGATAATGCAGAAATTGCGTCCGTAAATGCCGACGGGCTGATTACGGCAAAAGCGGTTGGAAGTGCAAACATTACGATAAAAGCTTCAAACGGTGTTTCCAAAGAAATTACCGTAACCGTTACTACAGCACATATCCCTGTTACGGGTATTGCAATCACCTCCGGTGAAACTGCTATTTCTGTAGAGAATAAAGCTAGCCATCAAATCTATGCGTATGTTGTACCCGCAAATGCAACGAATCCGAGGCTTTTATACGATTCGAGTGACTCAGAAGTTGCCTCTGTAAGTGACGATGGGCTGATCAGAACATACAGCGTAGGAAGTGCAACCATTACCATAATAGCAGCGGATAATCCGGCTCTATCAAAAAAAGTGACGCTAACCGTTACGCCGGCTACAGTCCGTGTTACTTCTATTGAATTTGAGGATGGGCAGCCTGCAGACCCTGTCGAGTTGACTATCGGCGAGGAGTATAAACTCAAGTTGAAAGTAATACCGGAGGATGCAACTAATAAAACGCTGATAATCACTTCATCTAATGATGATATAGTATGGCCGACTGGCGATGGGAATCGCTCGATAAAAGCCTATCACGATGTCGGAGAAGCAACAGTAACCATAACCTCTGCGGATAATTCTTCTGTTATAAGAACAGTTCGTTTTAAGACGAAGGAAAAAACCACAGATCCCTCAATTAGTATAGACAACCCAACCATCTCGTATGGAAGTGATGAAGCCGATGTCACCTTTACGGTAAAGACGCTCAATGGAAAACTTAACTATACACCTGTAGTAGTAGGGGGCGGAGAAGAATGGGTAAACTTTGTTTCGAACGACGACACAAATCCGGCTGAAGATACGGTACGTTTGCACCTTAAGAAAAACAAAACCGTATGGAATAGAACTGCGTATATCAAATTTAAAGATAATAACACAAATGAATATATCATTTCCGCAGGTAAGCATCTGGAAGTAACACTTACTCAAAAAAAGAATGAGACCCCGAACGTAACGATAAGGTGGGTACACGGAATAACGCCGCCTAATGAAGATGAAAAACATCAGGTCGAAATTCAAGGATCAAATCCACCGACCTATTGTGAAATACCTCATGTTTTTTATTGGTATGAAGCGGAACATACAAAATTCTTTAACACGCGAAAAATGAATCCGACAGGTTCTCCTGCCGGCGGTCATTTCGATAGTAATCAATGTTGGGCAAAAACTTCTTCCAATATGCTGCATTGGTGGTTTGAACAGAACGAAAGCAATGTAAACCGGTACATAGCAAAGAAAGGTATAACTAAGGAAAATAATCCTGCTATGTACGAGATGTATAAACCTGTTTATACACGCGGACTTCCTGATGATCAAGAGAACATAAAAAGCTCTATAGCAAATGAATTTCGTACGAAATGCGGAAACAGTCCTCAAGGTTCATATATACGTAATGGACTTAGGTGGTATCTTTTTGGACTGAAAAATTTTGCAAAAGATAAAAATTACTCTCCGGAACTATTTAAGGATATTTTCGGCGTAGAAGAAGAAAATAATCCTATTGAAACAAAAGGTATTTATACAAGACAAGAATTCAACGATGTGCTTAAAAAAGCTCTTGCGTCTGATTCCAAAAAAGCAGTTGGAATAAACATACATGGCGATGCTACCTACGGTCATGCCATAACGCTATGGGGAGCCGCTTTTGATGAAGAAGAAAATGTCATTGCCATTTATGTGTGTGATAATAACTTTAAGCCGAATAGAGTATTTACTTATGGTATATATTATCA
Organism: uncultured Treponema sp.; assembly: GCA_938045195.1. Lineage (GTDB taxonomy): Bacteria > Spirochaetota > Spirochaetia > Treponematales > Treponemataceae > Treponema_B. The sequence goes on from CALINC010000100.1 coordinate 2,825, forward strand.
AAAAGACATCTATATCGATGCTGATGGAAATGTTCCCTATCTTATTCATTATGCTAATAATTTCTACGATAAGAAGAAACATGTCGGCGAAATAACCACCCTAGATAAGGGTGATGCACAATGGCAAAGATGGATTGATGCAAATCAATAAGCCGCATTTATATAAACGATACGGCAGCCGTAAAAAGTCCCTGTGAGCTTTTTACGGCTGCTTTTCAAAATACGTTAAAGAAACGCAGGTGTGTTTTGAAAAGGCGAATACATTCGTTACGGGAGTGTCCGCTTTTTTGTGCCTTTTTGAAGATAATGGCAGCCCCTTACAGGCAAAACGCTCCTCTAAAAAACCGATTTTTGTTTTTTATACAGTTATATTATTTTGGGTATGCGCAACTGTCTGTTTATCTGTTCAGAGCTATCTTGACTTTCCTAAAAAAAACCGTATAATTATCTGTAATATAAATGAAAGTTTAGATAAACAGTTCGGCAGAAATTCAGCCTCGCTGTTTATCTTGTGAGTTTGCCTAATCGGCAAACATCGTATATTATGGGAGATGTTCTATGAATGAAGTTCATGCTAATTGCGAAGAAAAAATGAAAAAAGCGGTTTCCGCACTAAAATCCGAATTTGATATGTTGAGAACAGGACGCGCTTCCGCTGCCATTTTCGATAAGATACGCGTAAATTGTTATGGGCAGCCGACCCCGCTTAATCAAGTTGCAAGCGTGTCTATCCCCGAAGCAAGGCTTGTCGTAATTCAACCGTGGGATAAATCGCTTTTAACCGAAATTGAAAAAGCGGTTTTACAGTCAGACCTTTCGGTAAACCCCTCAAACGACGGAAAAATTATCCGTATTGCAATTCCGCCGCTGACCGAAGAACGCAGAAAAGATCTTGCAAAAAAAGCAAAAAATCTTGCAGAACAATCCAGGGTTTCAATCAGAAATATAAGACGCGACGGTATTGACGGACTTAAAAAACTGCAAAAAAACGGAGATTTGGGAGAAGACCAACAAAAGACGGCAGAAGATATGTTACAAAAACTTACGGATTCTTATATTGCCGAAGTAAATAAGGTTTTAGAAGTTAAAGAAAAAGAAATAATGGAAAACTAAATGCTCCCTAATCCTAAACATATAGCCATTGTTATGGACGGTAACGGCAGGTGGGCAACAAAAAGAAAACTTCCCAGAATAGCAGGGCATGATGCAGGTTTAAAAACCGTAAAAAAAATTGTAAAAGCCGCTGCCGATTTAGAGATACCGTATATAACGCTTTATATATTCTCGACCGAAAATTGGAAAAGGACAGAGCAGGAAGTAGGCTTTTTAATGGGTCTTATAAAAACTCATCTGAGTGCTGAATTTAATTTTTATTCCGAAAATAATTTGCGGGTCTTACATATAGGCGATATGGACGGATTACCTAAAGATATTCAAACTGAAATTATACAAGTAAAAGAAAAAACGGCTCATTTTACCGGAACTTCCGTAATCCTTGCAATAAATTACGGAAGTCAAGATGAAATAATACGAGCAATAAAAAAAATACAGCCGGACGAATTGCTTAAAATGACACCCGGACTATTTGAGACAAAATTAGACACGGCAGGAATCCCGCCTGTAGACTTATTTATAAGAACTAGCGGCGAAAAACGGCTAAGCAATTTTCTTTTATGGCAAAATGCCTATTCCGAATTATTTTTTTCGGACAAACTTTGGCCGGATTGGACGGAGCAGGATTTATATGAAATAATAGAAGCATATAAAAAACGGGACAGAAGATACGGAAAGGCATAGAATTTTAAAAGGATTGAGGCTGTCTAAAAACTTCAGTTTTTAGAACAGATCCGCATAAAGTATGGGAGCAGATAAAATGAAAAAACTAATTGAAAGGCTGCTTATTTTTTTTGTAGGCGGACCGCTTATTTTATCTTCAATTTATTTTTTTCCTCATTATAATTTTTTACTGTATCACATAAGCCTTATCATTGCGGCTTGTGTTTCCAATTTTGAAATTTATAATATCCTCTCGCAAAGAATACAAAGTTATCCGCCCAAAATTATGTGTATCTTCGGTACCGTTTTAATTTTAATTTCTTATTTTACAGGCTTACAGATTCTGCCTAATTTCTATCTTTTTGATGCTTTCGGTATCCTCATAGCTTTAATACTTATTTCAGAAATTCTATTTTCATTCGGAGGAATATTCACAAACAGCATTGCACGATTTACAACAGGAATTTTTATGCTGCTTTATCCATGGGGGCTTTCACTTTATTTATCGGCACTTACCACACTCCCTCATCCGAATAAGGTTATAAGCACTTTTTTACTCATGGTATTTGCCTGCGATTCCATTGCGTGGCTATTCGGAATACTGTTGGGCGGAAATAATAGAGGTTTTATCAAAGCAAGCCCAAAAAAAAGCATCGCAGGTTTTATAGGCGGTTTTGCAGGGTCAATAGCGGCGGCTTTTTTAATTAACAAAATATTTTACAAAGAATTTGGAGACCATCTGATAAGGTTAATTATTATAGGAATTCTAACCGCTTTTGCCGCAATTTTAGGCGATATTATAGAGTCTATTTTAAAGCGTTCTGCTGATGTAAAAGATTCCGGCACAATAGTACTCGGAAGAGGCGGTGCCTTAGATAGTTTGGATTCCGTGCTTTTGGCGGCTCCGGTTTTTTATGTTTCATTTAAGGTTTTAATGGGCGGCATGTAATGCACAAAAAAAAGCGCATTTTATTGCTTGGTGCAAGCGGTTCGATCGGCAACAGTTCTTTAAAAGTGTTGCGCCGCTTTGAAGATTCTTTTGAACTTGCAGGTTTCTCCGTTCATTCAAATATGAAAGCTGCTGCAAAAATACAAAAAGAATTTCCGAATGCCGTTTTCCATTCTACATATACCGATATAAGCGCGTGCGTAAAACAACTGATAGAAGAAAGCCGAGCCGACATTGCCGTAAACGGAATAGCCGGTTCCGAAGGCTTAAAGGCTTCAGCCGAAGTAATCAGTGCAGGTCTTGATTTAGCACTTGCCAATAAAGAAAGCATTGTTACTGCAGGTGAACTAATTTTTCAGCATGCCCGCAAAACGGGAACAAAAATAATTCCTGTAGATTCCGAACATTCTGCAATTTTTAATTTAATCAATGTACACGGAAAACAAAATATTAAAAAAATAATAATTACGGCATCGGGCGGGCCCTTTAGAAATACGCCTAAAAACGAATTAGCACATATTACTCTAAAAGAAGCCTTAAATCACCCGACATGGAAAATGGGCGGAAAAATTACAATAGATTCCGCTTCGCTTGCAAACAAAGCTTTAGAAATAATTGAGGCTGTTAAACTTTTCGAGATGCCGTATAACAAAATTGAAGTTACGATTCATCCGCAAAGTATCGTACATTCTATGGTACAGACAATAAACGGAGAAGTCTATGCCCAAATGTCGCCTCCCGACATGTGTAATCCTATTTTGGATGCCTTAACATTTCCTGCCCTTTCAAAAAGTTTTTTGCCGCCTTTGGATTTTTCAAAAATAATAAACTTGGAATTTATCCCGCCGCGGTTTGATGATTTTCCTATGTTAAAACTGGGATTTGAAGCGGCAAAAAAACTAGCCTCTTACCCCATTGCTTTTAACGCGGCAAACGAAAAAGCTGTCGAAGCCTTTTTTGCAGGCAAAATAGGATTTACCGGCTTACAAAAAGTTGTAGAGCATGTACTCAGTGCAGATTGGGCAGTGAAACCTGCTTCATACAATGAAGTATATGCAATAGAAGAAAAAGCAAAGCACGCAGCTCTTACATATATAAAAGGAATATAAAGATGATAAAAATTTTAATAGGTATTATAATATTAAGCATAATGGTGTTTATCCATGAGGCAGGGCATTTTATTGCGGCAAAACTTTCCGGTGTTATCGTAGAAACTTTTTCGATAGGCTGGGGCCCCGTAATTTTTAAAAAGAAAATAGGAACAACCGAATACCGTCTTTCGCTAATCCCCATGGGCGGCTATTGCGGTATGAAAGGCGAACAGGCTTTTAAAGAAGCGATAGAGCAAAAACTTTCCGTAATACCTAAAGAAAAAGGCGGGCTTTATTCGGTTCATCCCTTTAAAAGAATAGTCATTGCATTTGCAGGCCCTTTTGCAAATTATACGACGGCGGTTTTAGCTATGGCTATCGTAAGTGCAATAGGCTCGACATATTATACGGCACCAAACCGTATTGCGCCCGTCTATTATTACGATACAACCGACAGCTCGCCCGCACGGGAAGCGGGACTTGAAATGGGAGACAAAATTGTAAGTATAAACGGTACAAAAACCGAAACCTTTGCCGATATTGTAAAACTTGTAGTTCCTGAAGCCGAGACGGAAATAACCGTTCAAATTGAAAGAAACGGCAAAATTTTAACTAAAAAAGTAACTCCCAAACTGGATAAAGCAACAGGGGCGGGCGTAATAGGTTTTTATCCGTATATACCCGTAGAATTAAACGGTGTTATGTCTTCTTCCGCAGCAGATATTGCAGGACTTAAAGCCGGCGATAAAATTATAAAACTGAATAATTCCGAAATAAACAATACAAAAGACTTATATTTCATGCTGGAAAAATTTGAAGAGAAAACAGCCGAACTCACAATAGAGCGAAACGGCGAAGAACTCATAAAAACGATAAGTCTTATACGCACAAAAGACGGTATTGATTTAGGGATTACACTAAAAACCATAAAAGTTGATGTTCCGGGTACGGGCTTTTTTAAAAGCATAACAAACGGATTTGCCTTAACCCATAAAACCCTTGTATTGACATTTAAAAGTTTATCCCTGCTTTTTAAAGGTATTGATTTAAAGCAGGCAGTATCCGGTCCCTTGCGCATTACCCATATTTTGGGTGATGTTGCGGAACAAGGCTTTAAAGAAAGCTTTTTGACAGGCATTTCGGATCTGCTTAATTTTATAAGCCTCATTTCAATTTCACTTTTTATTATGAATTTGCTGCCCATTCCTATTTTGGACGGAGGGCTTATCCTATTTGCTTTTTTGGAATTTATTTTACGAAAGCAAATAAATCCGCGCATTTTGTATTATGTGCAATTTATCGGTATTGCTTTTATTGGAATAGTCTTTTTATTTGCTCTATGGGGAGATTTTTGGTTTTTCTTCGGAAAATAAAACCTTAATCGCTATTAGTATAAAACGATAGCACGCTCTTGACAAAACTGACCGGCGGTTATATAATGACCTACAGTTAGGGAGTTCTAAGGTTTTATGGGAATATCGGAACGGAAAGAACGTGAAAAAGAAAAACGGCGTACGGCAATTTTATCGCATGCAAAAAATCTTATTCATGAATGCGGAGCAGGATCTTTTAGTATGCAGGACATTGCAGACCGAGCGGAAGTAAGCAAGGCAACTCTATATCTCTATTTTAAAAGCAAAGAAGACTTGCTCAATGCTTTAGTCGGCGAAGCCTGTACCGAATTTGTACAGTATGTAAACAGTAGAATTACTCCGAATATGACCGGAGTTGAGGCACTAAGAACCTTATGGATGAGTTATATAGATATCTTCGGAGAATCAAGCGATATTTTTGTGGGTATCGGATTAAAAAACAGCTCCGGCATTGAACTAAAAACCGATTCAGCCATAAAACCGGAAGAACGCCCCTTTTTTATTCTGGTAAAACTAATTGAAAAAATTATAGAAAAAGGAGTTGATGACGGAACTCTTTTAAAAACTATTAAACCTCAAAAAATCACTAATATTCTTATACTTATTGCTTCTGCCGTTGTACAAAATGCGGCAACGCTGCCGGAGGATATGCGGAATTCAAAGGCAATTGTCTCGGAAATGCGCTGCGTTTTTGAAATTATATTGCGCGGACTTGCTTCCGATGCGGTAGATAATTCGATTTTGTCTTTAACATAAACTATTGGAGGGTATTATGCGCAATAAAGATAAAAAAATAAAAAAACCGATACAATCCTTGTTTTCTACAAAAAAATTTTATGAACATCCAAGAATAATGCTGACGGTTATCTTGCTTATCTCGGTATTTTTTGCTATTCAGATTATAACGATGCGTTTTGATAATAACAATTTCCGCTTTATCCCTAAAAATGATATTTCGCGAGTGAGCACACAAAAAATTGCGGATATTTTCGGAGACGAAGTACCTATTTTAATAGGTCTCGAACGCAGTTTTTCTTCAATCTTGGAAAAACCGTTCTTGGACGAAATAAAAAAACTCGACGAAAATCTAAAGTCTGTCGACCTCGTTAAAAACACTGTTCTTATCACGAATACGCAGCACATAGAAGCGGGAGACGGGGAAATTCTTACTGCTCCATTAATTCCTGAGAACTTTCAAGGAAGCGAAGAAGAAATAAAGGCGGTAGAGCGAAAGCTGCGCAGTTGGCAGCTTTATTCCAAAAGCCTCGTTTCCGATGACCTCAAAGCAACTCAGATATTGGTTTTTTTTAATGTAACAAATGAAGCAAGCGGCTCACCTGAAGCTGTCGAAGCATGTAGAAAGATTATCGATATTACAAATGCATGGAATTTTCCCGATTCCAAAATATATTTGACCGGAACACCTGTTTTTAATGAAATAGTAAATGAAGCAACTGCCCACGATTTAGCTTTTTTAGTCCCGCTTGTAATCGCTGTTGTTATCGTAATTTTATTTTTATCTTTCGGGCGTTTTTCGGGTGTTTTTTTACCTCTTTTAACGGTAATAGTTTCGGTAATATGGGCTTTAGGTGCAATGGCATTATTCCAAGTACCGCTTTCCATTCTTTCAACTATACTGCCGGTAATACTGATTGCCGTAGGCTCGGCTTATGGGATTCATGTTATAAACCACTATTATGACGAAGTTGTTCAAGATGATTCAATTTCAAAAACAGAACATAAAAGACAAGTGATAAATGCCCTACATGAAGTTATACGTCCGGTTTTTTTAGCGGCACTTACAACATTTGCAGGTTTTGTTTCATTTTGCTTTACTTCCATAGTGCCTATTTTTGAATTCGGATTGTTTGCCGGCTTCGGCGTTATCTCGGCTTTTTTAATTTCAATCACGCTTATTCCGAGTATTTTAATTATCCGAGGGCCGAAAAAAGCGGCAATGAAATTTGCAAGAAAGCACAATAACGAAAATGCCGGAAAATTGGATAAAGGTATTGCAAATACCTTTGTTCTCATAAGCGGACATAACCGCTCGGTAATATTATTTACGCTGGTGATGATTATTCTTTCAATTTTCGGATTAAAAAAACTGGTTATCGACAATGTTTTGATGGAATATTTTGAACCTGAAGTACCTGTCGTTCAATCCGATGTGTTTATGCGCGAAAAATTCGGCGGCTCAAAACTCCTTAATTTGCTTATAACTGTGGAAGACGGCAGCACAGTCATCCGGCCGGATATTTTAAAAGCACTGGATGATATGGGAATATATCTTGAAGAAGAAGTGCCGGAAGTAGGAAAAGTAACATCAATTACGGAACTCATCAAACGGATAAATCAAGTTTTTAATGCCGATGAACCGCCTGAGGGTGTGAGCCTTTCTTCCGTTAACATGTCCTCCCCTGCCCTTTCAGAAAATTCCAATATACAGACATCCTCTACCGATGAAGACGATTTTTGGGACTTCGGCACTATGGAAGAAGAAACTTCACAAGACAGCGATAACGGTTCTTCGGAAGAGGTTATTTCAAATAACGGCTTTTCTTCACGCAAATACAGTCAAAAAGAAATTATCGAATTCTTAAATGATATAATCGGAGAGCGGAAAAATGCACATATTTCCACAGAGGAGTTGATGCAGGGCTTCGGTAAAAAAATCAATTATCAAGGTCTTTCGTACTACGAAATACCTATCAATACTCAAAAATACGGAAAAGAAAATAAAACAGAACTAATAGATTTAATCGAAAACTATCTTATTCTCTTGGGAAAAAATGCAGAGGACTTTGTGGACAATATTTCTTCACCAAAAGCATTAAAGGTAAACGTACAGCTGAGGACGGTAGGTCAAAAAGACAGTGACAAAGCAATGAGTGCTATCGAAGAATTCATAAAAATTAAATTTCCAAAAGATGTAAAAATTGAAATGGGCGGTTTTGTTTTGATAGAAAAAGCACTCAATAAACTTGTTGTAGAATCGCAGCTTATTTCGGTAGGGGTATCGCTTTTGATAGTATTCTTAATTCTTTCGATATATTACCGTTCCGCTATTGCCGGTATAATCGGAATAATACCCTTATCGCTTTCAATTTTAATAAACTTCGGTTTTATGGGTTTCTTAGGAATTAAACTGAATATCGGGACGGCAATGGTTGCAAGTTTTGCAATAGGAATAGGCGTAGACTATACAATTCACTTTTTAGCGGCATATCACAAACATGCTTTAAGAGCAGCAGGAGAAAAACCTTTTTTATATTCGGCATTTTTAAGTTCCGGAAAAGCTATTTTATTTAATGCGGTTTCCGTCGGAGCAGGATTTGCAGTTTTAATGCTTTCAAAATTCAATATGCTTGCCGAACTCGGTTTTTTAATTTCGTTAATTATGGTTACAAGTTCTTTGAGCAGCTTAACTGTTTTGCCGATTTTGCTCAATTTATTGAAACCTAAATTCATAAAAAAAGTTTTACCTGTAAATATACAGGAAAATGAAAATCATTAGGGAGGTGTGATAAACATTTCGGCACAAATGGTGCCTCACTGTTTATCCGGCGAGTTT
>CALINC010000101.1 GCA_938045195.1 uncultured Treponema sp.
GCAATCAGCTGACTGCACTTGACGTGCAGGGCTTAACCGCTTTGGAAAGGCTGGTCTGCGGCGGCAATCAGCTTACCGAACTTAACGTGCAAGGCTTAACCGCTTTGAAAGAGCTGTCCTGCGGCAGCAATCAGCTTACCGAACTTAACGTGCAGGGTTGCACCGCTTTGAAATGGCTGGACTGCAAGGGCAATCAGCTTACCGCCCTTGACGTACAGGGCTGTACCGCTTTGTCCATGCTGCTCTGCTATAACAATCAGCTTACCGAACTTAATGTGCAGGGCTTAACCGCTTTGAAATGGCTGTGGTGCTACAACAATCAGCTAACCGCTCTTAACGTGCAGGGCTGCACCGCTTTGGAAAGGTTGAGCTGCTACAGCAATCAGCTGACCGAACTTAACGTGCAGGGCTTAACCGCTTTGGGAGGGCTGAGCTGCTACAACAATCGGCTTAATGCAGACGCATTTACCAAACTCTTTGACGATTTACCGGTGCGGGCGGATAGTGATGATGCGAAGTGTGTTCTTTACACCGAACGAACCGATGTTACCGAAGGTAATCACACGGACTTTATCGCTCCGCAAGACTTAAAGGATGCTTTTGATAATGCTAAAAATAACAAGAAGTGGAAGATGTATAAGAGGGATGGAAGCGGGTCAAATGTTGAGATTTAATTCTAGTGGGTAATTCGGTTTAATGTGTAATGGGTAATCGCGGTGTAACACCGCAAACGACTGCTAAAATTATTAAAAGAAAAACAGTTGATATTCGACCTATTAAATAATTAAAATTTATATGTATAGTTCTAAAAAAATGATAAGAATTGAGTTTTAGAGTGAAACCGATATTAAAAATAATAAATTAAATTTTTAATAGGCAGGCGATAATTGATTTTTATAAGCTCATATAGTATAATGTAGTAAGAGGTGTTAAAAATGACTACAATATCAGCAAAAATTACACATGATGATAAAATAACTTTTGAGCGGATATGCGATTCTATGGGCATTAACATTTCTTCGGCGATAAACTCTTTTGTAAAGGCTACCATTCGGGAAAATGGACTGCCCTTTGCTTTGAAAGCGTCTAATGATCCGTATGTTTATTCAGAAGAAAATATGAAATATTTGCGTAATAGTATAGATCAGATTGAAAGTGGAAAAGGTCAAATCCATGAATTGAAGGAATCTTGTTGATGGTAAAAGTTTGGTCTGATATTGCATGGAATGATTACTGCGAATTTTTTAATAAACATCAACAAAAATTGATAAAAGCTACCCATGATTTAATTAAAGATATTGAAAGAAATGGAGTTGATAAGGGAAAAGGACAACCTGAACCATTAAAGCATGAATTATCAGGGTATTGGAGCAGAAGAATAGATACGGCAAATCGACTTGTGTATAAAGTTGAAGATAATAAACTCTATATTGTTCAGTGCGGTACACATTACCGTCAATCAAAAGCCTAGCACCCGTTTCAATCTGACAACAGGAACTGCGCCCCGTTATGTGGATGTCTGCTTAGCGCCGGAGGAAAACTTAACTGAAAAAGGAATCCGATTATGGGAAAAGGAAAGAAAAAGTATTTAACAAAAAGAGGCTATTCTTTGTTAATAATATTTTTTTCATTACTGAGTTGCTTGTTCGGTTCATGTTCAATCCTTTTTACCTCACAAGAGAAAATTGATGAATTAACGGAAAAATTTGATAACAATTTACTTCAAAAAAACGAAAAAAAAGAAATTAAAAGTATTTATAAAGATATGATATGGGGAGGGAAATTTATTTCCCCGGAAGCATCAAAAATTTTAAAATATTACATATCAGACCATACGGATGATTTATATATTAATTCCGAATATTTTTATAAATCCGAGTATATAAAAAAAATATTGAAAGAAAATGAAAACAAAGAAATTATCGGTCCGGTATATTTGAAAATAGAAGATGATGCAAGAATTGCATATGCGGTTAACGGTTTTTGTATAAATACAAAGAAAAAAAACGTATATCAATACATAGATTTTGCACCAAGAAATGATAAATCCACATATACATATTTTGATCTTCCCAAAAGGAGATTAAAAATAGCCGATAGATTAATCAGGGTGTTTGAGGAAGACGGAGGTTGTAAACCTTTTACGGTTTATATACTGTATGAATAATAAACACATAACACCGTTTTCAAAAACGACGTTTTGGCGTACGTAAAAAAGCGGTTTAAAATAATGTTACGTGTATAACGCGGGGCATTGGAAGGAAAAAATGAAGAGAAAAACATTCTATACAATTTCTTTTTTATTATTTTTTGTTTTTCAAATTTATGCAGAAAAAACAATTAATTATTGTGAATTTATCGAAATAGAAAATATAAATAATGTGATTGTTACAAAACGAAAATTAAATGAAAATCAGCAGGATATTGCAATCAGATTAAATGAAAAACAACAAAAGGAATTTCTTGATAGAATTAAAATATTAAAACAACAAAAATATATTTTAAGCTCCAATGCACATTTGGAATTAAGTGTTCGGTCAATCGTAAAACTAAAATATGCCAAAGATAAATCCATAGTGTTGATTTGCTTATAAATACAATCACTTTATTTTTTCCTAGAAAATTCAATTTTGATTCAAATTGCATCAATAAGAAAATATACAAAAAAGCATGTGCTAAAAACAAATGACGTGGTGGATATTTATAATTTTGAGTGGAACAATACACTCCAAACTTATAAAAACATAAAACTTGCAAAATAATAAATCCAAAAAAAGAAAATAAAAGGAAAAGCTTTTTTTCTTTCTTTGCAAATCTTTTCCAATTCAGACCAAACAATAATACAATACCATAAGGAATCAAATAATAAACCGTACACTCAATTATTCTATAATCCATCCACAACCTATACTTGCAGGCAAATTCATACAGAATGTATATAAATGCTATTAAGCCCCATGTATATAATTTTGAGAAATTTACTTTCTTCAAAAATGGAACAGAAAAAGCACAAAGCAGATAAATTCTTATAATCCATACATATCCAATGGAGTCATCCTGAAGCAGATAGGATTTCAAAATGATATTCTTTTCTGGTAAACCGTTCTTTGAGAAAATATATAATAGAATAAAATATAAAGAAAGAAATACCGGAAACAAGACAGAGATGTACGTCTTATTTCCGGTATTTTCGTTTCTATCACATTAACTTCTCGACTCGCTAAGCGTCTATATACAACTCATCAGACATTCCCTAATTGTCTTC
>CALINC010000102.1 GCA_938045195.1 uncultured Treponema sp.
TTTTCCCCGATAGGAATGTCATTGTTTTAGCACATTCTTTTGGTGGACTTATTGCCATGGAATATGCCGCAAAATATGAAGCATCATTAGAGGGATTGGTTTTAATATCATCTGTTTATGCAGATTATAAACCACAGAATACATTTGCATTTTTGAAAACAGGACTACCACCTAAAAATCAGGATGCCGCAAACGAGTGGTATATGGAGAATATCGATGCCTTTCTTGGCGGATATTTTTATAACACGCAGGCAAAAACAATCTTTTCCAATACTGTAACATCTTATTCGGTCAGCGCTCATGTTGGTGGAGCAAAAAAAGATATTTCCGAAAAGGTACAAGGATTAGAGATTCCAACGCTGATTTTGGTTGGCGAAAAAAATGAGCATCCTCTTACTACGATTGATACGGCGCAAAAGCTCAATCAATTATTTCTAAATTCAGAATTGCACCAAATTAAACATTGCGGTCATTTTATGTTCGCCGAAGTCCCCGTAGTTTTTCAGGATATTGTTTTGAGTTGGATTCAGCAATATTGATAGTCGCATACAATCAGCCACGAATCGTTCCAGCTCTTAAAGGAGCAGAAACAAAACACCTGCCCGTTTGCGGACACCTGCGATCTTGTGTCGGGAAAGGAAAGAGCCCCCTAACCCGCAAGGACACAGTGTTGACTCGCCCAGGGATTATAACATAACGGATAAAGAAGGAATTATCTTATGACATTCATTTCAAGGAAGAAGATAACAATTTATAAATGGATGCCGTCATCCAAAAGCCCATAGTCATTGAAAGCGTACTGACTCCCTTGGATACGGCAGCCTAAAGGAGGGCGCTGCTGTGTCTTGCATGATCATTTTGTCTGAGTTGGTCACCGGGGAACCTCCGGGGACCTTCAACATCACTCACAACAAAATATACAGAACGCATCTTTGTATGCCTCTTTAAAGACATACATTGGATTTGGCACGTCCCATTGGATTTGTTCCGATGGGGCGTTTTTGTGTTTTCTGGGGTTTTTTATTACCACTGCCGCGCCCCTCCTTCCCCTTTTTGTGTTTCGGATTCACTTCAAACCCAAAAAGGAGGAAGGGGCGATGACAAGGATTAATCTGCGGGATTATTACCCGCACTATCGCACAGATTGTTTCATTGAGGTGGACGAAGCAGTGGCGGAACTGCTGAAGGAATTGGATCGGAAGGAAGCCAGCTACCAGCGATATGTTCGCAGATACAAAGCCTATTATTCTCTGGATGTAGACAATGGGATTCACAGGAGCACCCTTTCGGCTGTGGCAGCGCCGGAGGAAATCTACGAACAAGAATGGATGGCCGAGGAAATCTATAAGGCCATAGAAAGCCTTCCGAAAAAACAGGCTTCGCGGATCTGCGGCCATTATCTTCTTGGCCTTAGTAAGAGCGAGATCGCCAGGATTGAGGGCGTCCACGAAAGCAGCGTCAGGGAGTCCATCAGGCGAGGGCTTGAGAAACTTGCAGATATGCTGACTAAAATCAAGTAAGACTTAGGTTAGTAGGTTGAGCGCGGATAGGTGTGAACCCATCCGGCAATTTGAACCCGCTTTTCTGTTAAAATAAGATTGTATCAAAGACGGCTTTTACATAGAAGCAGGCTACTCCGGATGAAAAGGCGGAGTTTATGTATTGTTTGGAGCAGTATCGCAGCGGTCAGGCGGAACAGGAAATTTTGCTGGGCGCTGTGCGCAAGCTCCTTGCAGTCTACCCTAACAAGTATTTGCAGCAATCGCATCTATTATTCGGAGAACAAGATGAGACTGTGGCATCAAGATATGATTAACAAACTCCCGCGTCAACAGCTGTTGGGACAACATAGGGAGTGTTGTGCCTTGCGCGGAAACGGCTGGGGCAGGCAGCATGCAACTGTCAATTATGTTTTTCGTTATTCACCCTATCTGCTTTATTGTTATCACAGACTCATTATGACAGAGATGAATCGGCGAGGCTACAGGGCCAGTCCGGAGTGGTTGGACAAAGACTATCGCGGCAGGAGATGTCCGTCATATAACAATTTAGCGGTCATCGAAGTACTCAACCCCATATATACTGAACATGATGATTGCTATTATCGTGAGTGTCTCAAGAATTTGGAAACCAAGGGAATTCATTTGGATTAATATTGTGTGGCTCCGCTATAAAAAGGAAGTCATTGTTCATCGTTTTTTTTCTTCGGAGTTTTCCCCCACTGCGTTTTTGGAGGAAATCCATCAAAGAAATCTTCTAAACCAAGTATCCAAAAAATTCATTTGTTTTTCAGTATGAAACCAATGCTCTCCCTCATCAAAAACCGTTAAGTCCGCATGTATTTTATTCGCAAAATTCGTTATTGTTTCTAAAGAAGTCATATCGTCTTTTTTACCGTAAAGAATACCGGTAGGAATGTTCCATGCTATAGGATTTTTTCTGACAAAAGAAAGATATTCCCACGATAAAGGTTCGCCGAACTGAATGTTGATGACTTTTTTTAGTCTAAGTTCTTCTTCGGATATCTTTGCCCGTTTCATCATGTGTAAAATGATATTTTCCATATCGACAATGGGAGAAACAAACAGTGCTTTTTTGATCGGTTTTTCCGATAAGGCCAACATAGAAAAGTAAGCCCCTATACTGTTTGCAATTAATAAGATTTCATTATAATTTGGAATAAGGGAATCAAAATAGTTTTGAAATTCTTCACCTGCCTGCCAAGGTAACTCCGATTTATAATCAAACCCTAAAACATCATAATCGTCATTAAAAAACTTTTTATAGTAAAGCGCTTCGTCGGCAGAACCGTCTTTTCCGTGTATATATACAACTGCATTTTTCATTCAAAGTACCTCTATTAATTAAAAACAGCTATAACCGTGATTAATTACCTCACATTTGAAAAAGCTTAAGCTGCGGAATAGCTATTTGCATCAGTTTAAAATGTTTATCGTTTGTCTGGACATTGGTCAAGGTGAATTTTCCCGCTAATGCAAAAAAAGCTTGTTTGTTTTTGGGTTTTGATTGTTCGGCATGATTTCTCGTAAAATTGACTTGCTCTGTTTCAAGCAGCTTGATAAATGCCGATACTGAAGCTAAAAGTTGTTCCGGCAGCATTTTTACTTGTTCAATAACTGTTTCGTAAGACATTGAGGGGAAACTCCTGCGTAATTGAAATTATTTATAATTCTTCAGTTTCATTATGACTAAGCAGTTATTTTTCTTTTAAAATATGAAAGTAATTCGCCCCATTCTGTTGCTAAGTTGTTTTTTAGCATTTCTTGCGGATTATAATAAGTTTCTTTTACATCGGATTTATATATATTACATAAAATTTCTAAGTTTTCATAATCAGGATAATATTCTTTTTCTAAAGGTTCATTGGAATATCTTTTACCATATCGCTCTGTAAAAGAATATAATATTCTTTGTTGATTTTCAATTGATAGAGTTTTTAAAATATTATAAAAACTTTCCATATCTAAAAAACTTAATATTGGCTGTTTATAATATTTTCCGCTGCCATTTATATGAATAATATCTTTACAAAAAATATTTATACATCCATCTGTATTTAAAAACTTTACTTCTTCTCGTATATCGATACTTGCATGTTTTTTTACATTCTCAGAATTTATTTCTCTGAGATTATTAAGAATTTTTTCAAATTCCGGAAAATCTGTATTATATCCATATCCGGCATAGTCCTCCGTTAAATATGCCCAGCCGGTTACAGGAATAACTTTATCGGAAAAAGCTGTTAAAAACTTTTCAGTTTTTTCGAAAATTGTATCAATAGTATTAGGAATTAAATTCCATTTTGAAAACAGCATCATAATACTTGCAAAATGTAGAATTTCACCGGGGTGTAAATATACACCTTCGTCAAATTCTTTAAAAATTAACTTTATCAAGGGTTCAAAGTCGATTTTATTTAAATGTCGCCAATTACGCAATAATTTAAATAAATTCTTATCTGTTTTCTCATTTTCTATTTTAATAGCATTTTTTTCTTCTTTATAGTTCTTTACAAGCCATTCTTTATTATAGTAACCGTCAAAAATCAATCTAGGCCAAGATGAAAGCAAGGGGATATATTCTGTAATATCTAAAAAGAAAAAATATGCATTTTCTTTTTTCCGTTCTTCTTTCATTTCTTTATATTTTTTATACGGACTATTATGTTTAAAATATCCTGAAAGAATATCAATAATCTGATCATCCTTATGAATTTCTTCAAGATTTTTTTGTATATATAATACAAGGAAGATGGAAAAAATATATTCTTTATCGGTATCTTCTATTTCTTCATCGATTAGCGTAATTAGCAAATGCAAATTATATAAAGCCTGCCAAACAGTTCTAAGGTTAGTACAACCAAGGTTTTGTATGATTTCTTTTGTTTTAGTCTTAAAAAAATCCTTATTTTGAAATGCTAAGATTTCAACAAAATAATTGACAGCATTCTCGATATCCGGTTCAATCTCAAATTCTATACCTATAATTTTTTCTTTTATTTGCAAATATTCCGTTTTCTTTTCTTCATCTTTTTTTGCAATTTTTTCTTCATTTCCAATAAAAATTACTTTTGTATTAGACTGTGCAATTATTTCTGAAAAATACCCGAATATTTCACAGGGTTCTAATAACGCCCTCTCAAAATCATCTACAATAATAAGTTTTTTAGCGATGTTTTTTGCAATTTTGCCTTTGCCGAGCGAAAATCCGCCAATAGTCATACTAATATCATTTTTTTTGTCTCCATTGAAATCAATACTTGTTCCCAATTTTAAGGCTGAACGAGCAACTGCCCCTGCGATTTTCATTCCATTAGATGATAAAACAGGATGAATAGCTTCATAAATTTTTATATCAATATCATCATAATTTTTGACACCAAATAAACTTATCTTAATGATATGTGCTTCATCGATATCTGAGGTATTCGCCGTATTACTTTTTTTATATTTTCCCAATAAAGTATCAATAAAATAAGTTTTACCTGTTCCCCAATTTCCCTTTAGAAAAACTGCAAATTGAGGATTATCAATTGATTCTATAAAATTTTCACAATACTCTTTTATATGCTCATTCACTTTGCATCCTCTCCACAACCTTCACCTCATCCTCAGTCAGCCCGTACAGCCCATAAACAACAGCATTTATCTGCTTATCCAAAACATCAACCCTTTGCTGCAAGAATTTTTTATCAGAATCGGAGATTGCACTGCCCAGCTGTTCCTGTGCGGCAATCATCTGGTCAACAAGTTTTAGTTTTCTTATTCGATACTAAAATTTAATACAATTTCTGCTATTTCTTATAAGTTGAATCATGTATCAGTATCACTAAATAATTTCCCTTGCATATTATCCAGTTTTTCTGTTTCACGTTTCTTCTTTCCACTTGGCATTTCCGTAACAATGTCTCCAATTCTATGATCAAAAACCTTATGAATTTTGTATTGCGAATTATAAACTTCTCCCATATCATCAAGTTTCTTACAAATTTCAATCTGGCAGTTTAATTCAGTACCATTTTGAAATGATATACCATCATCCACTACAGAGCGTTTAAACTCTTTATCTGCCATTGCAAACTCATGTATCTGGTTTTCTCGACGATAAATACCACGCCATGAATATCGCCCCTTTTTCAATACGGGTGAAATGATTTCAATTACTGCTTTATCATCAAATTCTGATTCTAAATCATCTGTTAATAAAAAATAGCTTTCAAAATCACTTCTAGGAATTGCGACCAATACTTTACATTTTTTTGCATCTTTATCTATGGCAGAAACTTCTAATGTTTTTATTTTCTTTTCCTTCATTAGATTCTTAAAGAAATTTGATTTTTGCTTCTTAATTTTATGACTTGAATATAATTTTTCTAAATAAATTTCCATATTTTGAGGCAAAGGAATTCCTTCGTTTTCTAATTTTTTCGCTTTATTAATTATATCAAGTTGAGCTAATATTTTCTCGTCTTTTGTTTTCCGTGGGAAGATATATATAAAAATGCTTAGAAAAATTCCTGCCCAAGCCGTAATAGCTATACCATTTTCTGACAACAAGAAATTATAAATTTCTCTTATACTGCCTTCTTTTTTAGCTTCGGCTTCTACATCAACATGAATCCCTAATTCTGCGGACAATGTTTTTATAATCCCAAGAAATTCCTTTTCACAAGCGTTCCTTATATAAGCGTTTAAAGCATGAGTATCGTCATCATTTCCAAATGAATAGTGAAATTCTAGTTTATCGCCGTTTTCTATTACTGAAAAAATATTTTCTGAATTATTCATCCTTACTCCCCCTCCACAACCTTCACCTCATCCTCTGTCAGCCCGTACAGCCCATATACAACAGTATTTATCTGCCTATCCAAAATGTCAACTCGCTGCTGTAAGAATTTTTTATCCGAATCACTGACATTGCCATGTAACTGCGCTACGGTAAGCATCATTTGTTCAGCAAGACCGGCCAGTGAAGACTGCTGTTCGGCGGTTGCAGATGGAATGGGGAAACGAGCAAGTTCATTTATTTTAAATTGAGGAAAAATGCCTCGCGATAATTTCCCGAATTTATGCTCAAACCAAAATGAGACGGCGCGGGAATTTAAAATAGCTAAAATAAAAAGCGGATTATTTTTTATATAAATGACATTCATTGAATTTCGATCATTCAAGTAAACATCTGCAGTATAACACGCATTAATACAATAGGGAGGTTTGGAAGGAATTTGTCTTACAAGAATGCGCGGCGATGAAAACAAATTCCAATCCCCGCGAGGTGCTGCAAGATTTTTCCCATAACACAAATATTCTCTGCGTTCCCAAGTTAATTCATAGCGCTTTATATCATTTCCATCGAGATATTTAAAATAATTT
>CALINC010000103.1 GCA_938045195.1 uncultured Treponema sp.
AGCTTGAGGGAAAAGGCTGATGCTTCCGGAGGAATCACAACCAATATGTCCGGGGCCGAAGGGGAATTCGATACTGTTAAGCAGATGGCTAAGATGACCTGCGGACGCAAAGGTAATCATTTTCCTATTTTGTCAAGAGAATACTTTAGGAGCTCATCAAAGGAGATGGGAACCAGAGAGAATATCTTGCGTGAAATGAAATGGCTTGAAGATATAGATGTGCAAGCCTATTGCCGGCAATATAAAAATCAATTAAACCGGATTCCGCCCTTTGTAATATTGGTGCCGACTTATGGAGATATAGGCTTTTGCTGGGAACCTTTTGACCGCTATAATAGGGTTACAAGTAGAGGCAGAATAGTAATCCCGATGTATCCTAAAAGTCTTAAAGTTTCCCTCTTAATGGCTACGGCCGATCTACGCTGGCAGGTTGCAAAGGAGAAAGCATCTTACTATTGGATGGAAGAAGGCTTGACAGGCAATTATTATCAATGGTTCCAAAACCAAAAACTAAAGGGCGATATAAAAGAATATTTTATACAAGATTACATAACTTGGATGATAAAAGAAAGCGAAGGCATTCAAAAATTAGACAAAGAAGTTAGAGAAGTATTTTGGCGGTATATGCCATTTGCCGACTCAATTAAGGCAAAACTAAAAGACAGAGCTTTGGTATATCAAGAGCTTTGTCAAAGAGACTTAAACCGCCAAATGTCGGATGGGTACTAAAATATGAAAAAACAATTATTTTTATTCGGTAGTAAATTATGCCCCGATTGCGGGCCTGCAAAGGAATATTTAGAAAGAAAAGGAGTAAAGTTCCGCTATTTTGACATTACTGAAGATTTAGGTTATCTAAAGTTTTTGTTAAAATATCGGGACGAGAGAGCTGAATTTGCTCAGCTCAAAAAGGAGGGGAAGATCGGCATCCCATGCTTGATGGTTGGAGACGGCGAAGAGTTTATATTCGACATTGAAGAAGCAGACCTATCAAAATGGTCTTAATGCTAACCAACCTTCTTGCTTTAAGTCAGGTATCTTAAGCCGATTGGTATTTAGGTTGATCCTAAATACAATCTCGCAGGACGTGTAAATACACGTCCTGCTTTTTTTATGTAAATTCTTACTTTAATACGGTTAAAGGGTTAATGAGTTTTCCGTCTTTATATACGGAAAAATGAACATGAGGGCCTGTAGACCTTCCCGTACTTCCTACAGTTCCGATAATACTGCCCTGATTTAGAATTTGGCCCCTCCTTACCTTTATAGTATTCATATGCCCGTACATTGACTGATAACCGCCCGAATGAGTAACTATGACATAATTACCATAAACGGCAGAATAGCCTGTATAAGAAACCGTACCATCGAGAGTCAGCTTAATAGGTGTTCCCGTAGGGGATGCAATATCGATGCCTGTGTGAAAACTTTTTCTTCCGGTAAAAGGATCCCTCCTGTACCCAAACGGCGAAGTAAGCCGTCCAATCACAGGATAAATAAAAAGCTCGCCCAAGGCCTTTTTAAGCTCGAAGGAGCTCATCGCTGCTCCCGGAATAAAAAGTTTTTGTCCTACAGTTACCGTCTGATTTTCAAGGTCATTTGCATCCAAGATTGCATTGATAGAAAGGTTAAATTTACCGGCAATAGAGCTCAGGGAATCACCCTTTACGGCCGTATAAATAAGCCCGTCAATCGAAGGAATAATCAGCTTTTGCCCAATCCTTAACTTCTTTGCACTGCTTATTCCGTTTACTGAAAGAAGGGTTCCTAAATTTTTAAGACCGAATTTTTGAATAATACCGCTTACCGTATCCCCTTTTGAAACCATATATTCTTCAAAATCGACGGCAGTAATAAAATCCGGTACATCCGCAGGGGAAAAAGAGGTGCCTTCTGCAGCTTCCGAATGAGGAAGATCATTTTCCTTCGCAATCTCGGAAGAAGGCATGGTATATTGCCGCATTGCATTTATCGAAGAAGGATCTTCCCAAAATGAGATAGCTCTTATTGATGAAAGCCCCCAATTCAACTTTAAAATCGGAAAATAAAAAAATAGGAATCCTGCAGTGAGCATGGCTAAGAGCCCGAAAACAATCAAAGATTCATCCCTAGAGCTAAGCTTGCTCTTATTCACAGTATTCGGCTTTCTATATCTATTGCTATGATACAATCCATTGTTATGATGCACTGCATCCGAATAAGTTATGATATCCATATCCAGAATATCGGCATAAAAAAATATGGTTTTAGATAAATATGAAGGTAAAAAAAGGTTTAAGATTTTTAAAAACCTTAAACCTTTTATAAAGATTATCCTAAGTATGCAAAAATTATCTCAACATACCGTACAAGTTTTTCGGGTTTTCCAAAACGGGAACAAGTTCTTGAGGAATGCCGACATTTTCATCCTTTGCTATATCGTACATCAAGCGGAGAATTGAAAAATCTTCAAGGGCAAAACCTACAGAATCAAAAATAGTAATTTCATCCGGCTTGCGGTTTATGGGTTTACCTGTTTTGATTACATTCCAAATTTCGGTAACTTTAAACTTATCATCCATGTGCTGAATTTCGCCCTCGATTCGGCTCTGAGGTTCAAATTCTACATAAACGTCTCCCATAAAAAGAACCTTTGAATCAAGCTCGGTTTTTCCGGGGCAGTCGCCGCCTACGCCGTTTATGTGCATACCGGGCTCAACCATATCGGGGGTAATGATAATGGCATTTTTTTTATCGGCTGTAATTGTCGTAATAATATCGACTCCCTTACAAGCCTCTTTTGTGCTGCTGCATTTGATAAGTTTTAGGCCCTTTACATCTTTAAGATTATCCATGAGTTTGTCTGTTGCAGCAGGATCAACATCATAGCAATAAATTTCTTCTACCCCCAAAATATGATGAAATCCTAGAGCTTGGAATTCGCTTTGGCAGCCGTTTCCTATTAAGGCCATTTTTTTGGGATTAGGTTTTGCAAGATACTTTGCAGCCATTACCGAAGTTGC
The DNA here is from genome assembly GCA_938045195.1 of uncultured Treponema sp. Classification (GTDB taxonomy): domain Bacteria; phylum Spirochaetota; class Spirochaetia; order Treponematales; family Treponemataceae; genus Treponema_B. The sequence goes on from CALINC010000103.1 coordinate 3,003, forward strand.
GGCAGTTCTAACCGCCGTTGTCAAAGTCAATTCACTCAAAAGAAGAGGAAATCCCGTGCAAACTTCAGCTAAAACTCCTATAGCCATAACGGTTAAAAAATTGTGTTTAGGATTTTCGGGATGACCGTTTACATATTTAAAAGAATAGGTTTTAGAGTCGCCTATGGGCATGAGCTCAATAACCCCGATAGGACTGTGATGAGCCATTCTTGGAACCTTGTCAAAGTCATTCCATCTTTTGTAATCTTCTTCCAAATAAGGAACAAGCCGTTTGATAACCGTTTCGGCACCGACAGATTTAAGATACTTTGCCATTGTAGGCAAATCAATATACTTCGTCTTCAACATAAACCTCCATGTGTTGATTATATACTATTATGCTAACGCATTTTATAGCTTTTGTCCACTAAAAAATGCTGAAAAATGCCGAATTTTAAAAATAAGCTTTTAACCTTGTTTTTAGCAGTAGTAGACGTCAATCCTCAATAAAGGCGTATTTTAGATTATAAGTTCCCGGATAAAACTGTTTAACTCCTTTTAATTTTGTTTGCATAAAGATATTATAGGTTTGGTTAGCATAAGGAGCAATACAAGATTCTTCTGCCAATAAAATCATTTCCGCTTTTTTAAAAAGTTCCAGCTTTTCGTTAAAATCGGAGCTTTTTTTTGCCCGCAGAACCAAATCGGTGTACTCATTATTTTCCCAGCCTATCGGAACAATTTTATTTCCTGGTAAAAAAAGGTCCAAATATCTGGCGGGTGTATCAATACCGCCGCCCCATGATTTAAAACCGACTTGATAGTCCAAGCTCTTATTCCGTTTTTTAAAGACCGTTCCCTCGATTTTATCAAGCTCTACATTTACTCCCAGAACATTTGAAAGCCTGTTTTGTAAATATTCATTAAATTTAGAGCTTTCATTTGAAGGGAACATTATCGAAATTGTTATCTTTGAAGGGTCATCTCCAAGCCCCAATTCCTTTAAGCCCTCAATAAAATGAGCCTTAGGATTAGAAACTTTTTTTATCAATTCTTGAATCGGCTCGCCTGCAAGGGTTCGGTAATTTTTACCTTCAAGCTCGGTGGCGATCGAAACAAAACCGTAGGCCGGTTTATAAATATCGTCAAACAGGTCGGTACAAATTTCTTTTCGGTCAAGACTTGCCGAAAGAGCTTGGCGAATTTTTTTGTTTGAAAACAGCTTGTCTTTTTGATTCATAAAGATATATTGAACGCGGCTGTCAACTCCGTTTATTTCGGCAAAGCGGTTTTCTTTTTTTAGCTTGTTTATCCAGCTGATAGAATAAGCATTTGCAATATCGATGCTGCCGTTTAAAAGCTCTCCGAGGGCGGCATTTTCTTCATTTATTATTTTAAATGTAAGAGCATCTATTTTTACATTTTCAGCATTCCAAAATTTTTCGTTTTTAACAAGTTCAATCTTGCTGTTATGCACCCAAGTTTTTACTTTAAAAGCCCCGCTGCAAATTATTTTTTCGGCCTCGCTGCCGTAGGATAGCCCGAATTCTTTTATAATATCTTCCCTTTGCGGCGGAATTTTTGCGGCAAATTCATGAAGATTTTTTATGGGATTTTCGGTTACGATTTGAAGAGTTTTTTCATCAAGAGCCTTGATTCCTATTTCGGAATAGTCCAGTTTTCCCTTTAAAATATCTTGAGCATTTTTAATATAGTCGTAGTACATTGCCATAGGTGAGGCAGATTCGGCATTGATAATACGGCGAATACTGTAAACAAAGTCTTCAGCCCTTATCTTTACGCCGTCAGACCAATAGGCTTCGCGTAAGTTAAAAGTCCACTCCGTATAATCGGCATTATGAGTCCAAGATTCGGCTAGGGCCGGAAGAATTTTTATCTCCCCATTATCTTCAGTTAAAATATCGGTCAAATTTTCGTTTATATAGTCCAATATTATAAAAGAGTACCTGTCTGAAGCCTTTGCGGCATCCAAAATACTCGGCTCCGCACCCAATGAAGCCGTAACTGTTTTAGGCTCACTAATTTTCTTATTGCCGTTGCAGGCAAAAAAAAGCAGCACCAGTGCTGCCAACCAAAATAATTTTCTACCTTTCATATATAAACCTCGGCTGACAATATAACAAATTTTAAATAATTCTTCCAGCAGTCAATAGCATTTTTTCTACTTGAAAAAGATAATCTTTTGATGTATTATTCGGATAGATATAATGTAGGTTATGTGGACGGCTCATTGAGCCGCAAATTTTTAAGGAACAGAATGAAAAAGAAATTTTTACTATTTGTATTTCTCACTCTTATACTTGCACCTGTGTTTGCAGAGCCAAAATATACATTCTCATGCGAGAGTCGTTCTGTAGTATTACGGAAAGATTATTCGATTGAAAGGCGGGATGTTACAATTGCGCGCAACGGCGGAAAATGGGTACTTGAAATTCCCTCTTATCAAGAAGTGAAAAACCTTGATGACCCAGTCTTTACCGAGACCGATAACGTTTTTTTGCTTGGTTTCCATTGGGGAGGCGGCAGATTTTATTGGACTGAAATTCTCTTCTTCAAGGAAATTGAGGGCGAGCCTTGCCTGTACAAAATAGATTCAACGGTATCTAAACTCACTTATGACCATGACAAAGGAGAATTCGATTGTGAATCCGAAACGAAAAATCGTCCAATTCAGCCACCGATAAAGATAAGCGAACTCACCATAGACAAAATCAAGGGACTTCTCGGAGGTAAAGGCTATCAAACAAGAATAAATAGTATTTTACGGGAAGCAATTACTACAGGTAATTATTAATCTAACCCCGCACCTCAACCTGACATTACGGACGAGCCGCAAATACAGGTTAGGCAAATGTTATACGGATGCCTACAGCACACTATTAGACTTGCATTTTTGAATATGAAAAAATGCAACAGATGAATAAAGAAGGAGAAGTTATATTAAGTACTTGACATTTATAAGTATTTTAAGATAATTATTTCGTAAAATATTATGAATATTAGAGGTGTGTATGATAGCTATAAAACCTGTTTCGGATTTGCGTAATTATAATGAAGTTTTGCAGGATGTTGCTGATGAATCGCCGGTTTTTCTTACTAAAAATGGCAGGGGGTGTTATGCGGTAATTTCCATAAGAGATTACGAAAAATTGACGGCTACGAAAACTCTTTTTTCTGAATTGAAGAAAGGTGAAGAATCTGCTTTGCAAAACGGATGGCTGGATACAACTGAAGTCAGAAAAATGGCAGGACTTTGATGTTTGAGATAAAGATTGCTCCGCAAGCGGCAGCAGATTTACTTGAAATCAAAAATTATATAGAGAATGAACTTCAAAATCCCATTGCTGCACATAATACCATTTCAAAAATTATAGAAACTTATGAAAATCTGACGACTTTTCCAAATGTAGGGATACCTGTGGAAAAATATGTTTCATTTCCTACGGATTATAAGTTCGTGCTTGCAAATAATTATTCAATATTTTATAGAATTGAAGACGAAGTTATAAGAATTGTAAGGATTTTGTATTCAAGAAGAGATTTTATTCGTATTTTATTTGGAGAGAATAGCAAATAGCGTCTAACACCCGCTTCAACCTGACAATGCCTTTGTCATGGAAATTGCTTATGACGCTACGCCGCTTGCACGGCTTCGCTTTTTTATGCAATTTCCACGCCAAGCCCTATACGGGCACGGCAACGCAGGTTAAGCGGATGTTGAACGGATGCTGCGCGTCCGTTCAACGGGCGGCGGAGCTCCGCCTGTCGTCCGGCGCACAGCGCCGTCCAACATGCGGATTAAGCGGACTGCGAAGCTCAAAAGCCTAAAGGCTTTCCCGCTTCTTGCAGCTTATCCGCCGCCCGATATAATAAGAATCGTAATATAATAAGACAAATTTTCAACAATGGTACCTGAAAAAATAAAAGGATTTTGACTTACATAAGAAAACTGAGGTTCGAGATTTGAAAAAATAATTTTTCCGAGCAGTTTTGCGCTCTCATTTGAATTGATATTTCCTGAAATAATATTGAGTAAGGTTGTTTTGCCGGAACCGTTCTCGCCCTTAATCAAATACAGTCCGGGAAAAGAAAATTCCGCATTAAGATTTTGAAAAACAAATTTATTTTCCTTATATGAAAAACTTAAATCTTCTATTTTTATTTTATCGATACCGGAGCCGTTTTTTTCTTGTTTTAAAATTGATACGCGCTTTTGTCTTTCATCAAAAATAGTTTTTAAACGCTCCACAGAAACAAATGAAATGATAATGCCTTTATATGTTTCAGCAGCGGAAGAAACGAGAGCGCGGAATTTTTGCGAAGCATAATTTTTTATACCTTGTAATCCTTGTATGCTTTCCGTCATAAACAAAGTATATAAATCCTGTTGTTTTTTTTGTTCTTTATTTACCTCCGCTTGTTTTTCGCCAAAATATTTTGCCAAAAAAACGGGAATAACTGAAACAATAAGCGTCAAACAAAACAAAAAAACATCAATTTGAAAAAGCCTTAATCCCAATACTATCATCATAACAATTGCTGTTATAATGGAAGGAATTTGCGCAGTATAAATACCGGTCATTGTACCGAGGTCGGAACTGAACAGATTCAGCAGCATACCGATACTTTTTTCCGTAGTACCTTTCGGCGGTATATGCAATACATTAAGATACAACCTGCTTTCGGTGTAAATCGTCATCTTACGCTGCAGCAAAAACTGAAACCATGAACCTAAAATCGAAAAACCTAATCCTGCAATCTGAAATACAATAAATATTTTTTTCAATACGATTGCTATAATTTACAGAATTTTCATTTATAAACTTAAACGCTTTTTTATACGATCTGTCGATATTGACAAATAAGTTTCGGCATAATCTTTCGGTTTAGTATCATCTATTTTTATATTATTAATAATATTTAAATACATTTGTTGTAATTCATTTAAGCCGGAAATAATTGCTTCATTCAAATTATCTCCCTAACCTAAAGAAACCGCCAATTTACCGTTTAATTCTCCGATAAAAAAGACAACATAATATGATTCAAGCAAACTGATTTCATAACATTTAAAATTATTAAAATAGATTGTATATTCTTTAAATGTATTTAAAAATATTTTTGATACTTTATAACTTTTACCTTTTGATAAATACCAAAAAATAAAACTTTGCCGTTCTAAGAATTCAAAAAAAGCATTTTCAATACAATTTCGTGAATTGGTGTGAGCTGCACAGCCGCACGAATCAAAAAAAATATTTTTTTGTTTTAGCTCATCCAATGAAAAACTATATAAGGTATTATCCAACAATGAAAACGCTTCGATTTTTTTATTTCGAATATAATTATATGCAATTAAAGCATTCCTCTCGTAAGCTTTACCGATTGCACAAAGTGCTGCGCCGTATTTAGTATGCCTAACGGCATTTCCTGCGACGCTTGAATAATAAAGATTCTTATAACAAGTTATAGTTTTTAAATCATTTTTAAATGTTGTTGTATCTATAGTGAATGAAAAGTCATACATATTAAACTCCTTATATTACAGCACAGTCTACGGCATTTTTTAATTCTTTCTCAATTTCAAAGCATGTAACAATGAGGCGGTTTTTATTTTTCCGTATATTTGAAATTGACGGAATACAATTCATCAGAGTTTTTGATACGGCTTTAATCGTAATTTCTCTTTGAAAACCTGCAAGGTTTAATAATCCTATTTCAATATCATTAAAAGACGATTTTATTTTTATTTCGGTTACCGGCTTTAGTTTGTCAATATTTTTTCCTTCGATTCGACACAGATTATCAAAATAATTTTTGAATTTGTTATCATCTTTACCATACAGAGATCGTTCCGAAAGTTCATCAATCCATTTTTGCATGAGAGCTTCCTCGATTGCAGAAATAAGAGCGGCATACACGGCTTTATCACCGGAAATACCCGAACCGATGATGTTATTGCCGTCATCTAAAATAAAAACAATAACGGTATGAATATTGCTTATGTTTTGCACATAAAATATTTTTGTTCGATTTGCACTAAGACCGTATTGCAATAAAATAGCATCTACGCTATCGGTAATTTTTACAAGACGGCATATTTTTTTATACCACATCAGCATCAGTTCATTTTTTTCTAAAAGTTCGCATATTGCTTTTTCGATTAAAGCGGTGGAGCCTAATCCTGAAGCAGTTCCCGTCGTATCTTTTAGTCCATATATTGCGTCATATCCGTAAGATAACACTTTTCTTTTTATTGGAATAATTTTTGCATTATGTAATAAAATTACATCGTTTTTTTTATTGGTACGGTAATTATATACCATTTTAAACCGCTCTAAAAATTCATTATGTAATTTTCCAAACAATACCGCTTTATTTTTTCCCGATGAAGTATGAGCATAGGGAAATACTTTCTTTTTATTTTTTGTTTTTTCGACTTTAAAAATTGCCAAACTTATTTTAGGATCATTGATAAAAACCGTTCGCTTTATAAAAAAAGAATTTTGATAATAATCAAACATTTTAGATGCCCTTCATATAAACCGTTGTGATATAAAGCTGCTTTAATGAATCAATCTGTAAGTTAAAAGCCGTTTGATTAAAATTATGCATATCTTCCGTGAATAAAAAATTATGACCATGGCAAAATGATTCTATTCTTTCCAAAACTTCACCGATTGCTAAAACCGATTTTACAAATGCGGAGCCGCCGTATTTATAGAATGAATTATACAATGAAACAAAAAATGAAACGGATATTTGATATGTATCATGCTTATTTTTAACTCCGAATATTTTATCAGTTTTTTATAATCGCTATTGTAGGCATAGTTACCTTCTTCGATAAGGTCATCCGTATAAAAAGAAAAAATCGGAAAGTATGAGCAATTTTTATTTTGTATATTATTTATAAGTGCATCAAGTTCAATAATCGGCTTCGGCAAGTTTTGAATACTATATTCTTTTAGGTTTATTTGAGAATAATTTTCGGTATTATTTTTTAATACGTGTACATCAATATCCGTATTGACCGGTAAAGATTTTAACGGATTACTTAGTTGGTGAAATTTTAAAACGAAATCAGTGATAAAATCTTTATTCATGACAGGGGCAAACCTCCCAAAGGATTGCAATATCATAATCGGTTATGCCGGTTTTCATGTTTAATTGTTTTATCAGTTTTACCGTATAATCATTTAAAGCGGTAATGTCTTCAATAATTTCATGTATTAATTTTATAATTTTAAAATTATCAAGAATAGCTTCGGTATTAAAATATGTTGTCTTGGTGTATATTAAATCAATAATTGTTTGAAAAGAAATATTACCGCTCAGTTGTTTTTTCATTTTGTATAACCGTAATCGCTTCATTCTTATACATCAGATATGGGATTAGCGTGTACTTCATTAAAAGTTTTTCTCCTTTTAATAAATTTAATAAAATCAATAATCAAAATAATGAGAGCAGCAACAGTACACAAGAGTGCAAGTATACCCCATGTCCTAAAACTTAAAGTTTCTAAAATAGTGTTATACATCACATGCAGCAATATCGGAACCAAAAGCGTTCTGGATTTTTCATAAGCAATGGCCCAAAGAATTCCAAAAATTGCCGTATCGACAACCCATAGCGCTCTATCATAAACAGTCGGGTTCTCATGTCCCATAAAAGCAATATGCCCAAAACCGAATACTAAAGCGGAAACAATAATTGCCGTTTTTACATCAAATAATTTTTTTATATCATTGTATATCAGACCTCTCATAAATACTTCTTCAAAAATGGGTAAAACAATACCGATAGGAATTATCGTAAACAATATATAGTCAAGAGTATTTACCTGTAAACCGGTATTAAAAAATGCAATAGATGCAAAATTGTTCTTTTCGATTAGTTGATATAAAGAAGCGACAGCACTATTCATATTAGTTTCAAATACTAATCTATATATGATTTTTACCATAACGGTACTCGCCATTGAAAAAATAAAAAATTTTAAAACGGTAAAAAAATGAACCGGTTTTAATGTTAAAAAGGTTTTATCACCTCTTTTACGTTTGATAAACAAAATAAAAACAGTCAATAGTATTGAATTTATCGCATAAAAAAATATCCGTTTATCCGGATTAAATCCTATTTCATACAAACTTATATCCAAAATAGAAGAAAATATACAAAATTGAACAATTATTATTGCCAGCCATACAATAATGGAGTCATAAATCTGCTGTTCATTCCGGTGTGATTTATTTTTATCATTTTTTAAAATCATTATCACAGCAGCTATTAGTATGCAGATAATTTCTCCATTAATAAGTGTTAAAGAATTTAAACAAGTAACTGCTGCATTAAACATGATATGAAGAAGTATTGAAGCCAAAATACTGTTTGTTTTTTCGTACAAAAGGGCAAATACCATTCCATAAAGAGCCGTAAAAATAAAAACGGTAATCTTACCGGATATATCTGTATTGGTAAAAGCCGGATAAAAAAAAGCTGTTATTCCAAATAACAAAGATGATATAAACACTGCCGTCTTTATTTTAAAATATTTTTTTACATCACGGTAAATTACAGCTCTAAAAAAAAGTTCGTCAAAAATAGGCAGCAAAATAACGGTCGGCAAAAAACCGAATCTAAAAAAATCTTTTGCCGTATACCGGATACTGTCTGAAAAAAAACTTGCTATCGTTAAAGATTCTTTTCCCATTAATTGATGTATTGTCCGAGAAACCGATATTCTAATTTGAGAGTATATGTAATGATGCTTGAATGATGATAGGTAATCAGTGATAATAATTCCAAAAAAAGCCGCAGCCGTTAAAAGCGCAAAGGCTTTTATCCAAACGGAGAATTGAAACGGTTTAAATTGTAAGCTATTTTGAGCATCTGTTTTCCGGTTTATCAAAATAATGCAAACACTCATTATCACCGCCCCTAAAGCAAAATTACATTCTTTCCATTTGTTTACATCCAATCTAAACGCTGAAAAAATTAAACCTGAAATAAAAGGGAATACATAAAAATAAAAAACAGCGATCCCTATCCACAAAAGTGTTTTTATAAACATTGCTTTACGGTGTACGCTAATCATAGTATATCTCCTAAAAAATAAGCAGCAAGGAGAATTATTACATTATAAAATTATTTCAGGTTCATCTATTAATGAACCTGAACCGACACCGGGAATGATAGGATCGGGTATTAGTGTTGGAGGAGGTTCCGGAATAAGCCAATGCAAAAAATCATCAATACCTTCAGCAATATCACCCCAAAAATCTTTTGTCTCAGCGACATTATCATTGAAATTCATTACATCGGAAATTCCGCCGATTGGATTTCCGATTGCAAAGTTTCTTTTATCATCAGTTGACATAATCTTGCAAGCATCGCTCTCTTTTGCCATAAATAAACTCCTTAGTAAAAGATTTTACCCTTGTTGCTTGTCTATTATTTTAAAACTCATTGTAGAATAAATCAAGTATTAAATAAGTTTTTTATGAATTTATACTATTTTTTCATTTCTACAAACCTCATATCACATATATTTGAAAGATTAAAACTTTCTCTTCCCAAAAATCTATTTATAAAATAATCCAAAAAAGATTTGAGATTCCGGTTATAGGTAAACAGGGTGATAATAAAACCTACCGCCATAGCGACTATATATAGCTTCAATTTTTACTTTCCGGTTAAAATTTCTGCAAAAATTATACCTCCCGACCGGACGGCAAATACTTCCATTTCGTTAATAGTAAATGTATATGACGCTATCCGTAAATCGTTTTGATTAAAAACGTTAATAATTTCTTCATTTATTTTTTCGGGAATATCCGGCAAATGTCTTAACCAATACACAGGGAATTTTCCCGCAGAAACTATTCGTCTTGTTTTTTTACCGTCTGAAAGTTCATAAGGAATTCCGTCGTCAAAATAAACAGCAACTTTTTTATTTGTTTTAGGATGGAGCCATTCGGTTTTGCTTTTTCCGCCTTTATATTGCGTGTGGGTAATTTCAATTTTTCCGTCTTCATTACCGTCCCATGTTTTTACAATGGACCCGTCTTTGTTGTATGTTTCTGCATATTCATAAAACTTATTTTTATTTAAATCGGCTGAAATTATTTTTAACACACCTTGTGAATCATATTCCGAAATTGTTTCAAAATAGCCGTCGCCGTCTTTATCCGCTTTTTCAAGAGCGGGAAATCCGTTTTTATAATTTGTTTCGGAATAAATATTTTTACCGGCTCTAATTTCAGAGCGGATCGGTTCGCCTTTATCAAAAAAAATTTTTTTTATTCCTCCCTCAATAGCCGTATCTTTTTCTTCGGAATAAACGCAAGAATATGTTAAATATCTTTCGTGCAGTTTTTCAATTCTTGTATTCAATTTTAAAGAAAAAAATGCTTCTGTTTTTTCGTTCCTATCATAAAGCTGCAAATTCAATTCGGTTAATATAACAGGGTTCCATTTTAAATCGGATGGACGCATTACAAAAACTTTTTCTTCTGAAGTATATGTTTTTACCGAAGGATATTCTTCGTACACAATGGAATAAGAATTCCGCTTACCGTAAATTTTAGACGGAATGCCGAAGCTGCATTCTACCATATATTCGGGATAACCGTCTTGCGCCGTATCAAATTCCGCAAAAAAAGGTCTTCCGTTTTTATAATAAATTTTACTGTTTACTATTTGGTCGCCGTTTGTATCGTCTAAAAGTAAGCCCTCATAAGTGGATAGAGTTTCGCGTATTTTTTCCCGCAAAAAAGAAGAACCTACAATCCGCAAGAGTTCAATTAAATGATTTTCGTACATTGTATGCAGAACCATATTTCGTTTAAAAAACGGATTAAAATAATTTGATTTTAAATTAAAAAATTCAGAGACGGCTGTTTGTTCGTCTATTATTCCGTATCGCAAACTTAACAATATCGAATAAGAATGATTATATAATGCTTCGCTGTCATACTCATCGGTAAACGGTAAATACATATTTCTGTATAGTTTTAATCTGCGGATATTTTCTTCGGATTTTGTTTCATAGGGGCTGGCAAAAATCAGCAAACTAGGATCTTCGTCTTGCCACGCATAAAGACGCGGTAGTATATATTCTACTAGCTGTTTTGCCGATGCGGTAATTTTTTTTCCGCGTTCCATTAAAAAAAATAACTTTGCAAACCTCGAATCAAACGTATAGCTCGACATTGCCTCATTTATGACAAATCGGGCATCTTCATCTTTTCCTAAACCGTAAAGAGATGCCGCTTTAATGTAGTCGCTGTCGGCAGATGTAAAAGGCAACAATTTGATAATTGCTAAAGCTTCGGAATACCTTTGCATTTTATAATTTACGGCTGCGCATAAAAGCCTTGCAGAATTTACATCGTAGTGCCGCCAAACCATTCCTTCAGCACATGCTGCTTCAACTTTTTCTAAAATATCCGCATTGGGTAAATTCAATTTTACGCCGCAAAGAGCTTCGAGGTACGGAAAATCGGCAGTTCTTGTATCATACCCTGTCCCCAGCTGTGCGGCGGTAAGTGCTGCCTGCCATTCTCCAGCCGAATAAAACGCACCCGCATTATTAAGTGAAGAAATTGCCGCTTGTACATTTACGGAATTTATAGAAGTGCCGTCTTGTGCTGAACTATACGAAAAGCATATAATAAAAAATAAAATAAAAAAGATGTTTGATTTTTGCTTATTTAATGGATAAAAATTCATTATTTTACCTCCGGAACATACCAATTTTTTTTGCCGATAAATGCGCCGTATATTCCGCGGACAATACCGCGCTCTTCTATTATCGGCACAATACTTCGTTTTACGTAGTCCGTATCCCATTCATTAAGAATTTTTTTTATTTGTTTTGAAGAGCCGTCTTTTTGTTTTATCGTATCGCCCTGCAACTTTGAACGGATGCAAAAAGGACAATTAAACGGACCTATTTTATCCGAACCGTCCGATTGCGAGGTTATAAAAAAACCTTCTCCCGTTTTTACGGCTTTAATTTTTTTGCAGTTTGGAAAGGGCAGCGAGAACTCGCATTCTTTTTCAATCCAAATCATATAAGATATGGAAAGGTCATCAGGATGCGGCTGATCTTTTTTTGATAGAACAACACGCTCCTCTATTTTTTCAATACAAAACCCGCCCGAATATATGCAGATTTTTTTATGCGTTATTTCCGCTAAGGTTTTTATAATACTATAGGGAATTCTACCCGCCCCTTTAATGAGCAAAAGCCCTTCTTCAACAAATTTAAGTTTAAAAATATATTCGAGGTTGAAAAAAGAATTGAAATTTGCCGAAACGGAATTTGTTTTATCGTCTAATTTCCAAAAGAGATTTTCGTTTTTTTCCCTATCATAAATGGATTGAATAAAGGAGTTTTCATAAGACAATTTTTCGAGCGTCTTTGACAAGCCTGTTTGCCAGCCGTCGAAGACGGTATTTAAAGCGGGTATAAGCGTGTGCCTTATTTTATTTCGCAAGTATGAAAGTTCTGCATTGGTTGCGTCTTCACGCCAGTTTATTCCTTTTGAATTTAGATAGTCTTCAATTTCGGCGCGGCTGATATTCAGCATTGGGCGGATAAATTTTCCGCGAACTTCGGCAATACCGCTTACAGATTCTGAATCACCGCCTTGAAAAAGGCGCATAAGGACGGTTTCGTAATAATCATTGCGGTTATGTGCGGTAAGAATATAATCGGCTTTAACTTTTTTAAAAGCCTTTTCAAATTCGGCATAGCGCAAAAATCGGGCAGCATCTTCAATTCCGCCCTTTCGTTTTTCTGCAAGCATGCTGACCGCATTTTCGGCAAGCTCTGCAATTATACAAATAGGCGGCGGGGTAAGACTTTTGCAAAAATTCTCCACAAATGCGGCATCTCCCGCACTTTCTTTTTTAGGACGGATATTGTGATTTACTGTAATTACAAAAATGTCAAAATTAAGTTGCTGCCGTAATTCTGCCGCCGCCGAAAGCATGGCGATGGAATCTGCTCCCCCCGATACGGCAAGCAAGAGAGTTATCTTTTTTCCACTGTTTTTTTGGGGAAGAAGTTTTGTGAGGTTCGATTTTATTTTAGCTTCCAAACTATGCGTCATAAGTTCACGGGGATATTATACATATTGAAATAATCAGGGCAAGTACTCGGTAAGAATATTTTTAAGCGAATTGAATAAATTAATTTTTAATTTATATGAACCGCCCGTTAAAAGCTCTAACCGTGAGCGGGCTGTTTTACGCGCAGAATTTTCTTGAAAAGTACAAGTACATGTTGAACAAATATAGCCGGTTTCTTCAGCATGGCGGATAATCATCGGCAAATCGGCAAGACAAAGCGGGCGGATAATTGTAACGGGAAACTTTACAAAATGAAGGACGGGAGGCATTGTCGCTAAAATTCCCTTTTGTAAAGAATTCATTAAAAGGGTTTCTAAAATATCATCAAGATGATGACCTAAAGCAATTTTATTATAACCGTTTTCCATTGCAAACTTATTTAATTCGGTACGTCTTTGGGCGGAACACCACCAACAATTCATCTTTTCATTCGGCTTTAATCTTCCTAAAACCGAGATTTGCTTTACGGTGAGCGGGATATTCCATTCTTTAAATTTTAAGATAATTTCTTGTGAAAAGGCCGGTGCAACATCCGACGCAATGTGCATTGCATGAATTGTAAATTTAGGATTGGGACGTTTTTGCCGCATCGAAAAATATTCCGCCAATGCCGTAGAATCTTTTCCGCCCGAAGCGGCAAGTAAAATTCTATCATTTTCTTCTATCATTTTATAATCGAACACAGCCCGATCAATAGTTCTAAAAAGTTTAGGATTTGCCATACAAAAGTAAGAATAGTCCTTTTTTTATGAAAATGCAATAAGACGCTATTCCTTAAGCATTTTAGAGGAAGAGGCTAGTTTGACATACATCAAACTAGCCCTACAGGACGGCATATTTTTAAAGATTAAATATAATCCGCCTTATGCAAAATATCTTTCGCTTTTACCAAATCTTCAGCACTGACCATAATGACCGGTCCCGTGCAGCCCATTCCGGTTTCGGCGTAGATTTTTTCTTTCCACAGAGCTTTGCATGCGTCTTCAATTTCGATAACATCAATTCCGGGTATGCCGGCATCAACGGTCTTTTTGGGCGGAGCGGTTATGCTTTCGCTCGAAGAAGCGGCAGCCGGTTTTGCACCGGGCATATCTTCCAAAAGCTCGTCTAAGCCTGCTTTTTTTGCCGCCTTTAGTTCTTCCGCATATTTTTCATGCACTCCATTTCTTGCACAGTCTGCTACGAATTTTAAGGCGTTTGCAATAGCGGGTGCCCCCGTCGCTCTTGAAATAATACCGACAACATCATCATAACCCGTGCCGATACAAGGTCCATAGCCGAAACCGGCTCCCTCATATCCGCCGCCGGTTAAGAACGATGAAAACAGTTTTATCAAAAGGTTTCCGGTGAGGGTATCGCACACCATAACATCGGGCGTACCTTGCAGAAGGTCATTACCACGCATGCGGACACCGCCGTCAGCCCTGTTCGATTCCGTGTAGCGGATTTTATACCCCTTTTCTTTCATCTTGTTTAAGGCTTTTTCGATGACGGCGATACCGTCGATGTTCAATAAGCCTACCGTCGGCTCTTTAATACCGGAAGCCCGTGCAACTGCAATACCTCCGATAGTATTCAAAAGCATTGCCTTGTAGCGGTTTGCATCGGTTGTACCCGTAGTAGTTGCAAGAATCATCTCTTTGCCTCTTCCGGGTGTAACCACTTTTCCGACGGTACTTACGCCTAGCGGAAAATTATAGTGCATGGTAACGCAGGCTTTGATTTCACCGTCTTTGAAAAGCCGCTCCATTTCCTTATGGGCATCTTCAAGTTCCGCCGCAGGATAATGCTTAAAGCCTTGTTTTGTACAAGCCGTTTTATCGCCGCCGATTAAAACAATATCCAAATCGGGGTTTCGTTTTGCGGCAAGGCAGGCTGCATGAATGAGTTCCGCTTCGCCGTGTTCACTGCCGGGTACGGTCAAACCGATAGGAAAGCGTCCTGCAAAAGAACCGCCTTCAAGCCCGTCGGCAAGATCTAAAAATAAATCGGCAATCTGTCTTTTATCAGCCATAGTTTTCCTCCTAGTTTTGTGCTTTGAGGATATTTTCGGCTACGCTTCGCATTGCTTCCGCTACAACCTTTTTAATTCCGGCTTCATCGGAACCTGCTGCTTGAGAGCCTTTTCCGTCATTCGCTTGAATAACAAAGCTCAAACCGTCAAATAGGTTGGTAAGACGGCCGAGGAACAAGCTGCCCTTTCCGATAATCATCGTGTTCTTTAATTTGCCTTCGAGCATATCCCGTCTTGCATGACCGATAAACGGTACACCTGATGGAATGTGTCCCTGTGTAGGAGCAAAACCGACAACGCCGTGTTCTTTTACAAAGTCTGAAATTTTTGCTTTTTCAAGCTGACCTTTCATAACGCTCAACGCCGCAATCATTTTAACATTAGCTTCAGGAACATTGCCTGCCCCTGCAGGAGCGGTAATTTCATGGTTTTGCAATTCTGCGGAATATTTTTCAATGTCGGTAATTTTCATGCCGGCGGCATTGAGCGGCTCATACACTAAAACGCTCATAACAGCCTGTGGGGAAGAGCCCGAAGAAATTACATGCTTACCGACAATTTCAGTATTGATTACAGGGTTTACTCCGTCGTCTGCACTCAGCATAATAGCAAAACCGCCTATCATATCTTCCAAAAGAGGTAGGTCTTTTTTTACATGGTCTTTTCCATTCATACCGAGCTTTGGCACGGAACCGCCTGAAACTACCATAACATTCTTAAAGATGCCGGAAGCGACGAGGGCTGCTGCATGAATAATGGAATGAACCGGAGCTGCACAGAATCCTCGTACATCGGAACCGGTTGCATTGATACAGCCTGACTTCTCTCCTATTGATTTTGCAATGTTTCCGCCGCCCCGCTGATTTATATCACCCGCAGCTTCTTCCGAGCATTCGATAATGTATTCAACATCTTTCATATCGATGCCTTCGAGTTTTGCCATGTGCCAAGCAGTAAGAATACCGGAAGCCTTTGTGGCAAGGTTTTCAAGCATGGTGTGTGCACTTAAGTTTTCATCCGTGTCATGCGCCTGTTTTACACAGCCGATGAGTTTTCCGTTTTCATATAGACCTTCAGCCGTATGAGCTTCGACCATTTTTTTAATTTCATCAATATCATGACCTTCGCCGAGTTTAATGCCTTGTGTTTTCATTATCGGATGAGCTTCGATAAGCTTTTCGGCTTCGCTTGTAAATTCTTTTGAGAAATAGACTAATTCAAAAACATCGGCATGTTTCATCAAAATATAGAATTCGGCTTGCCGCATAATTTCGCCGAACTTTCCGCTGCGGCCGGCTTTTTTTGCATCCTTAAACCACGGCTCAGGGAGTTTTTCCAAATCCTCAGGAGTCATATTGCCGATATAGACTTGATTCGGCGGATAGTTTACAGCCTCATCATAACTTCGTAATCGGCTGGGGATAGCCTTTAAATATTCATCCTCAGGGTTTGCAAGCCTTGTGCCTGTTTGAGTTGAACCGTTGTGTAAAAGAAGATCCGGAGCATGAACCAAAATATAGCTTGCTCCCTTGATAGCGACTTTTGCCATAGTGCCTCCAAAATTATATTCATTAAATTGAAAAATAAACCGATACTGAAATTCGGCTTAAAATTATTCTATAATAAATTTGTTTATTATTCAAGTATCCCGTCAGGATTCCTCACGGAAGTCAATTTTATAATCAACAACAGAGAAATGCTGTTCCTCTGCTTCCTCATATTTTTTTGCAATC
This sequence comes from uncultured Treponema sp., assembly GCA_938045195.1. Lineage (GTDB taxonomy): Bacteria > Spirochaetota > Spirochaetia > Treponematales > Treponemataceae > Treponema_B. The sequence goes on from CALINC010000103.1 coordinate 19,891, forward strand.
CGTTCAAAAGTTGTATCAGACATTTGCTGTATTTTGGCAATGGCTTGTTCAAGAAACTCGGCTACAGCAAACTGAAAGCCGCCTTTTGAAATACTCACTGTTCCTATACGATAAATCGAGTTTGCTTTATGCAAACTCGCAAGCATTTTTAATCGGTATAATAATACCGATTAAAATAAGTTTTCTATTTTTTTATTTTTTGCCGTTTTGCAGGATGAATAATAATTCCAATTTGCACAATCATTCCATCCGAGAATTTAGGTTTGGCTTTATCCCATAGATTGCATATCGGCAAAAAGAATTTCGTCTGCAATCCTATTTTCCAACCCGATTCAAACGTATATGCTGCTTTAAATCTAAAAGACGGATAGATAAATCTTCCGTTTTTCCAAAAGAATGAATTTATTTTTTTAACTTCTTCTTTGGCGGTTACGCCGGCAGAATTTTTTTCTTCGGGCTTAACTCCAAGGTCAAGAATTCCGAACCGCACTAAAAAAACCAAGCCTCCCCCGAACGAAATGTTCCATCGATTTATGTCAAAGGAGGCAAGTACGGGCATATCCAGCGAAAAGGTAAACGTCAAAGCCGTGCGGTTTTCGATTTCGCAAATATGCGCTCTGCCGTTGATTAGTCCATAATGGAAGAAAGAAAAATCAAGCGAGGGGGAAAAGTTTAAATGTTTTAAAGCTCTGTATTCATATTCACCGCCGAAATTAACCGCAATTCCTGCAGGCGTATCGACTTTATTTCCCGTATTGGAAACAATAACTTGACTGCCGATATAAAATCCGACCGGAATAGGGACAGGTTTTATATTTTCAGTTCCCTGTTCTTCCCGTATGTTTTCGATAGTATCGGAATTTTCTTGAGCAAGGATAAAACTACAAAAGAATAAACTATAAATAAGTACTGCCGAAAATTTCCGCATAGTTATGAGATTATTTATCTTTTAAGTCGGAAGAGCGTACCCAGCCTTTTTTCTGCTTATTCTGAATATAATACCATTCAACCGTATTATCTTCTGCATCCGTCATAGAAACTTTTTTATATGCAATGGCGGATGTATTTGCTTTAAGCGTACTTAGTAAACGGGAATCTCCCAGTACGGGAATACTTAATAGGTCTACATCATTTTTCACAACGACTTTTTCTTCAATTTTTTCGGAAGAAAGGGTCTTTAGAAATTCTTCTTCTTTAATGATTATCTCCGTAAGATTTTGCAAATCTGCAATAGCATCTTTATAATCGGAATCCATTTCTATTGCATTTTGAAAAAGCTCTGCCCTAATGGTATCGTTTCTTGATTCCATAGCAACTTGTGCAAGAAGCATAGCTTGAACGTTTGCTTCCGCGAGGTCAAGGCTTTCTTTTTTTACATATTTATCTTTTACAACCCACGAAACGGCAAGGTCGGGACAATATGTTGCAATCTTCACAAATTTTTCGTTACCCGTAGGCATACTATCAGTGTAAACGGCAACGAAAAAGAATTGAGGTAATATCTCGTCAGTTGCAGCCGTCAAAGAATCTGATTTATATAAAACAGTATCTTGCATTTTAACAAAAGCAGAAACAGTATTCGGCTCATAACAATAATCTTGAATCCAGTATTCCGTTCCTTTTAAATCAATATGGAAAAAGCTGCGTTTTTGTCCGTCAGTACGCTGTGCTTCTTTTTTTTCTCCTAGATAAATAGCAATATCTCCAAGTGAGGCTTCTGCAGCCCATTTCATTTTACCGTCGGCGTTTTCGGTATAGAGGGCGGCTTTGTGTACATAGATGATACCCGATGCTCCTCCGGCGGCTGCAAAAGTACCGGCAGGTTTATTTTCTTCCGTTTTTAAGGAATTTTCTGAATTCGCTGCTTCATCAATGCCCTTTTCAGGAGCTTCATTTTTTGTGCATGAAACTAAAATAATGACAACACCAAAACATAAATACAGGATTTTCTTAAAAAACATATTATTCATAACAACCCCTTATAAAAATATTACTCGCTTTCTATTATACATACTTTTCCGCTATATTTCAAGCGGTTAAAGACTCTCGGCTAAAAACAGCTTTAATGGGCTTTTTAAAACGGTTGCCCCTATACGAATTCATTTGTAAACGTTCCGAAACCGGATGCTTCGGGAGAAAATATAACAGCACCGCCACAAATTAAAACCGGTGGTTTTTCAAACGCTCTTGTAGTGTTATTTTCATAATAAATTGAATATGGAAAAATTGAAATTAAAATGCAATAAGAAAACCTGCAATTTAAACTACCTGCTTACCTTTTTTCCAAACTTGACAAACCGAGTTGACACCGAAGTGATAGATCACGTGGTCAATATTGGGACTGTTGAAAATTGTAAAGTCTGCCTGTTTACCGGCTTCAAGAGAACCGATTTTTTTCTCACGGCAAATTGCATGAGCTGCATTTATCGTTACTCCGCGCAAAATTTGTGCAGGCGATAATTTCATTTTATAACATGCCGCCCACATTGCCATTTGCAGATTCTCCGTCGGGCTGCTTCCGGGATTGTAATCGGTAGCTATTGCAACACGTACGCCCTCTTCGATCATTTTTTTGCTTGGCGCATAAATAGGCGACATTAAGAAGAAAGAGGTTGCAGGTAAAACTACTGCAACGGTTCCCGATTTTGCAAGAGCCTTTATTCCGTTGTCGGAAATAGCCATTAAATGTTCGGCTGAAACCGCATTCATTTTAGCGGCAAGTTCGGCACCATTAAATGGTACGATTTCGTCGGCATGAAGTTTTAACTTAAAGCCCAAATCCGCTGCAGCCTGCATAATTCTTTCAGTTTCTTCTACGGAAAAAATTTTGTCTTCACAAAAGGCATCGGAAAATTCTGCAAGATTGCGTTTTTTTATTTCGGGCATTACTTCTTTTATCATAAATGAAATATAACCCTCTTTATCGTTTGCAAATTCCGGCGGCGTTGCATGGGCTCCCATATATGTCGAAACCAATTCAATAGGCTGAATTTTATTTAAGTCCGAATTTATTTCGAGGCATTTAATTTCAGTATTCATATCAAGCCCATAGCCGCTTTTGGATTCGACGGTAGTGGTACCGTGCATTAACATAGTTTTTAAACTGTTTAATGCTTTTTGAGTTAATTCCTCTTTTGAGGCATTGCGGGTTGCTCTTACGGTACTTAAAATACCGCCGCCGCTTTGATGAATTTCTATATAAGATTTCCCTGCAAGTTTCATAGCGAGTTCATTTTCGCGCGAACCGCCGTGAACAAGATGCGTATGCGCATCTATGAGCCCCGGCGTTATTGTCTTGCCGCGTACATCGACAATCTTTTCTGCTTGAGTTTGTAGCGCTTTGGGTGCTTCTCCTTTTTCCACGCTTTGAATTATTTCGTTTTCTACAACAATATACCCTGAAAAAGTTTTTTCACAATTTTCTTCTGCCGTAAAAATACTATCACTTAAAAATAAAATCATATAAATACCTCCAATAAGCGGCGTTTTACAAAAGGTGCAAATCCCGTATCTTTATTCTATAAATAATACCTTTAAATTTCTCAAATGTCAAGCTATCGCATTTCCGCTATTTCCGCATTTTCGCACGCTAAATCTAATCGGAAAAAAAGCTGTTCATCACCTAAAAATCATTATCTTTACTCGAAGCCGACCGTACAAATAAGAAAGAAAAAACCGTCTCTTCATATTTTGATAATTAGATACCCTATTATAATTTCCCTATTTTTACTATAAGAAAAATTGTTTATTCTAATAAAGAATTTTTTATATAAAGTCTTGTTTTTGTACGAAAAGTAGGTTAAAATTATTAGACATGAGGAGATGTATTTTTTCTGCGTATTCAAAGGAAGATGCGGAAATTTTAACCGCACAAACTTCGGATATTTGGGATATAACAGTAATATTTGACAGTAGTGCAATTTTTAAATTGTTAATGGACGGAGGATATGAATTTATTTTATTCGACGTTGAGTCGGGCGGAATGTTTCCTCTTGATATTTTGCAAAAAGTAAAAAATGACTTCCCTGCAGTGGATATTTTTGTTATTGTACACGGTGCCTACGACATTTTAAAACATAAATTTTCGGAATATTTAATTTCAGGTATTTTTGAATTTCCAAAAGATCTTACCGATATAAACACAGCAATTGAAGATTTTTTTGCTCATAAAGAGGCGGCTTCTGATAAGCGTTCGCTTATAGATGAAAAAACAAGTATTTTTCTTAATTCCGAAATTATAGGGCAAAGTTATGCAATGAACGAACTGCGGGAATTTATTTCAAAAGCGTCGATTTTGGATTTTCCCGTTTTACTTACCGGCGAAACAGGCTGCGGAAAAGGTCTTGCCGCAAAGCTAATTCATGATTTGGATAAATCAAAAACCGGCAAATTTATTCCTGTGAATGTAGGGTGCATACCTGAGACGCTCGCAGAATCCTTATTGTTTGGAACCGAGAAAGGTTCTTTTACCGGTGCAGAAACAAAAGATGGAGTTTTTTCCGCTGCTGACGGCGGAACAATTTTTTTAGATGAAATGGAAACGCTGCCTTTGTCAATTCAAGCGAAGCTATTGCATGTTTTAGAAACTAAAGAAATTTACAGAGTTGGTTCTACACAACCTAAAAAAATAGATTTTAGATTGATTTGTGCAGTGAATGAAGATTTAAAAATACTGGTTGCGAAAAAACTTTTTAGGCAGGATTTATATTATCGGCTTGACGTTTTAAGACATGAAATTCCCCCTTTGCGGAAACGTAAAGAGGATATTGCTCCTTTGGTCTTTTCTTATTTAAATAAAACGGGAAAACAAATTTCGCCGGCCGCTATGCAAAAACTTTACCTTAACCGATGGAGCGGAAATATCCGTGAATTGGAAAACTGTATCAAGCGGGCATGCTGCAAATCTATTCATTCAAATATAATTGAAGCCGTTCATATAGAGTTTTAAACGTCTAGTCATTTTCGGCAGGTTTTTGGCTTTGATGAATACCTTTTCCCTTTAAGCAAATCGAACCATCCTTTATTTTTACTTGCCCCAAAACCGTTATAGGTCTATCCGCATCTATAGTTGAAACGAATTCACAAGAAACCGTTACAACTCCCTCCAACTGCTGTCTGGTGTCATATCCGACCAATAAATTGAATACGGTACTGTGGGCACCAGACTGAATATTTGTCGGCATTCCTTTCCATGTAACCCAACAGTCAAGATAAAGCAAGGGCTCTTTTTTTACTTGTGAAAACTCATAAATATCTTTTATGGTATCAAAGCCCGGCTCTTCAAGATACTCCATTAAAAGTCCCGCTTTTTGTTTTATGGAAAATGAAGCATTTGAAGAAAGAATCCTGTTTATTTCCACTTGAGCAGCATTATCGCGGTGTTCATTAAAATAAGATTGTGCCGCATGGTATGCCGATAGAATTTGACTTTCTGTTAGGATATAGTGAAACGTTCCTTCCATATCTACGGCATGCTTCCTTTCATAAGAGTTAAGTTTGAAAGGTTGCATGTCAGTTCTTTTATCACCTATAAACGTACGTGTTTTATAAAAATATGGAATAATTATTGATATGGAAATTACAGCTATTAAAGTTATAAGAGAGGCTGCAATTATTTTTCCTTTTTTTTCTTCGCTTCCGGGATTTGGATATAATTTTTTTATTTCTCCCGATTGCACCAAATTTCCTATTTCTTCTGGAGAATTATTTTTGCGTATAACGGTCAGCCCTTTTTTCGCAAGTTTATAATTAGGGTTATAATTCAAAGCTAGCATATAATATTGAATTGCATTGGCGGTATCGCAGCGGCGCAAAAACATAGCAGCTTCAGCAGCAAGCAAATCGGGGTCAGTCGGTTTAATTTGCCGCGCACGAGAAAAATAGTCTTTTGCTCCGGGTATTTCTCCGGAATATAAACAAGCCAATCCAAGGTAAAAATGAAATGTAAAAGAATCCCTGTAATCCAAAACATGGGGTTCTAAAGTTGAGATTACTTCGTTATATTTACGTTTTGTAAATAGCTTTTTACCTTGATCTATTACCGAAAGAGCCATTTCCTATTCCTGTATATCGTTTATAGCATTATCGGCTTGTTTTGTCAAATCGTCTATATAATCGTCCGAAGCCTTATCGGGGTCGCTTTCAACTTCTGCTATTTTTTTTAGCAATGCCTTTATATATGTATAATCTTTCAATTCTTGTGTAGTCATATTTTCGGGAGGCGTTGCGGCCGGTTCCGGTAAGATTTTTGTTTCGGGCGGAATGACGGGCTGTTCTGCCGGAACGAGCGGGTTTGAGGCGTTCTGCTCAGCATCTTGTGCCGGTTCTTTTTGTTTTTTATCGCGGCGCATATAATCATAGTAGCCTATAAGCATCGTAATTTTTATTTTTTCAGCGTTTGAAATATGCGTTTGCGGCCATACAAACAGCAGTGCCGAATCATTATGAAAATATTTTGTACTGAACGACCTGCCTTGTACTATCGGCGGTATCCAACCGATACTTTGCAGTCTATCCCAATTTGCGACGTAGATATTTTCAAGCGGTGTCGCATCGGTGTGGTCAATTAAAAATATACAAGCAGCGTCGGAATTTGCCGAAATAACAGCGGAATCTTTTTCAAATTTAGGTTCTAAAACCGTTTCTGCAAAAATACCGGTGCGTAAGTCGGTGTAAATGGGAATACGCCTGTTTTCGCCGAGGTATGTATCAAACAAGGCTTTCAGAGCAATGTCGGCATAATCGCCGCAAATATTTTCTATTGTAGTTTCAATTTTTAGAAGAGGTCCGCTTGTTCCGTATGTTTGCGTAGTGAAAGAAAGTTTTTGCGTAACATAAAATTTATTCTTTAAATGAAAAATTATATTGATGGCATTTTCTTCCTGTTCAATTCTAATGGGACTACCTATGCGTTTTTTCAGTTCATAAACTTTATTGTTGTGCAGTACATAAAATTTATTATCCCGCCCCAAAGAACGCTCATCATAAAGAGGCATATAATTATCTTTACCTTTAGGGGAAAGACTGTAAAGGCAAAAATTACCTGTACGCCGGAAAACTTTCAATTTTAAATTTCCGGATATAAGTTCATAATCCGTTTTTTTTGCAGCATAAGCCGAAGCAACAGTAAATATTGCTAGAATATAGACAAGAATTCTTTTTTTGCTCATTTTTTATTTTCCTCCAATAATTGGTCATACATACTTTGCAGCTGTTTTGCTTTTTCCCGCAGAGCCTCAAGTGCAGCTCTTTTTTTATCAGCATTTGAATAATCGCCGGAAGGTTCCGTTTTTTCTTCACCGGATGCAGACGCATTTAATTTTGCCTCATAATCGGGGTCTAATTTTGTAAGTGCCGCAATAAGCTCTTGGTTTTTAAGCTCAAGCATAACAAGTTTGTCGTAAAGCTCTTCATTCTTTTTTTGTTCTAAATAAAGTTTTTCAGCAAGTTCCGCCATACGGTTGTCTCTATTTATTTCTCCCGCCTGTTTTTGATAAGCCGCTACCGTTTGGTCATAATTCTTTTTTGCTTTTTCATAATCTTCCGAAAGTTTTAGCAATTCTTCATGGCTTATTTTTAATAACTTTAAAAGTTCATCTTGTGTAGATGAGCGGTCAATAAGTGCAATTTTGTATCGAGAGGCTTCGACTTTTGCAGATGCCGGATAATCGATTATAACTCTGGAAAAAATTGTCCTAGCATCTTTTAAACGTCCCGATAAATAAAGATTTTCGCCTATCCAATAATATGCCGAAGGAATTTGTCTATGATTCGGATAACGGCGCAAAAAACCGTATAAAATATTTATTGACTTTTCATGTTCTGCACACAGACATAATACTCTGCCTTGCTGATAAATAACTTCCGCCGTTTTTATGCTGTTTGGAAATCTATGCAAAAATCCGGAAATTTCAGCTAATGCCTGTTTATAATTTTTTGAAGAAGCATTTGTCATTATTATCCAATATAAGGCTTCGTCCGAACTGTTTCCGGATGCTTCAACGGCTTTTTGAAATGAAAACATTGCCGATGACCAGTCGGAGCGCGCATACGCATCAAGTCCCGACGACATATAATCCTTATAGGTTTGCGAAGAAAGCGGCACACACAACACCGTCAAAAAAAATAAAAAAGCTCTCTTTTTTATATTCATATTTTTAAATCTCCTGAGAAAAAAGCTGAACCGGAAACAATCACTTCTGCACCCGAATTTTTTACATTTTCAATATTTTCTGCATTAACACCGCCGTCGATAGAAATTAAAAAGTTCATATTGTTTTTTCTTTTTATTTCCTTTAAATCGGAAACTTTTTTGAGACAATACGGAAGCAATTTTTGACCTCCGAATCCCGGATTTACACTCATTATCAGCACTATATCGGTAATCGGCAGTATATGTTCTAATATACTTATCGGCGTTGACGGCACAATACTTATACCCGCTTTCATTCCATGTGCTTTAATATCGGATATAAGTTTATCTATATGATTACTTGCTTCAAGATGAAATGTAAAGCTGTCGGCTCCCGCTTTTGCAAAATCTGTTACAAAGGCTTCGGGATTTTCTACCATAAGGTGCACATCAAAAGGCAGTTTCGAACATTTACGGATGCCCTTTACAACAGGCAATCCAAATGTAAGATTGGGAACAAAGTGTCCGTCCATTACGTCAATATGAACCCAATCGCCGCCGTGTGTTTCTATAAATTTTAATTCTTCTGCAAGTTTTGAAAAATCAGCACTTAAAAGAGACGGACTCAATATAAAACTCTTACCCATACTATACATATTAACAAATATTTGCGGATATGTAAATACGGTATCACGGTATCACGGAAATCAATTTTTGCGTATCAATATGTAAACAAAGAGGGTATATCAATTGCCTATCACTCCTGTTGACAAAAAAAGAGATATACATTATATTATCTTTAATAATATATATAATTATTTTTTTAATAAATAAAACCTAAAGTTGTTCCATAAACAAGGTTCGGTCTGAGAGCAGGTATGTTGTCAGACCGTTTTTTTAATTATTTCACGATTCTTTATCTTGACATAAAACACAAAAATGGAATACCATAACGGCTAGTATTATTGGATATGCAATATCAAAGGTAAATAATGAAAACACTCAATTTTGCACATAGAGGATTCCGCAGCAAATATCCCGAAAACACAATGATAGCTTTTGAAAAAGCCGTTGGGCTTAATGTAGATGGAATAGAATTTGACGTACACTTATCGGCAGACGGCGTGCCTGTTATTATCCATGATGAAGAAGTTAATAGAACATGCAATGCTTCAGGGCTAGTTAAAGATTTTTCGTTTGCCGAATTACAAAAACTGAATGCTGCAGCAAAGTTTCCGCCGGAAAATTTTGCCGCATCGGCTTTCTTTTCATCAAAGAATTTAATTGAAAGAATTCCATCGCTTGAAGAATATTTCGATTTTATCAAAACTACCGATATTATCTCAAATATTGAATTAAAAACAGGCGTTTTTGAATATCCGGGAATTGAAGAAAAAGTGTATATGCTTTTACAAAAATATAATTTAAAAGAAAAGTGCATTATTTCTTCGTTCAATCACGAAAGCGTTTTACGGATGAAGAAAATAGATGCTTCTTTAATGTGCGGTTTTCTTGTAGACGCTTGGGAAATAAATCCTGCACCGAATTTAAAACAAAACGGAATCGAATGTTATCACCCAAGTGCATACAGATTGACAAAGCAATTTGTGGACTATATGCACGCTCAAGACATAAAAGTGAACGCGTGGTTCGGCTCGGTACAAACCGACTATTCTGCTGTTCTTGCTACAGGGCTTGACGCAATAATTACGGATTACCCCGATAAAATAGCAGGTTTAATTTCTTAATCAAAAAACAAACAGAACCCGTATACTTTTTTGCAGCCGCCTCTTTTTAATTCGCTTGCACAAAAGTTAAGTGTTGCTCCCGTTGTCATAACATCATCTAAAATTACGAGCGTTTCAGGGAGCGGCTTTTTTTTATTTCGTAAAACTATCTTTCCCTTTAAATTTGTTTTTCGTTTTTCACGTGAAAGACTTTTTTGCGATTTTCCGTCTTTTCTTTTTAAACAGCGGCTAATTTCCAACCCGTAAATATGTTCCAGCTGTTGGGCTAAATCTTCAATTTGATCCCAGCCTTTATTTTTAATTTTTTTCGGACGAGGCGGAACGGGAACAATTTTTATATTTTGTAATTCGGGCTTTGCATTTATAAATTCAAAAACGGCTTTTGCAAAAGGTTCTGCAAGGGAGCGTACATTGCAATTTTTCCAGTGTGTTAAAAGATTTCCTGCTTGCCCTTGATACGGAAAAAGGGAAAAAATTTTATCGCACACTTGCGGCATAATACATTCGTTTTTATTTTCGCCGTTTGTATTTCCGTTTTCTGAAATTCGCGCGCGGCATTGCGTACAGTATTCTTTTTCCGAAATTAAAAGCCTTCCGCAGCTTTTGCAAAATCTTTCTTCATTATTTAAACGGAAATTAAGCGGTTCGGAAATTTCTTTGTTTAAACAACAGGAACAGAGAGGAAGTCCCGAATTTACATCATTATTGCAAAATAAGCACCTTTGGGGACAAATTAAATTTGCATATATATTCCGCAAACAGCTTTTTGCTTTGAGTTCTAATTTTTTTAACATAACAGTTGCCTCTATAACTGTTATACGTGTTTTAGATTGCTTTGTATACTTTTAGTGCAAATATTTTAGGCAATTCCTGTAGAACCGTAACCGCCTGCCCCCCTCCGGGTTTTTGAAAGTTCATCTTTTTCTATAAAATAGGCTTGTACAACAGGACTAATTACTGCTTGTGCAATACGGTCGCCGTTTTCAACTTTAAAGTCTTCATCGCCTAAATTTACAAGAAGAACACAAAGTTCGCCCCTATAATCGGAATCAACGGTTCCGGGTGTATTTAATACGGTAATACCGTTCTTTAACGCAAGCCCCGACCTCGGTCTAACTTGTAATTCAAATCCTTGCGGAATCTCAACCGATAATCCTGTAGGAATAAGAACCCTTTGCATAGGCTTTAAAACAAGAGGCGCGTCAATATAAGCCCGCAAATCCGCACCGGCAGAACCGCATGTTTTATATTCAGGCATTGCTGCGCCTTTTTTTAACTTTATAAAAACGGATATAGTCCGTTTGCAAATATCCAAATCATTTTCTTTTGTATTCATATAACCTCCGGTGTTCTATTTTAATTATAACAATACGGAATAGTCAATATCATTCTGTTTTATCCTTTATATTTTAGTAAAAGACACAAAAACTCAAAAAAATCTAAAAAACATATTGACATTTTTTGAGTTTTTTGATATACTATCCATACACACAAACGATACACACTGTTTTTCACTAGAACTGTTCATTATCCTCCTTTTGAACAGTTCTTTTATTTACTAAAAACAAAAACCGCTTCAAAATCTATATTACCGCTTTTGAATTTTGAAATAAGGAGAGAGTCTTTTACTTCTGCTTCGACAGGAGAAATTTGTGCAAGTTTATAAAACAAAGAGTTTTTATTTTCGGTAGTCTGCGACAATTCGATATAAAGTTTATAATTGCCGGAAGTATTTTTTTTGGCAAAAATATATAAAATTTCCCTGTTTTCGCTGCCACGCATGGAAGCTCCCGATTCTGCGACAAGAAAAAAACTTCTATCTAATGTTAAATCGGACGTTTCGACACTGTTGCTTTCTTTTAAAATATCCGTTCCGTTTAATTTCAGGGCTGCAGCTGTTACCTCTCTTTTTGATATGGATTTGTTCCAAGCATTTTTTTGCATATCGGCTTTCGGTTCTGCAACCGAAAACCGGTGTAATATCCGGCTTAAAAGCCCCGCACCCTCGCTATCATCGCTGACAATCGAATTCATTAGGGTTTGGATAAAAGCTCCGTTTTGCGTGCCGTTTAAAATTTTCATATATTCTAAAGGAGAAAGATTATTTTTTTTGCTCTGAGTTTTATTTTGAGGTGAAATTTTATTTTCGTTATCAGTCAAATTTTGAATTTTCGGCGGAGCAGGAGGCTTTGGAATTATCGGTTCTGGGGAGTTTCCTAATGGATTAACTGTTATTTGCGGTATTGGAGGAATGGAAGGCACTGAAATTCCAGAACTGTCATTTTGCGCTTTTATCGGCGTTAAAAGTAAAAATGAAAATATAAAGATAAAAACAAACGGCTGTACAGGCATATTTGCAAGACGGCTTTCTACGGATTGCAGTTTTGCCTGTAAACTTAAAATTGTTTTTTCCAAACGGTGTTTTTCTTTTTCGAGTTCACGGCGCGGATCCGCTTCTTTTAAGGGCGGGGCAATTTTTCCGCGTACGGCAGCGGGGCTGTTTCGCGTTAAAAAGAGTTTTTCCGCTTCCATGCGTTTTTCGGAATTCCCGATATTGGCAACTTGCCGCATTGCCTCGCTTCCTATTTGAGGGTTAATATTGTAGGCGTTAATTTTTTCCAATGTAGAAGCGGATGCGCGCGGCAGGCATAATACTCTGTCAACATAATCTTCATATCTCACTCCTGCTTTTTTACATAAAGGGCGTGCTTTCGATAGAAGCCTTCCGAGTTCTTTAATTATTTTTCCGTCTTCAACCATTATGGTCTGTTTAATTTTTTTCGTAAGTTCCATCAGTTCAGGAGACTCCTCTAAGGTAATTTTATAAAGACCTTTTTTTTCGGCTTCTTCTAAAAATAAATGAAACATCGTCCAAAATTTGGGGGAATGAACGCGCGTAGAATAAAATCCGCCTTCTTTTTCACATTGCTTATGGTGAGTATATTCGTGTATTGCCGTATAAATGAGTTCATTATCATTTGCAAAGTTTTTATTGTGTAAAATTATTTCGTGAGTATCGGGTTTATATAAACCGTTCACCTTTTTGCTGGCTTTACCGGTAAAAATTACGGAAAATTCCAAGTCCGTATCTGCAATTTGCAGTAAAATATTTTTTACATTGTCTTGATTCATAGTTTAATTATAATATATTGAAAGAAATTTTCAATCGGGGAATATGAAAATATTTTATTAACCCTGATTGACATAAATTGTAAAATATGGTTAAATATAAATATGTCCGCCATTTCTAACATTGAAGGAAATTTAGTTTATTCATGTGCACCGTGCTTTGCAGGATTAAAACCGTCTAACTTGTTTTCGGTTCCGGTTGAAGCATATAATGAGTTTTCTCTACTTGATGAAGCATTCTTAAATTCAAAAGGATTTTACTTAAAAGTTTTATGCCGATGTAAAAAACGCATTCAAATTCTTTTATACAATGAATATTCCTTAAAACAAATTCTTCTTCAAAAAGACATCCAAGAAGCTCTTAAATTTTTCGGTTATTCCGATTGTTTTTCAGTTGATACTATGCTTGATACGCTTGCGTCCAGAATGACCGCATCGCTTCAAACTACAAACTGCGGAAAATGCAGGCAATTTCCGCATGAAATAGGGCTCTTCTTGGGTTATCCCGTTTATGATGTACTTGAATATTATAAAACCGGCGGAGAAGGCTGTATTTTTTCAGGCTATTGGAAAGTATATTCCAATGCGGAAAAAGCCGAAAAAATTTTCAGTCAATATAACGAATGCAAAAAGCGGTTTGCTTTGCAGATAGAACAAGGTTTAGGACTTTACGATTTGTTGAGTGCCTAAACTTAATTTACCTTATGGAGGTTTTTTATGGCAAAAATTGCTGTTATTTATTGGAGCGGAACGGGCAACACCCAAGCTATGGCAGAATCCATTATGGATGGTTTAAAAGCAGGCGGTGCAGATGCCTCGCTATTCACTGTTTCCGAATTCGGTTCAAAGAGCATTGATGATTACGATAAAATCGCCTTTGGCTGTCCTGCGATGGGGTCGGAAGAGCTTGAACCCGATGAATTCGAGCCTTTCTATGCTTCGATTGAGGAAAAACTAAACGGAAAGAAAATCGCTCTTTTCGGTTCGTATGAATGGGCTGACGGAGAATGGATGCAGACATGGCAGCAGCGGGCAAAAGACAAGGGGGCTGATCTTTTTGAAGAAGGCTTAATTGTTTATGACGCTCCGGATGATGCCGCCAAAGAAAAATGCAAGGCTTTCGGCGAAAGATTTGCAAAATAACATAACGGTCAATCTTACATTAAATAGTTTGTAGGGATTTCAAATTCCTGCAAACTATTTTTGTATTCTGCAATACTGTTTGCAGTAACTAACTTTTCACGTAAAGCAGAGCCGTTCGGAATACCTTTTGTATAAGCGGCAAAGCGTTTTCGCATTTCTCTGGCAGCTTTCTCTTCGCCTTTTTCTTCACATAATAATAACAGTTCTTTTAATCCTGTTTTTAATTTTTTTTCAATAGTAATTTCCGAATATGCGCCTTGTGTTAAAAGTTGATGGGTTTGAGTAAAAATAAACGGATTACCCATAGCACCTCGCGCAAACATAAGACCGGCACATCCGGTAGTTTTAAGCATATCTTCGGCATCTTCCGGCGAAAATAAATCGCCTGACCCGAAAACAGGAATGTTATAAGGAGCGGCAAATTCCACTAATTCGCCCAAAACATTCCAATCAGCTTTTCCTGAATAAACTTGAGTACGAGACCGCGGATGTATAGTAAGAAGTTTCACTCCTGCGTCGATTGCAGCTGCTGCAGCTTCTTTCCAAGTAAGATTTTCGTTCGTAAAACCTGAACGAATTTTTAAGGTTACGGGTATTTTATACGCTTCCATAGCGTCATTGACAGCTTTTATGATTTTATATAAAAGCGGAATATTATTCATCAAAGCAGAGCCTGCACCTGTTTTAGTTATTTTAGCCATAGGACATCCCGCATTTATATCTATACATTCAGGTGAATATTTTTCGGCGATGATGACGGCAGTTTTTGCCATAAATTCGGGATTTGCCCCAAAAATTTGCACCGCATAAGCCTTTTCATTTTTTGCACGGGCAATCAGCATATCCGTTTTTTCCGAATTTCTTACTAATGCTTCAGAAGAAACCATCTCCGTATACGTGAAATTTGCACCGCAATCGATGCAAATTGAACGGAACGCTCTATCAGAATATCCTGCAACAGGAGCTAAAAAAATATTTCCCGATAAAAAAAGCCCGCCGATATTGACGGGCTTGTAAAGAGATTTTTCCATCAAATTCCTTATAAGTTATTCCGGCAAGCGGAACAATTTACAACTATTTTTCCATAGCTGAGCTGCCAGTTCTTCAATATCCATATCAAGCATTTCTGCCATAAATTTAACGGTTTCTATTGTATTGCATGGCATATTCCTCTGATTACGATACACTGCCGGCGGCATAAAGGGACTTTCCGATTCGACAACAATTCTATCCAACGGCAATGACAAAACCGTATCATGCAAATTCCGTGCATTGCGGTACGTTAAATTTCCCGCAAACGAAAAGTAAAGCGGCAGTTTTAATGCCTTTTTTGCATAAACATCATCTTCAGAATAACAATGCAAAACGCCCCCAGCTTTAGGAAGTCTATCTTTTAAAATATCCAAAAGGTCTTTTCCTGCTTCTCTATTGTGAATAATTACCGGAACATTTGCCTTTGAAGCAATATCCAATTGATTTATAAATAAAGCAATTTGAGAACGCTTATCGCCGTATTTTTTACAATAATCCAAACCGGTTTCACCTAAGGCTACTACATTCGGTAATTTTAAACCCTCTTCTATAGTTTTTTCCCAATCTTTTCCCGGCGAAGTAACTTCGGATGGAGATACTCCTATAGCGTGGTAAATAGACGGAGAAAACCTAAGAGTTTCATACACTTGGGCAAAGTCATGAAGACTATTGCATATACTTATTATCCTTGTTACATGAGCCTGACGGGCTTCTTGTACAACGCGTAATTGCTCCAACGGGTCAGGATATATCAAACCGATGTGAGCATGAGTATCAAAAATTTGCATAATGTTCTTCCATATAAAATATAAAAATTTAATAAGATTTATCTTTCTAAGTAAACCCTTTCTTTCAGCTATAATATAGAATAACACAGAAAGACTTAATCGTCAACTTAAATTTAATAAATATACTGGTTTTTTCTAATTTTTTTAAAATATCATATCAAATATTTTTACATATAAAGATTGCATAAATTGTTTATATGGTGTATTCTATATGAGAGATTTGTTAATCTCGATAAATCTTTTTATTAGGAGTCTGTATGTATAGTTACTTATTTAATTTTTGGAGCATTGCGGCTTTTGCCGTTTTTACGGTGCTTTCGGTTATTCATTTGGTTAAATGTTACCAAGAAAAAGATGGATTAGCTGATATAACAAAGTTTACACTTATGCCTGCTTTACTTTTATTTTTTTTAGCATTTACTTTTTTGAATTTAAATTCCATTTCAATAATTCACATATTGATAATAACCGCTCTTATTTTCAGTTTTTTAGGAGATTGGGCTCTCATTTTTGATTCGGAAAAATCTATTTTTGTTTTGGGAATGTTATTTTTCGCCGTAACTCAACTTTGCTATATAGCTTTTTCAATAATTAAATTTTCTTCGGCTACATTTCCGGTAATCATAGGAATAGTAACGGCTTTAGTTTATATTTGCGGTTTAATTTACCAATTTATGAGAATGAAAAAGTATTTAAAAGGAATGAAAAACGTTGTTATAGGTTATGGTATTCTTATCTCAATTATGAGCTGGTTTTTTCTAGTTTCTGCTATTGCAGCACCGTCTGCAGCAACTATTCTTGCTGCCATAGGAAGCATTCTTTTTATTATTTCGGATTCAATGGTAGCATATTCTTATTTTATGGGAGGCATTATAAAAGGCAGATTTTTTATAATGATTACCTATATTTTAGCCCAATTTTTAATTATATTAGGTGTAATCGGAATGTTGAGTTTATCTTAATTTAAAAAAGAAGATAAACAAAAGACCTACAAGCCCGACAATAAGGCTATAAATCCACCATGGCAGAGGATCATCATAACGGTTTGATTTATATGCAGGGGAAAGTTCTTTGTTTTTATTGTTTTTTTTAAGTTTGTTGTTTGATGTAAAAGCATAACCGCATTCAGGGCAGCCGTTTATAAATTCTTCGGTTGTTCCTAAGTGATTACACTCAGGGCATCTGACTGAAGCAAAGAATTTCCCGCAGTGAGGGCATATTTTAGTATTACGTTTTACTTCATTACCGCAATTCTCACAAAAAAACTTGGGAACTGCGGTTTTTATATTTTCTTTCATAATTATCCGGAACACCCTGAACACGAAGACGAACTGCAGCCGGAACAACCTCCTGCAGATTTCGGTGCAGCTCTTTCGGTACCTGCCGGCTTGGAATGACTGTCGTTTATATAAAATCCCGGTCCTCTAAAATTTATCCCTAAGCCGCCTGAAAGAACTTTATGAACCTTTGCACCGCATTTAGGGCAAGCAGAAATAGGGGCATCCGACATTCGCTGGAACACTTCAAAATCGTGTCCGCAACTATCACAAACATACTCATAAGTAGGCATTTTTAACTTCCCTTATATTAAAAATATTCCGACTAGTACGGATATACAGATTTTATAATCGAAATTATTTTTGATTCCGGAATAGTTCCGTTTTCGATAATCAGCATATCTTCCTCAAGTTTTACCTCTGCATTAAACATTCTTTGCAAAAGCATTTTTGCAATTTTTGCTGTACGAGGGTTTTCACTTTCGATATACAAGCTATAAAGATACACATTTTTAGACGCAGAGGTCAAATCTTTTTTTAAATACATTTCAATTTTTCCTAAAGGAAGACCGAGACTGACACCTAAAATACCCGATAAAAAAATATCGGAATTCTTTACAAAAAGCCCTATATCCTGCAAATCCGATTTTATAAGAAAATTAAAACGCTCGGAAAACTTAGGTTCAACCGGTGTTTTCATACGCAATAAAAGTTCTTCCATACTTTTTCTGTTTTCGGAACCCATACCAATACATGCAATAAGCGGAGAAGGAATTGAAACATCAAGATAAGGCGATTCATAAAATTTATATCCGTCTTTTGTTTTTTTTGGGTTCCAACCGTTTTTCTTTTTAAAAAAAGAATCTGTCATTCCATAAGGATATTTTCCTCTTGCACAAACACGTACTTCGGAACCATTTTGATTAAAAAATACTCCTGAATAAATAGCTGTTGTTCGTCCCAAAGCCATTTTCATATCTTTTCCTGCTCCTAGCGGTAATACTTGTTCAACGATACTTCTATTTTGTTCAATAGGCATATAAATATAAATATCCGCATCAGGACCAATAATTCCGAAAGGTTCCATAATGCCTTTTAAAGGCGGAGCAGTTTTACATGATATAAAAATAGATACAAACACAATAAATAAAAGAATGTTTTTTGCTGTTTTCAATTTAATATCTCCATGCCGTTACATTATCGGAATTATTTTTAAGAAGTTGAATAAAATCATACACTCACTAAAAGAAAATTCAAATATAATTACATATATAGTTATCTATATAATACATATTTATATATATAATTTTATAGTTTTAGTAATGTTTCACGTGAAACATTTTATCTCAAAAAAAAGACTAGTTTAATTTCTCTATTTATGTTATTATTCATCTTATGAATAAGGTTTTATCAATTCAACAAGCAACGGATTTTATTAACTCTAAAGATATTGTAAGCGGAATTTTTTCAAATCCGGTAAAAAAACAAACTTCTTGTAAAAAAATTAAAATTAGAAAAATTCTTATAAAATCGACCGATTTGAAAATACAAAAGTATTTCATAAAAATATTTTACAAGAAAATTTAGCAGACCTCATACAAATATGCTTTGCCGATTTTAAAAATGCCGAATTTAAAACTTTAACACAAATATTTATTTTTATGCAAAACAATAAAAATGATATACGATTACTTATCAAGGAAAATAAAAGTTTACAAGAAACACAAAGTTTTTTACATAATAAGCAAAAAGACTATTTATTACCGCTTTCCCCGCCGCCCTATTTTTTAAAAAAACTCAATTTTTTTACGGAAGCAGGAGATATAGTTAATAGTAAATACCATAAATTTAAGCAAATCAATAAATACTTGGAATTTATAGAATCAATACTTCCGCAGCTTTCATCTTCTATAAAGCTCAATAAAAACCTGAATATTGTGGATTTCGGTTGCGGAAAAGCATATTTGAGTTTTGCCTTATATCATTATTTAACGAATATAAAGAAAATGCCGGTTAGTATTTGCGGTTTAGATTTAAAATCTGAAGTAATAGAATTTTGTAATACACTTGCTGCAGAATGTAATTTTACAAATCTTAATTTTAAAATAGGAGATATAGGAAATTTTGAATTTAAAAATACTCCAGATATGGTTATAAGTTTACATGCCTGCAATACCGCAACGGATTTAGCTCTTGCACAAGCTATAAAAAGTAATGCTAAAATTATTTTTGCCGTTCCTTGTTGTCAACATGAAATAAATACTCAAATAAGACAAAATAAATTAAAGATAAAAAAAAGTTCAAATCCTCTTTCTTCTCTGTTTGATTATGGCATTATTACAGAAAAATTCTCTTCACTTTTAACTGATACATTGAGAGCAAAACTTTTGGAAGCTGCCGGTTATCGAGTAAACATTGAAGAATTTATTGATACAGAACATACACCAAAAAATATTTTGATTAAAGCAATAAAAATAGATAAGCCTACTTTAAACGATATAAAAGAAATGGAAAGAGCACAAGAAGAAATTACTTCTATAAAAAATACTTTTTTTATCAATATAACTTTAGAAAAACTATTGAGTATCGGCTTATCTTGTTGATAAATTGTTTTATGAAAAATACCAAACTTGTGAATAACTTGTGATAAAAATCATAAAAATTTAAGATAAATCTTTCAGTTTCACGTGAAACTATTTTTTTTGTAAAATTTATTAAAAATAGGCTAAAAATAGCCATTTTTATAGAGATTTTAGAGATTTGTTTAGTATTTTAGTGTAAATTTAATATATCTATGCAGAAAGAAAAAAATATTAATTTTTATGCTTGTGTATAACTTGTTGATTATTGTTAAATAGGTGTTAATAAAAAAAATTAAATTTCGAGATAACTTGACACCTCTGCATAAAATAACTTATACTTTATACCTTATGGATAAACTTTTATTTGCCTTTAATATTACACAGATTAGTTTGTTTGGCCTTGGTCTTATTTGCTTTGTAACTTTATTTTTTATTCCTGCCGGATATGGAAAAATGATAAATAAAAAATGGGGGTTTTCATTTAATAATAAAGCCGCTTGGTTTATCATGGAAGTACCTACATTAATTACTATGATTACCTTGATGAGTGTTTGGGCAACGCCCGAAAATTTTGTTAGAATTATAATAGGTTCTTTTTTCCTTTTACATTATGCACAACGTGTTCTGATTTTTCCGTTTTTATTAAAAGGAAAAAGTAAAATGCCTCTTGTGGTAGTTTCAATGGGAATATTATTTAATACAATAAACGCGTTTCTAATAGGAGCTTGGCTATTTTATTTATCACCTAGAGAAATGTATCAAGTTTCTTGGCTTTATGATTTACGTTTTATTATCGGTGTGTTAATTTTTCTGGTAGGAATGGCAATAAACATAGATTCCGATAAGTATATTCGTTCTCTTAGACGACCGGGAGATGATGCGCATTATTTTCCGCATAAACGGATGTACCGCTATATATCAAGTGCAAATTACTTTGGCGAAATATTAGAATGGAGCGGTTTTGCTCTTTTGTCATGGAGCCTCGTAGGTGTATTATTTGCATTTTGGACAGCAGCGAATTTAGTTCCGAGAGCCTATGCAATTAATAAAAAATACCGCATTGATTTCCCTGAAGAATTTGCGGCACTTAAACCAAAATGTGTTTTTCCTTTTATATTTTAAATCGGCTGTTATATAATTTTATATTGTATATCACTACTTTAGCAAAATCTAAATAACAAGCTATGATATAATAAATAATTTTATATTTTTTCTTTTGAGTCGATAAAGGCATATTTTAAATTATATGTTCCTTCATAAAATTGAGTAACATTTTTTAAATTTTTTTGCATAAAAATATTATACGTTTGATTGGCATAAGGGGAAATGCAACAATCGTCAACAAGTAAAATTTCTTCAGCCCGTTTAAATAAATTTAATTGTTCCTCCGTACTTATACTGTTTTTTGCTTGCATAACAAGATTGATATATTCGTCATTTTCCCAGCCAATCGGAACAATTTTATTGCCGGGCAAGAATAAATCCAAATACCGTGACGGCGTATCTATTCCACCCGCCCATGATTTAAAGCCCATTTTATAATCTAAAGTTTTATTCCGTTTTTTAAAAACAGTATTTTCGACTTTATCCAACAAAACACTTACGCCAAGTTTTTTCGTTAAACTTTGCTGTAAATATTCGCTGAATTTAGAACTTTCATTAGCCGGAAACATTATTTCTATCGTTATATCAGCCGGATCCTTACTTATTCCCAATTCTTTTAAACCCTCAATAAAAAGAGCTTTAGGATTTGGAACATTTTGTAAAAGCGTTTTTATCGGTTCGCCCGCGAGATTACGATAATTTTTACCTTCAAGTTCCGTTGAAAGTGAAACAAAACCATAAGCCGGTTTATAAATATTGTCAAATAAATCTTTACAAATTTCTTCCCTATCCAAACTTGCAGAGACCGCCTGTCTTATTTTTTTATTTGAAAAAAGCGAATCTTTTTGATTCATAAAAATATATTGAACACGGCTGTCAACTCCGGTAATTTCGTTGAATTTATTCTCCTTTTTAAGTTTATCTATCCAATTAATCGAATAAACATTTGCAATATCAATACTACCGCTTAAAAGTTCTCCTAAAGCTGCATTTTCTTCATTTATTATTTTAAATATAATTTTTTCAAGTTTTATATTTTCTGCATCCCAAAATTTTTCATTTTTAACAAGTTCAATTTTACTATTATGAAGCCAATTTTCAATTTTAAAAGCACCGCTGCAAATTATTTTTTCTGCATCACTTCCATAAGATTTATCAAATTTATTTATAAAATCTTCCCGTTGCGGCGGGATTTTTGCAGCTAATTCATCCAAATGTTTTTCAGGATTTTCGGTGATAATTTTTACGGTTTTATCATCAACGGCTATAATACCGATTTCGGAATAGTCTTTTTTTCCTTTTAAAATATCTTGAGCATTTTTAATATAATCATAATATATTGCCATAGGCGAAGCCGATTCTTTATTTATAATCCGTTTAATACCGTAAACGAAATCGTTTGCAGTAATAGGAACACCGTCAGACCAAAATGCTTCACGCAATTTAAAAGTCCATTCGGTAAAAGTTTCATTATGAGTCCAAGATTCGGCTATTCCGGGCAGAATAGTCCGCTTTCCGTCTTTAGTTTGAATATTTGTTAAATTTTCATTTATATAATCTAAAACAAAAAAAGAATATCGGTCGGAAGCTTTTGCAGCGTCCAAAATAGTGGGTTCAGATCCAAGAGAAACTGAAACAACTTGTTGAACAGCACTGTTTATACTGCTTATTCCGTCGGGTTTATTACAAGCTGCCGGAAATAAAACCGATAAAACAAGTAAAAAAATATATTTTGTTTTCATTCCGTAAATATATCAAATTAAGAAGATATATTCCAGATGAAGATACCGGTTGCGTTGAATATATATAAAAAATATTATTCATAATTTTTAAATTTACCGTCGTCAACAAAATATATTTTTGTTTTTTCTTTTTGATAATTTTTATAAGGTTCTCCCGGTAAAAAAGTGCAAAACAGTTGTTCATATTCCGGTAAAATTTCCATAAATTTTTGACGTTTTTCGGGATCTAATTCTAATAAAATATCATCCATTAAAAATACAGGTTTTTTCCCGGACGATTTCATATATTCTTTAGCTTGAAGCATACGTAAAACCAAAGCTAAAAGCCGTCTTTGTCCGTTAGAAGCGCGCTCGATAAACGGTTTTTTCTCTTTTATAAAATGAATTCTATCACGGTGCGGTCCTATTGAGGTAGTTCTATCATATAAATCTGCTTGCCGTTTTTCTGCAAGTAAAACTAAAAAATCTTCTATTGTTTCACATTTAACGGCAGGACGATATGCCATTTCTACTCCCGGAATTCCGCCTATGTGTTCATATATTTTAGAAAAATTTTTATTAAATTCGTTTACAAGCTCAAAACGCTTTTTTGTAATGTAAACGGCAATGGGTGCGAAAATTTCGTCAATAGAATTTAAAATTTGCGTTTTTTTTTGTTCAAGTACTATATTTCTTGATTTTAAAATTTTTGAATATTTTGTTAAATAGTCAATAAAATCGCTATTACACAACGATATTGATTGATCTAAAAAAAAACGTTTACGGGCAGGGGCACCAACGGCAAATTCTATATCATCTCCGTGAAATAAAATACATGGAATTGTACTTATTAAATCTTTTCCGTTTTTTATTTTTTTAAAATTTTTTTGAATTTCTTTTTTTTTATCTTGTACAGTAACGGAAATAGTATGACTTACTTGTTCCGATGCTTTATATAAAACTCTAATGCTAAATTCATTTGTATCCTTTTTAAATATTTGGTTTATGGAACGGGTTCTAAAAGAATTTCCATAAGCTGAAATATAAAGACTTTCCAAAAAGTTAGTCTTTCCTTGTCCGTTTTTTCCTACAAGAAAAACTTCGGGTTGAGAAATATCTACAGTTGTGTTTTCCAAATTTCGAAAATTATAAAATGAAACGGAAAGAAACGGCAAATTTTACTCCGCTTGCATAGGCATTATAATATGAAAGAAGTCCCCTGCAGGTTCCGGTTTTAGGGTTATCGGTTTCATAGATTCCGTAAATTCTATTTTAATTTTGTCTCCTGTTATTGCCTTCAACGGATTTTCAAGATAAACACAATTTACGGCAAACATTACTTCTTCACCGTCATATTGGCAAGGTATTTCTTCACGGGCATTTCCTATATCGCTTTCTTTTGAAGAAATAATAAGAGTTCCCGGTATTACATTAAGCAATATTCTTCTGGTTTTTGCTTCGACAAGAAGTGAAACACGTTTTAATGCTTCAATGAATTCAAGTCTGTCTATTTCAAATGAAAGACTTTGGGTTTCGGGAATTACGCGTTCATAATTTGGAAATTGCCCATCTATTAAAACAGAAGAAAATTTATAGGAATTAAAATTAAAAAATATATTTTTTTCTCCAATTGCAATTTCTATATTCCCCTCATCGGTTGCACGTTTGTTGATTATATTTAAAATTTTAGGGGGAACGATTATTCCTTTAAAATTAGGAAGCGTAATACCGAAATTCTTTTTTATAAAAGCGAGCCGTCTTCCGTCAGTTGCAACTAGAATAAGGTTATCTTCTTTATTTTCTATATAAACGCCGTTCATAAAATAACGCGTTTCATCATCGGATACGGAAAAGATTGTTTGATGAATCATTTCTTTAAATTCTTTTGAAGGAATACTAAAAAAGTTTATGTCATTAGGTTCGGTAAAGGCTGGGAAGTCATTTTCCGGTATTGTTTTAAGCTGAAATTTTGCTTTTTTTACTGAAGATTTGATAGTCATTTTTTGATCTTTCTGTTCCAGTTCCACTTCACCTTGAGGTAGGGAAGAAAGAATACCCATAAATTTATCACAAAATACGGTAGTAGAACCTTCTTCAATAACATTTACCGGTATTTTTGTTTCAAAGCTAACTTTTATGTCTGTTGCTTTTATTATAAGGCTTCCATCCTTTGCTGATAATAAAACATTTGAAAGAATTGTTAAAGCTGTTTTAGTTGCTATAATTTCTTGAGCTATTGAAATTTCTTTCAGCAGTGTGTCTCTGTCAAAATTTATTTTCATTTTTTTCTCTCCTTTATATACATTAGTATATATAATTAGTAGTTATATTAGTAGAGCCTGTGAATTTGTTGATAAGTCTATTATTTCTATGCTTTATGAGAAGATAATAGATTTATAACACCGTATTGTTTTACACATTTTATTGGTATGTGGTCACAATACTAAAAGTTATTCACAAAAATCTATGCTATATTAACATATATTGCAAAAAAAATACAGAGGTTATGCAGAAAATTATAGTTTTTTATTTTCATTTTTTATAAAAAATACTTGAAAATATGCAGTTATAAGTATATACTATGTAATAAGTTTGGGTAAAGCCATTCTAGAGTATTGGGCGGTAATACCGATAAAAAACGATTTCTATAAAAGGAAAAAAGATGAAAAATTATATAAAAATTATATTTGCTTTTTGCGGTATCGTTTTAGCTTTAGGGATTGCAGGAGCTGCCTTTGTAATTGCGGCAAAACCGTCTTCAAATTTTCAATTGAATATAAATTATTTGACGGAATATGAATTTTATGCAGAAAGTTTAAAAGCTGATATGTATAGAACTGCTGCTGCAGACGGAATCTTTTTTGCGTCAAATTTTCAGCGGAAAATAACCGAAACGGAGCAATATTTTTTAAATTTAAAGACTCTTCTTGTATCTTCTGTAGGTACGGAAAAAGAAACCGTTTTTGCTTATAATGGGTATGAAAGTGCAAATAAAAAGCTTTTTCAAAGTCTTAATGTATGGCGGCAGGAATTTGAAACGAGCAGAGATTCTTCCGCACAAACTTTTCAGCCTGTTATTGAGCAATTTAATTCTGTTAAGAAAAGTTTTGAAAATTTAAAAACCGTATATCAAAATAATTTTCTTAAACAAGAAAAAAAAGCAAAAGCTTTTTCTATTGTGCTTATTATTTTAGCTTGGGGAATTGGTGTATTTTTGACATGGCTGCTTTCTTCGTTTATTTATTCAATACATATAGAACGGGAACGTTTAAGAAAAGCTAAACTTAGGATTCATTTAGGTCCTAAAAGTGAGAACAATGAAGGCGCGACATCTTCGGCTAATTCAAATAGTGTGTCTCAACAGCTGGTATCTTTTTCGATGCAGAAAACTGCAAAAAAAGAAATTTCATCTATACGGCAATATGACGGAGCTGTTATATTGAAAAAAAACACTGGAAATAGTGAAAATATTCAGTCGGTAAAAAATAGTTTTTCGGCTGAAACAGATCAGGTTATTGAAAATTATGCGAATTCTTCAGAAAATGCCGACTATATTAAATTAAAAGAAGATTATTCAAAATTAAAAATATTATCAAATGAATTGCAAACTTCAAAAACTGAGCTTGAAAAAAAATGTGCTGAACTTGAACTTTCTTATTCGGAATTGAAAGAAAAGCAAATTTTTATTGGTGAAAATAGAGAAGAACGGGTTGTACAAGTTAAGACCTTTTTAGAAGAAGTACAAATGACAGCGGCAACGGCACAGGATGACGCAATGGTTGCAGAAGAGCTTGTTAAAACTTTTAAAGAAGGGCATACTCTTTTTAAAACTACATACGAAAAAATTGTATATATCAATCAAAGCGTTTCTAAAATACGTGAAATGGCTGAGGTAATTTCCGGAATTGCGGAACAAACGAAGATGCTCAGTATGAATGCGGCGATTGAAGCGGCACATGCCGGCGAATACGGAAAAGGGTTTGCCGTAGTTGCTGAGGAATTGGGAAGACTTGCCGTTGCAGCTTTAGAGAGCTCTTCCGATATAGGCAAGACCGTTAGCGAGGTTATAAAGAGCATCGCTTTCACAGCGCAGAGCAGCGAGTCGCTTGATAAAGCCTTTGACGAACTTAATATTAAAACGAATAAAATGTATTCTACCGTTACGGAATTTTCCGATAATATGGTAAATACATTTCAAAAAACCGATAAGGTATTAAAATTACTGTAGAAAATGGCAAAATTATTTGTTGTAGGCATAGGTCCCGGCGGGGCGCAATATATGTCGGTCCAAGCAGCCGAGTCATTGAAAAAAGCCGAAATTATTGTAGGCTACTCCGGGTATATACCATATATTGCGCACTTAATAGACGGAAAACAAATTTTTGAAACCGGAATGACCGGCGAAGTTGAACGGTGTAAATATGCGGTTGAGAAAACGGCGGCGGGTAAAACTGTTGCTGTTATAAGTACCGGAGATTCCGGATTGTATGGAATGGCAGGTCTTATTTTAGAACTAGCGGCGGATTTATCTTTGCAAACGGGAAAACCTCAGATTGAAGTGGAAATTGTTCCGGGTATATCGGCGGCATTTGCGGCAGCTTCAAAATTGGGAGCTCCTTTAATGCATGATACGGCAATTATCAGTTTGTCGGATAGACTTACCGATTATGCCGTAATAAAAAAAAGAATAAAACTTGCCGCCGAAGCTGATTTTGTAATTGCAATATATAATCCTAAATCGAAAACCCGTATTTCATATATTGAAGAAGCCGTAAAAATAATTTCATCATTTAGAAAACCGGCTACGCCTGTGGGTATCGTAAAAAATGCATGTCGTGAAAATGAGGATATAATAATAACAGAACTTGATAAAATAAATTACGAAATAATAGATATGTTTACGGTTATTATAATAGGAAATTCAAGTACCTATATTCAAAACGGAAAAATAATTACACCGCGGGGTTATACATTAAAATGATATGGATTGTCGGCGGAACAAGTGAAGCAGGAATCCTTGCAGAAGATTTTAATAGAAGCGGTGCGGCTTATATTATGACTATTGCAACCGAAGAAGGAAAAGATTTTTTTAAACACTGCAATATAAAAATAGGAAGAATGACAAAAACAGAAATGGTTGCATTTTGTCAAGCTGAAAAAATAAGTACTGTTGCGGATTTAAGCCATCCTTATGCACTTATTGTTTCTCAGAATGCAAAAGAAGCTGCTCAGGAATTAGGTATAAAATATGTTAAGTTTTTACGTTCGTCGGTAACTGAATACAAAAATATGTTACACTTTCAAAATATTGAAGGCGTATGTCAATTTTTATCTACGCTAAAATCTTCTACTGTTTTTTTTACTACAGGTTCAAAGAATATCTCCGACTTTGAAAAATACCGCAGGTTGAACCGATTTGTTTATAGAGTTTTACCTACGGCTGATAGCATAGAAAAATGTAAAGCATGCGGAGTTACAACGCAAGATATTGTTGCCATTGTAGGTCCCGTTTCGCAAGAACTAAATGTTGCAATGTTTCGGGAATATAATGCCGAATATGTTGTGCTTAAAGACAGCGGCTCGTCAGGCGGGGTAAATGAAAAACTGGGGGCTTGCGCTGCATTAAAAATTATGCCGATTATGATTGATAGGCAAGACCAAGACGGAATAAGCAGCATTGAGAAAATAAAAGAAGAGGTTTTGCAGAATGAATATGCTTCGCATTGAAAACCTATGCCTTTCATACGGCAGCAAAAATGTCATTGAAAATGTAAATATGAATGTTGCTGCCGGTCAAGTGGTTTCGATAATAGGTCCTAATGCTTCCGGTAAATCTACGATTTTAAAAGCCATTGCCGGGATTATAAAACCGGTATCAGGTACGATTTTTATTGGGGAAGAAGAAATCTCAAAGATGAAGCAAAAAGAAATTGCAAAAAAAATTTCTATTTTATTGCAGCAAAATAAATGCCCTGAAGAAATTACCGTAGAAGAGCTTGTCTTTTTTGGACGCTATCCGTATAAAAAATGGTTTGAAGCTTTTGAAGAAGCAGATAATAAGATCATAGAAAATGTTTTACAACTTACTAATATGTTGGAACTGCGGTATAAAACATTAGACAGTCTTTCGGGTGGTGAAAAACAAAGGGCGTGGATTGCAATGGCTCTTGCACAAGAACCCAGTATACTTTTATTTGATGAACCTACTTCTTTTTTAGACCCTGCACATCAAATAGAATTTTTAGAACTTATAAACAAGTTAAATGAAAAAACGAATACATCTATTATTCTTGTATTACATGATTTAAATCAAGCTGCACGTTACGGTAATTATATTTTTGCATTAAAGGATAAAAAAGTTTTTGTACAAGGTACGCCGGAAGAAGTATTAACATCTGAGAATATTTATTCTATTTATAATATTAAGACAGAAGTTGTAAAAGTTTTAAACCATTTAACGATTGTTCCCATTTCCAATATTTAATACTGTTATATTAGTATTAGCACTTAAAAATTTTTATACGGCTTCATCATGAGAAATAATAATGACAATTTTGTCTTTAGATTTGTTAAGGAGTCCCGTTAAAATTGACTGAATAGTATGTATGTCTAAATAGGCAAATGTTTCATCTAAAATAATTACATCTTTATTCGTGCGGAGGGTTTAATATCCTGTTGCTGTGCAACGTACGCTCTGCGTCGTAACAAAGGGTATTAAAGCTCGACTGCAAATTCCTTGTATTTTTCTTTTAACTCATCTACGGTAATATCGGTTTTGTTGTTTATCCAAGAAATTTTTCCGTTTTTTAAGAATTGAATATGCGGGCTTGTTTCAACGATTAAAAATAAATTGTGCCTGGTGATTATTGTGCTGCCTTTCCGTTTTTTTAAAAGGCTTGTTAGATTTTCCGCATTGACCGGATATAGAGAAGCATATTCTTTTTTTGTACCCGAATGAAATGTCAAAAATCATAAACTTCTCCTTATAGTTGCATACGATATTTAAGTGAACGGGAATTTAATTCACATAACAAACTCCAAAATACGGCAGAACTCCAGCTAAAAATAATTTTAATAAATAATATTTTTATAAAAAAAATACAAATAAGAATTGCAAAACTTATCGTAATTGCGATTGATGCAGCTGTATTTTCCGCTCCGTTTACATAAGTTGCGGAAATTTGCATAATTGCCGATGAAAAAACTACAATCGGATATATCCAAGAAATATCCAAAAAAGAAAATACACCTTTTATGTTTGAAACGTTAGCCAACACAATAATGCCGGCGATTATTGATGAGAATAACAGTTTAGTTAGAAAAAGGTAAATAGATTTTATACGTATATTTTCTAAAAACAAAATCCCTTTGTAAAAAATATCGGTCAAGTATGAGTTATAAATATATTGCCCTATTGCTAGTATAATAAACGCTAAAATAGTAAAATCCTGCATGTTCGACTTTCGTACATTCGGAAAATATGAAAAACAAATAACAATAGCTGTTAATACCCATACTCTATAGTTATATCTAAATTCATATAATTCTTTTTTGAATATAATTGTTAGATCTGATTTCATATTTTTAATACCTTTCTAAATAAAATTGTTTATTATAATTTTTATATATCATAGCGGATAAATAATCAAGCCGATAGCGAAATATTGTAAATGTTATCGTTTTTTATAGTTGTGTACGGTATATTTTAGAGTATACAATTTTCATCGCACTAAATAATAAAAAACAAGTGAGTACAATACTAAAAACAACTTTTAATATAAAATAAGTAATGGAAACAATAAATGCAAAAACAATAGTTGTTATCAAAACTGAAATAACTGCCGAAGTCATTTCGGCACATTTTGAAAAAACGGATGCAATATACATAAGAGCGGAAAAAAATATGCACAGCGGTACAATCCAAAATATATCAAAAAAATTTGCGTAGGGAATAATATGCGGTATATTTATTAACATTGCGATACCGCTTAATATCCCCGAAATTATTAATTTAATACAAAAAACGATTAAAACACTGCCTTGTATATTATGTAAAAAGAGCGAGCCGCCCCATTTTATATCATTGAGATATGAGTCATACACATATTGTCCGCCTGCAAATATTGAAAAAAGAAGACCAAGTATGAATTGATGATACGGCTCAGTTATTTGCGGTAGATACGGTATTGCAGCCCAAACGATAACATTCAACCAAGATTTAACATTAAAACATAATTCAAAAATTTCTTTTTTTATAAAATCAATTTTTAACATTGCAAATCTCCTTATCATATTTACCCCACCAATACCGAATACATTAAATACTTTTATATGCAGGTACTAATAATATATCACTTAGAATAAAAAAATCAAACATAAAATTCTATATGCTTAACTTTTTTATAGTTGTATACGATATTTGACTGAATAGGAAACTTTATTGGAAATAAAAACTATCAAGATAAAAATCATAGTCGCTATTATCCGTTTCTTCATTCCGTGCAAAGCCTAACGGGCGGAGGATAAGCTGCAAGAAGCGAGAAAGCCGAAAGGCTTTTGAGCTTTGCCGTCAGCTTAACCTGCATTTGTGTCTTGCCGCAATGTCAGCGTTGAAGCGGGTGTTAGACTTTAATTTTTTTATTATTGCTTATAAATTCTTTAGGTGTTTGCACTATTATTTCTCTTTCTTTATAATCTTTTATATTTCGTGTTAATAATATTTCTATTACATACTGCATTGCCGTATAATATTGTAAAGCATCTTTGAAATCTGAGAACTTTGAGTTTAAAGCTAAATCTACTTCTTTTTCTTCTACTGATATTACTTTAACAAGCGACCTCAGTTTCCGTAATGCTTCTTTTGATTTTTGTATGCCTAATAACTTTCTAAGTATATAATATACATTTGAAAATACCAACGATGTTGTGTATAAAATAATTTTTCTTGTATCACTTAAAGAAAACACATAAGCAGCATATTCATAATACGGTTCCCGTTGGCATAAAATATCTAAAATTACATCTGAATCAACAAATATTTTTTTACTCATATTTTTTTCCAAATAACTCATATAACTTATATTTTCTAAATCCTGCTCTCTTATAATGCCGCTCAATTCTTTGACCAGCGGAGATATTTCTTCTATCCTTTGATTTATACCCATTGAATTATTAAAAAGATCTTCAACAAATTTTGACATACTTTTTTTATTTTTGACCGCATAATGTCTCATCGATTCAGCAATATTTTTATCTATATTTTAAAATTAATTCAGTTTTCATTTAGTCACCTCTCTTATATATCATTTAATCCTTTTGCTTCTTTTGCTATAAAGATAATAACTGCAACAATAAGAATAACAGAATAGCCGAGGCTAATAATCATAGACAATAATTTTGAATATTCCACAAAATGCAAGATGATTCCGAATACAATGGTAAAAGAACCTATACAATAGAGAAATATACCTTCTTTGTTAGCAAGGGGCTGTGGATTATACGATTTTTTCTTTTCAACAGGCATTGTATTATATCCGGCTATCAGATTGTAACATTTACATTCTCTGATTAAAATCCCGAATATAATCATTACAACACCGCTTAAAAGAAAAGCTATAATTGTATACATCTATTCTCTCCTATCTGATATTATATCATAAAATCTATAAATGATATAGTGATAACATTATTATTTTTACTTCTGTGCGATAGTAAGTCTAACATTCGCTTGACCTGCATTTGCGGCTTGTCCGCAATGTCAGGTTGAAGCGGGTGTTAGGTTTTAGTTTTTTTTAACTCCTATAAATAGCTTCGTACAACATCAATAATATAAAGTATTTTCTCTAGTTTGCCAATGAAACACCTCAAAATAAGAGGTGTTTCAACAATTTTTTTATAATTTGCCGGAACAACCCCTAAAAAATAAAAATACGAAAACTACAAGTATTATTAGTCCTATGAGCCCTATTATAAATGATGTCAGTTTATTGACTCCTCCGGCATTTTTCAAGGTTTCAATCTTTGTTTCTTCTGTTAGATTTCTTTCTTTAAAAGTCCTTACTATCTTACTGTATTTCTTATACAATAAAAATGGATTTATCATTCCACTTGCTATCCAATATGCTAAGGTTAATGGAAAAAATACTCCTGTAAAGACTGCCTCAACAACAAACGATATTAATGCTTCTATATAAAGCCGTCTATGCAACAGATGTAACCAATTAAATAAAAAGCCTGACCATGACCAATGAAATGCAAATTGATCTGTTCCATTAATATTATATTTTACAAAAGCTTTCTTATAAAATCGGCATGCGTCTGCGTCCGTTTTCTCATCGCCATTTTCTCCTAATATAAAAGCTTCTATGTATTTTGAATTCAATAACTCCGATTCTTTTGTATTATCTCCTTCTTTATTTGTGCCTTTGCCGATGCGAAGCATAAGGCAAAGTTGATGTGAAAGTTGCATTAAAAGGGAGCTGCTCTAGCAGCGACCGCCCAAGCAACTTTCGTGACAAAACAAATGTCAGGTTGAAGCGGG
This sequence comes from uncultured Treponema sp., assembly GCA_938045195.1. Classification (GTDB taxonomy): domain Bacteria; phylum Spirochaetota; class Spirochaetia; order Treponematales; family Treponemataceae; genus Treponema_B. The sequence goes on from CALINC010000103.1 coordinate 53,086, forward strand.
TGTTAGGTTATATTTATTTTATTTTCAACAGTACATCTTCAATATTTTTATTAAATTCTTGTTGCAATTCTTCCTCAGTATTGCATTTTGCTAAAATTTCTTTATCCAATTCAAAACAATCCCAAGTATCACCTGAGATATATTTAGCAATAGAATAATATTTTTCAGCATACAGAGATAAACCTATAAATAAGTCATACTCCGGTGCTCCTTTTTTCTTAAAATAATATCCAATACCATATTTATTATCATCGGGAGTTTTTTTATATTCATATTTTGTCACATTTGCATCAAGAAATTTTCTGCAAATCTCCAATAATTTTTCTTTCATTTCATAAACGGCAATAATTGTATCGGGAGAATATAACATAGCTACCTCATGCGGTGTAAATAATAAAGTATGAATGTCTTCACACATATATTCACGAATTAAATCAAAACGAGCAAAATCTGTTGTCGCTCCTTTTTTATCTATAATTTCAAACAAATCTTCCCAAAATAGAATTTTATCTTTTGGAATAGGAATTTCGGTAAGAGAATAGTAATTTTTACGAATTAAGTATGCGTCTCTTGTATTTTGTTCAAGTTCCGAAATTGTTAACCCAGAATTATTAGTCTTTACTTCATATCGCAGAGTTTTTGCATCTTTTGTTACTATTGTAAAATCTGGAACAGTTTCTTTCAGATTATCCTGTGCTTTTACTTCTGCAATATCTGACAATTGTAGATTAAATGGTTTTAGCAAAAAATCAAATACAATTTCTTTTTTCCATAATGCTTCATTATAAAAAAAACTTGTTATTGCTTGTGTAGCAAGATTTTCATATATATTCAAAATAAATGTCTTCCTTTTAATTTCAATTTTACTACTCTAGTGGCGTATGAACCTAACAGGAATGATAAGATTCTTGTTAGGCTGACTTCATATCATAATGCAGGATGATGTTTTTTTGTCGGACTTTTTGAACAAGAACCGCTTGTTAATGAAGATATGCTTGAATATTGCATTCCACAATATTTACAAGTATATTTTGGTTTTTCGCTTCCTTCGTATAATGAGTGTCTTCTTGTTGGACTTCTTGAACAAGAACCAGATGTTAATGAAGAAACAGAAGAATACTTCATCCCACAGTATTCACAGTAAAAACTTGCCATAAAATCCTCCTATGATTTTACAAATTTACTTTTCAGTCGAAGTAAATATTATAGGTCGGTTCCGCACAAGTCTTTCCGCAAGCGGTTAGCTTGTCAACCTAACTGCCGCTTAACCTGCAACAAGGCTTGTCCGCAATGTCAGGTTGAAGCATTTGTTCTACGTCTTCCATTAAAATTGAATTATTTCACCAATTAGTAAATATGTATTTAAGAATAATGCTTTCGCTTCATTTGGAGTAACATCGTTATGGACAGCACTTGAAACCCTATCATAGAGATTACTTAAGTTTTGCCTTATTTTTTTTCGTATAGAATCACTATCTGTTTTAGTGTGAACATATACATTAATACGATTTTGAACTTTATCATTTGTTAATGACAATTTATTCCCATTAATTTCAAACACATCTTCTGATGCTGGAAATATCTTATTAGCGAATGCATCAATAATTCTTCTGCATGTAAGTAATGCTTGGCTTATAGATTCTGGATCATTTTCTGATAGGCGATTTATAACAGATGGAATTTTATCTAGAATATCACCGCATTCTTCTGTTAATTTAAGATCGATGGTTTCCTTATATGTTTCAAAAATGCTCTCTGCTTGGATATCGAATAATTTTGCATAATAAAAGTCTGATACATAAGAATGAAGAAGTGAAAGAACTCTACTTCGAATACCACTAAATTTCGATATATTTGCACTTGTATTAGACATGGCTTGATTTGCACTACTAACAGCGAAAGCAGCATAATCACCACTAATGTTTGGTGTCCTCATGCTTTGTAGCTTTAGTTTTTCAGAATTAATATATGATTCAATTTCTGCCAAAGGAGACCAATAGCCTTTATGTTCGTCTTTATTTATCCATCTTCCAGTTTTTCCCATGTATTTAATAGCTATTTCATCTGAACCACTATATCCACGAAGTTCAAAGCGTAACCATTTCTGAATTTCCTCAGGTCCTTCGAATCTAGCTAACCTCGTGGTTTTTAACAATAAACATTCAGCTGTTTGCCGGTTTAGTTCAATATCATCAAGAAGCTCTTTTGTAAGTTCAACTAGGTGTTCGTTTTTTGTGTTCATTATTTCCTCCGCGCGAAAGCGCCCGTTGAACGGACGCAAAGCGTCCGTTCAACATTCGCTTAACCTGCATTTGCGGCTCGTCCGCAATGCCAGGTTGAAGCGGGTGTTAGACGCTATCTATAAATTTATATTCATTAAATCAAAAAACATAAGCTGAGTAGGACATTCTTCTTTCTTTATAAGAAATTCAAACCCATTTTTTTCATAAAAAGGAACTGCATCATTATATGCATCAACTGTTATAAACCGGCAACCACTTTTATTATCTTCCAAAAAATAAAATTTTATAAAGTCAACCACATTTGTTCCAATACCATTACCATGTAAGTTCTTTGAAACACCAAATCTACCAATTTTTACTGCAGGATAACTTCTCAAATACTTCTCTTTATTGAAATTTTTTCTCTTGAATTTATTGAACTGATTATTTGAAATGAAATCAGCTACAGCAATTTTGTCATTAGAAAGCGTAAAATAAGCAAGTATTTTATCTATTTTGTTTTTTTCTGTAACAATATACGGTATTGCAATTAACTGAAGCTTATATAATTCTGCCTCATTTTTTATAAAATCATTTAAATCATTATTACCACAATTAAAATCATCGGTTGGAACATCATTATTAAATTTTTGAATATCATATTTATCAAAAAAAGAATATTCTATAATCACTTTTCAACACCAATGCTTACTGCCATTCGAGCTTTTCTAGCGGTTTCCCCACGCTCAAGACTTGCTAAAACAGCTTTGTAATGAGAATACATCATTTTATACTTTTCAGGAGTAATAGTGCATTTTGCATTTTGCATTTTTTCTTCAAAAATCTTACCATCTTCACCAAATAAAATGGGTGTTTCTCTAATCGGTTTTGCCATATCACAACCTCCTATTTATACTATATAGTATATTATAGTATATGTTTATAAAAATTTCTACTGGTATTGCCAATAAATAATTACGCTATATTAAACTAAATTGTATATAAATAAGAAAATATTCAATTTTATCAACAAAAGTTTAGTAGGAATGATAATAAAACATAACTTTATTCAAAAAATTAAGTTATTAATTTGCTCTTTAAGCTTTAATTTATAAAAATACATACTATTTTCAAAGTTACAGTTTATCGTG